>CAIYYW010000366.1 GCA_903930515.1 uncultured delta proteobacterium | reverse complement strand
TGACGGAGGAGGAGATCATAGTAGTTGAAAGTAGGCAGTATCTGGCACCATAAAATGGAAAAAGTGAATGAATAAAGAACTAAAAGATTTTATTTTCAAATTGCAGAATGCAAGACTTCAACATTGCCTTGAGCCTGAAGAGATATGCAAAAGAAGCGCGATAAAATCTCATTCAATACCATTAAAAAGAGTTATGAGCAAAATCGCTGTAAGAGGGCATGTGATAATGATGTGCCTTCGTCATCTAAATAATATGAATCAGATTGTGGAATTTAAAAGCGTCGGAGTAAACAATGCTTCAACATTTACAGGATTATGTTCAATTCATGACTCTAATATATTTAATCGAATCGACAATTGCAATATTAATATAAATAATCCTAGTCATTTATTTCTTCTTGCTTATCGCTCAGTATTAAGAGAACTTCATGCTGTAAGTTTAGGAGCCGCCAAAATTCAGAGTGCTTACCAAAAAGGAATCCGACTAGGGTTGTGGCGTGGCGATACTTACTCTACTCAAGGAATGCAAGCTGTAAGTCATTTAGTAAATGCATACTACTGTTACTTATATAAAAAGAGCTATGATGATGCCTTTCTTAATAGGAGATATAATGAGATAAAACATATGGTTATATTGTTGAAAAATGCCGAACCATCTATCGCTGTCAGTGCTCTTTATTCTCTTGACGATTTTCAAACTACAAATGATGTTGTGAGGGTTGCTTTAAATATATTTCCGAGAAATGGTGATTATATAATTATATTCTCCTATTTGGCTAGGGATGAAAGATACATAGACTCGTATTTAGACACAATTAGCTCTAAAAAAGGAAAGGCTCAGAAAGATTTAATTTCCTGGATTGTATTGCAACATTGCGAGAATTTTGTAATGTCGCCAGAATATTTCAACCAGCTATCGAAAAATAAAAGAGAAAACATGATAACTTTATTTGCCGACACAATTTTATTAAACAAAGAATATTATGCGAATGCTGCTATATGTTTGTTTACCTAAATAGAACCCTGGGGTCAGGTCTAAAGTTTAAAGTTAAGTCAGATTGGCATATTAAGAAATAATTGAATACGCACATTTGATTGCAGAAAAAATAATCTGTTCCCGCTATTGAGACTAAAGTCTCCCGCACAGCAATTAATCGCGCCTGAAGGCACTCGCACATTAAAAGCAAAAAATTCTTTGCGGGCTTTGCGCCTTAATCGCAGACAAGAGTGTCTGTTGCCCCTAGAATTCTTTGCGTCCTTTGCGCCTTTGCGGTGAAAAATTTATTTGATCGCAGACAAGAATGTCTGCGCCCCGAATATCGCGCCTGAAGGCGCTCGCACATTCAATCAGTATTCAGGCGCAAGGGACGCAGTCCCTTGACCCAAATATTTTTTCTCTGTGCCCTCTGTGCCTCTGTGGTGAATCAGTATTCCGGCGGGAGTTGATTGAGTTGAGCCAATGTGAACACGGGTCCGTCCTTGCAAACGAAGTATTTTCCGACCATACAATGCCCGCATTTTCCGATCCCGCATTTCATCCGGTTTTCCAAAGTGGTGAAGGTATTTTCCGGGCTGAATCCGAGCTTTGCCAGGACCGGGAGGGTGAGCTTGATCATAATCGGGGGACCGCAGACCAGGGCGACGGTATTTTCGCAGATGGGATCGGCCTTTTCCAGGACCGCGGGCACGAACCCGATTTCGCCCTTCCAGTCCGGGGTTTCTCCTCCGGGATCAACCGTGGTCAATATTTTCAGATCCCCGCGCTTGGCCCATTCCTCAAGCTCTTGCTTATAAACCAGGTCGGCCACGCTCCTGGCTCCGTAAATAACGGTGATTTCCTTGAACCGATCCCTTAAGTCCAGCGCGTTCCAGATTACGCACCTTAAAGGCGGGAGCGCAATGCCCCCGGCGATGAAGAGCAGGTTTTTTCCCTGCCATTGTTCCAGCGGAAAGGTATTGCCATAAGGACCGCGGAACCCGATGATTTCGCCTTCCTCCTTGCCGGCGAGCGCTCCGGTGACTCTTCCGGCCTGGCGGAAGGTGCATTCAATATAACCCGGTCGGGTTGGGGGGGACGCTATACATAAGGTGCATTCCCCCTCTCCGAACACGGAATATTCCCCGAACTGGCCGGCCTTGAACTGGAACTTTTTGCCTTCCTCATCGTTGACGAACACCAGCTTGAAGGTCTTGACCAGCGGAGCCTCTTCCGTGATCTTATCAATCCGCATCAAAAAGGGCTGGTATATGTTAGGCTCGCTCATCACCTGGCCTCCGCAATCGCTTTCAAATGTTCCAGCAGGTTCATATCCGCCGGGCATTTGCGCGAGCATCTTCCGCACCCGACGCATCCGAGATATTTCTGGCGGTCGTTGAAGTATGAGAACTTGTGCATCACCCGCTGTCGCCAGCGCTGACTCTGGACCGGGCGCGGGTTATGGCCGGAGGTGTGCGCGGTGAAGAGGGAGAACCCGCAGGAATCCCAGCAACGGAGCCTGACCCCGGATTCCCGCTTTGACTCGTCCTGGATGTCAAAGCAGACGCAGGCCGGACACACGAACGCGCAGGCGCCGCATCCCAGGCACCGGAGCGACTGCTCCATCCAAAGCTCGTTGTTATTGAAGGCCTCGGGCAATTTTTCCGTCAGTTTCTTCAAATCAAATTTCACCGGAACCTTTGCCAGATATTTTTCCTTATCCTCCGAAGGCGCCTCCGCGAACAGCTCGGGCGCAAGCGTGACCATGGCCTTGCCCTTTTCCGTCAAGATTTCCGCGAGATAGTCTCCGCTCCCGATCCGGGTGAGCAAAATGTCCGAGCCTTTGGTGTCTCCGGGACTTCCTCCCACGGAAGTGCAGAAGCAATATTCATCCGCCCGGCTGCAGCTGACGGTGATGGCCGCGGTTTGGGCCAGACGGGACTTGAACTGCGAGTCCTGGTAGTCCCAGGAAAAAACCGAATTGAGAATGGCAAAGCTCGCGGCGTCGCAAGGCCTTAAGCCGAAGATCACGGTCGGCTGCGGCTCGGAGTTGTTCTCAATCTTTACATCCTTGCCTTCCATCTGATACCGGAACAACGCTTCCACCCGCGGGAAAACCGCCCCCTTGGGAGAAAGCGTGGTCTGGATATAATCCTTGGCCATTTCCGAAGCAGACGCGACTTGCTCAAAGAAAATCTCGTCGCCTTGGGCCTTGGGCGCCAGGATTCGTCTGCCGTCGGCCTTGAGTTTGGCAAACAGTTTCTCCACCGAATCCTGTTTCAATAATTTTTTCTCTATAATCATTTTTTATATTCTCTTGGCGGCGCAGACACTCTTGTCCGCGCCCATATTTATTTAATAAAATTCTCCCGATCTTCCAGCTTCCAGTTGCAAAGCGCGTATTCCTGCGCCGCCTTCATCCCGGATCTCGCTCCGAACTGCTTGAAAACTTCCTCGGCCAGTTTCTGATTCAAGAGATGAAGCGGGATCCCCACCGGGCAGGCGCGGGAGCAATCCCCGCAATTCACGCAGCGGTTGGCCAGGTGCATCGCCCGGATGATATGCCAATCCAGGTTCCCGATCTGGTGGGAAGCCGCGGGAATCCACTGGGGCTGGTTGCATTCGGCCAAGCATTTCTCGCAATAGCAGAGCGGGCAGGACGCCCGGCAGCCGTAACACCTGACGCATTTGGCAAACTGTTCCTGCCAAAACTGCCAGCGTTGTTCAGGGGTCATCTGGTCCAGTTTCTCCAGCGTCGCTTTTTCCTCGGCGCTCAGTTCAAAGCTGAATCCGGCCAGGAATTCCTCTATCGCCTTGAACTGCGAAAGCTCAGTCATTTTTCCCTCCGGAGAAATTCCGAGCGCGACCACCTGTCCGTCCGTAAGTTGATTTTCCGCGGCCAGCTGGAGGATGGCGCGCAGGGTTGGAAGCCTGGCCACGACCGCGGCTTTGCCCAGGGCTTTCACTTCCGGCTTGGTCAGATACACGGCCAGGTTCTGGAGGCAGCGGTCATCGCAAATAAGCAGGTCGGCCTGTTCCGGCTTGCGGACAAAGACCGCGCGGACGCGCTTGCCCGATCCGGGGCCGTATCCGATGATGACCTTGACCGCCCCGCTCGTAAGCAGTTCGCGCGCTTTTTTCCTTAACTCTTCCATCAGACCTTTATTCCACTCCGGCTTGCGACAGTTTTTGATATTGCTCGTTCGGGCCGAGTTTCCTGACTTGGTCCGTGACCGAGTTGACGAACTCCGCCCATTTCGCCCCCTCGGCCGCGCTCACCCAGGCGAAATGGATCCGCCGGGTGTCTATTCCCAGGAAATCCAGCAGGGAACGGAACATCATCCAGCGACGGCGGGCGTGGAAGTTCCCGGCCGTGTAATGGCAGTCGTTGGGGTGACATCCGGAAACAATGATCCCGTCCGCGCCCTGTTCAAAGGCCTTGAGTAAAAGCATGAAATCTATCCGGCCGGTGCAGGGCAGGCGGATCATCCGGACATTGGACGCATACTTGATCCGGCTGGTGCCGGTTAAATCCGCTCCGGCGTAAGTGCACCAGTTACAGACAAAGGCGACTATTTTCGGTTCAAATTCCGACATCATCCCACCTATCCTTCGTAGCTTTAGCGGAGAAGGATTTCATAACGCCATCAGCTCGCAATAAACCTGCTCGTTGGTGAATCCTTGAAGATCAATGGCCTTGACCCGGCAAAGCGCCACGCAGGTTCCGCATCCCTGGCACAAGCCCGGATTGACCTTGGCCACTACTTTAATCACATTGCCCTTCCGGTCCTTGATCTCCTCCCGCTCAATCGCCTGATAGGGACAGGCCTTTTCGCAAAGGAAACAGCCGGTGCAGGTTGAGAAGACCGGAGGCGGCAAGCGGTTCACCACCGCGATCACCGGCTCGCGCGACAGCTCGGACGAGGAGAAGAGGCCGGCGACCTTGGCCGCTGCTCCCGAGGCCTGGGCCACTGCTTCTGGAATATCCTTGGGCGCCTGGCAGGCTCCGGCCAGGAAAATTCCCGCGGTATTGGTCTCAACCGGCCTGAGCTTGGGATGCGCCTCGGACAGGAAATGGTAGGGGTCATAGCTTACCCGCAGTTTTTGCGCGAGAGATTCCGCGTCCTGATTGGCCACGATCGCGGTGGCCAGCACCACCATATCCGCCTTGATCTCAACCGGCTGCGCCCCCAAAAGCGTATCCACTCCCTTGACGATAAGTTTTCCGTCTTCCTCGTAAATCCTTGACACCCGGCCCCTAAGATAAACCGCTCCGTCTTCCTCAATCGCCCGGCGCACGAATTCCTCATAGTTCTTCCCGCCCGCGCGGATGTCCATATAAAAGACATAGGCCTTTCCATTATGGACCTTGTGCTTGTAAAGCATCGCGTGTTTGGCCGTGTACATACAGCAGATTTTGGAGCAATAGGGAATCCCCTTGGCGTCGTCCCGGGAACCGGCGCAGGCGATGAACACAACGGTCTCCGGCTCTTTCCCGTCCGAGGGCCGCTTGATCGCTCCCAGGGTGGGTCCGGAGGCCGAGGCCAGCCGCTCAAATTGCAGGCCGTCAATCACATCCGGATATTTGCCGTAACCGTATTCCGGGAAATCCTTGGAATGGAGGATGTCAAAGCCGGTTGCGGCCACCACCGCGCCCACATTGACTTCTATGATTTCATCCTGTTGGTCCAGCCGGATGGCTTTCCTCTCGCAGAACTTTTCGCAAATCTTGCATTTGCCCTTAATATAATAGGTGCAATGCTCGCGGTCTATCACCGGCTGGTTCGGGACCGACTGCGGGCAGGGAACATAAATCGCGGTCCTTTTTCCCATCCCGGCGTCAAATTCGCTCGGGATTTTCTTCTGCGGACATTTCTGGATGCAGACCCCGCACCCGGTGCATAATTTCTCGTCCACCCCGCGCGCCTTCCTCCGGATTCTGGCCTTGAAATTACCGATGAAGCCATCCAGGCTTTCCAGCTCGGAATAAGTATAAAGCGTGATCTTCGGATGCTGCGCCACTTCCACCATCCGCGGAGTCAAAATGCATTGCGAGCAGTCCAGGGTCGGGAAGGTCTCGGAAAGCTGGAGCATATGTCCGCCGATGGACGGACTCCTTTCCACCAGGATCACCTGGTGGCCGGCATTGGCGATGTCCAACGCGGCCTGGATCCCGGCGATGCCCCCTCCCAACACCAGCGCGGTCTTGGTCACCGGCACCTTGATGGAATAGAGCGGCTTGTTCCGCTTCACCTTTTCCACCATAATCCGGATCAACTCTATCGCTTTTTGGGTGGTCGCCTCGCCCTTCTCGTGCACCCAACTGCAATGCTCGCGGATATTGGCCATCTCGCATAAAAACGGGTTCAAGCCCGCTTCCGCGCAGGCCCTCCGGAAGGTGGGTTCGTGCATCCGGGGCGAACAGGCCGCGACCACCACCCCGGTCAGCTTCTTCTCCTTGATCGCGTCCTTGATCATGGTCTGGCCCGGGTCCGAACACATATATTTATATTCCACGCTGTGGACCACGCCCGGGAATTTGCCGGCCGCTTCCGCAACCTTGAACACATCCACGGTCCCGGCGATGTTCTCTCCGCAATGGCAGATAAAGACTCCGATCCGGGCCATCTTATTCCTCCACCGCCCCCGCGGACTCTTCAGCGCTCTCCGCCTTTTCCGGCTCCGCTTTCTTTTCCCGGATCGGGAAAACCACCGGGACCAGGTGCCGGTGCAACCCCAATTCCTTTTCGCTCAAGCCCAGCGCCAGCCCGATCGCCTCGGTGAGATATAGGACCGGGATGGAATATTTTTTGCCCGCGGCCTTCTCTATATTTTCCCTTCTCATATCCAAATTGGAATGGCACATCGGGCAGGCGACAATGATCGCCTCGGCCCCCCGCTTGACCGCGCTTTCCAGGATCTTGCCCGAGAGCTTGGCCACCAGGTCGGTGCGGGAAACGCTCAAGCCCGCTCCGCAACATTCCACCTTGTCCGGCCAGTCAATCGGGTCCGCGCCGATCTTCTTCATCAACCGGTCCATTGACTGCGGGTCCTCGGGCCGGTCAAATTTCAGGACCTTGGCCGGACGCACCAGCAGGCAGCCGTAATAGCAGGCCACTTTATGCTCAAACGGTTTTTCCACCTTCAGGACGGAGTCTTCCCCGAAAATTTTCTCCATCCCCTCCACCACATTCAATAGTTTGGCAGTCCCCTCAAAATCCATTTCAATAATTTCCGATACCTCTTTTTTTAAATCCGGGTTTTCCAGAAGCTCATACTGCGCCATCGCCAGGCGGTTGTAGCAGGCCGAGCAGGGCACCAGCACTTCCTTCATCCCAGCCTTGTCCGCCAGCGCCAGGATCCGGGCCGGGAGCGAGACCGAAAGCAGGTGGTTCAGATTATGCGCCGCGGTTGACCCGCAACAGTTCCAGTCCGGAATCGTGGTCAACTCCATCCCGGCTTTTTTGGCCACGAGCATAAGAGATTCTTCCAGCTCTCGGGCCGAGCCGAGCAGGGAGCATCCTGGAAAATATCCCAGCTTCATTTCTTGCTTTCCTTTTTCATCGCCCGCTCAAAAATCCTCCCGATCTCGCCCCTTCCCTTGATCATATGAGGCGCCAGGCTGAGCTTGCCCTTGAAAAACATCTTGGGCGCGATCAAAACATCCTGGAACGCGCTGATCGGGTTTCGGGCCTTGTAGTCAGCGATCAGGCCGACCTCAAACGCCCTCCCGGTATATTTCACCGGGTCAAGAAAGGCCCGATGGAACTTGATGATATTTTTCGCCGTGGGATGCGTGAGTCCCCGGCGCAAGGATTCTTGTCGCAAAAAATCCATAATTTTCGGCAGGTCAACTTCCTTGGGACAACGCGCCACGCAGGTCTCGCAGGCCAGGCAAAGCCAGATGCTGAGCGATCCCAGCGCTTTTTCTTCCAGACCGGGCAGGCCGAGTTGGATCATCCGAAGGATCTGGCTGGGGGGATAGTCCATCTCCAGCGCGAGCGGACAACCGGCGGAACATTTGCCGCACTGGTAACACTTATAGGCCGATTCGCCCGTTCCCTCGCGAACCCGGCTCATCAGGCTTTGGTCTTGATCTTCGGGATGGCCTTCCATTCGGTTATCTCAACTCCTTGCTTTTGAAGCCCATTGCTAATTCTTAGTTCGCATGTGCTAAATATAACGCTGATTCCTCTGAAATCAAGCCTTGGCCCTGGTCCCCGTTTGATAAATAATCCCTTTTGGCCCATTCGCGGATATTGGAAGGACCGATCATCCGGACCATTCGATAGTCGAGTGGCTTTACTTTTGAAGACGGTTATGATAGTTTCAAATTGGATAGGTATAAATGGGATTAGTAGGAAGCCTGGAAGATTTAGGCCTGGGGGATATTCTGCAAATAGTGAGTCTCGCCCGGAAGTCGGGAGTGCTCAACCTGAGCAGCGGTGAGATCAAGGGCAAGATTATCTTCAAGGACGGTCTGGTGGTGTCGGCTCTGAGCAGCGAGATCAAGAAGAACCTTGGGCTGATGCTGGTGGAAGAGAAGGTGATCACGCAGAAACATCTGGAACAGGTTTTAGCCGAGGCCAAGCGGATGGGCGACCACGGGGTGTTGATCAAGGATTTCCTGTCCGAAAAAGTTCAGTTGCCCCGGTCCAAGCTAGACCAGGTGATTGAGAAGGAAGTCACCCAGGTGGTGTTCAGCTTCTTTGGATGGATGGAGGGCAATTTCAGCTTCGAGCTGATGGAAGTGGACGGGGAGATCAATTCGCTCAAGAACCCCTGGCGGCAGTTTGTGATGGATCAGGGGTTAAGCCCGCAATACCTGGCGATGGAAGGCACCCGGCTCCAGGACGAGCAGAGGCGGATGGCGAGCGGTCCCGCGGTCGGGCCGCTTCCGGGCGAGCCGGAGTTTGAGATCAAGGATGAGGAATTCAAGAAGGAGCCGGGCGGCGGGGAAGGGGATTTCAGCTCGGTGAGCGAATTCCTGGATGATTATGAAAAACAAAAACCGGCCGAACCGTCCCCGGAAATGGAAGCTTCGCCGGCCCCGGTGAGCGATGCGGTCAATTCCCCGGGCCCGGACGCGGCCCCGGAACCGCAAGAGAAACCGTCTCCGGAACCGGAATGCGATCCGGTTCCGGCCGGAGCCTCCCGGATCTCCGCTCCCAAAGAAGATCCCCTTTTGGCCACCGGCCAGGTGATGGTTGCGGTTGATGACGAGCCGTTGATGCTGGAGGCGATCACCCGTCATTTCCAGGGAGCGGGATTCAAGGTGGAGAAATTCCCGGAATTGAATCCGGCCCTGGCCCGGGTCAAGCATCTTCTATCGCAGGGCTTGGTTCCGATCGTGATCGCGGACCTGATTATGCCCGGGTTTGACGGGAAAAACCTGCTGGGAGGACTGGAGCTGCTGCGCAAGATCAAGGAGCTGGACCGCAAAATACCCTGCATCCTCACCACCGACTACGAGAACCAGGCGGCGCAGAAGCAGGCGGAAAAGCTGGAAGCCAATTACTTTTTCTTCAAGCCCAAAAGTTCGCAACTGGACGAAACCTTCTCCAGTCCCGAGTTGATCAATTTTCTCCAGATCCTGGAAAACGCGCTCAAGACTATTCCCATATTCAGCGCGGGAGCGGAAGCGCGGGTGGAGGAAAAATCCAATAAAGACGAGTTATTTGATTTGGCCGAGGAATTGAGGAAGGAGCTGGGAGAAGAGGAGTTGTTGATTCCGGAGCCGGAGATCAAAAAGAGTCGCGGGCTGGAGATGCTCCGGAGTATGATCCAGGAATTGAACGACCCGAGCGCGAACGGACAGATCACCCTGTTGGTGCTCCGGTTCGCCTCCGAGCTGATGAACCGGGCGGTGATCTTCGTGGTGACCCGCGACCAGGTGGCCGGGTTGGGACAGTTCGGCATCCGGCTCAACGGCCAGGACCCGGAACGGCAGGTGCGGAAGATGCGGATTCCGCTCCAGGAGCCGAGCATCTTCCAGGAAGCCCTCCAGAAGCGGATTCCGCTCAAGAAAAAATTGAAGCCCAACAAGTGGAACCAATACCTGATTGAAAGACTGGGCGGCGAGGAGCCCGCGGAGGTGTTCGCGGCGCCCATCATCACCAGCGGCAAAGTGGCCGCGATCCTCTATGGGGACAACGCGCCGGAGGACAAGGAGATCGGAGACACGGAGAGCCTGGAGATTTTCCTGGTCCAGGTCGGCCTGTCCATGGAAAAGGCGTTGCTGGAGAGGAGACTCCTGGAGATGAAACGGGATGAAAATAAAAAGGATGAATAGCTGATTTAGGAAGATGACCAAAAAAAATTATCAGATCCTGATCGCGGAAGATTCCGCCATCACCCGGGCGTTCCTGGTCAGCACCCTGGAAGAAGTCTCGGAACTGGTCAGCATCATTGAAGTGGCCAGCGGGTTCGAGGCGCTCAAGGAGCTTCCGCGCGGGAAATTCGACCTGATCATCACCGACATCAATATGCCGGACATCAACGGCCTGGAGCTGATCAGCTTCATCCGGAACCACCCTGAATATTCCCATATCCCGCTGATCGTGGTGACCACGGAAAGCTCCCCCCGGGACCGCGAGAAGGGGATCTCCCTGGGCGCGGACGAGTATCTGATCAAGCCGATTGACCCGGGTAAATTCCAGGAACTGATCAAGAAATACCTGGGGATGGGCGCTCCCGGTCCGAAGGGCATTCGGAGGAAACATTGAGCGGGGTGAACCTTTCTGATTTCCTGGTCGAGGCCGAAGACCTGCTGGACCGGCTCAATCACGGCCTGTTGGAGCTGGATGGCGCGATCAAGCGCAACACCAAGCAGGACCCCGCCCTGATCAACGACATCTTCCGCGCCGCCCATTCCCTCAAGGGCATCTGCGGGATGTTCGGCTTCGGAGAAGTCGGCGAGATCGCCCACAAGCTGGAAGACCTGCTGGACCGGCTCCGGCTGGGCAAGCTCAAGCTCACCGCCGAGGGGCTGGACACCATGTTTGAAGTAGTGGAAGAGTTGCGGGCGATCATCAGCCGCAAGGCCGGGGGAGAGCAGATCAGCCCGGAGGAGATTGACGGGCTGAAGAAAAGGCTCTTGCGGGTGGAGCAGGAAAAAGAGGAAGAGGACGCCAAAGACTGGCTCCGGGAAAGCGGGGTGTCCGGGGATATCCTGACCGTGCTCACCGAATATGAAGAGCACCGGCTGGTGGAAAACCTTAAGGATCAAAAATTCATTTTCCAGGTCACCGCCATCTTCAGTCTCGCCACCTTCGATGAAGACCTGACCGTGCTCCAGAAGGCGATGCGGGAACTGGGAGAACTGATCACCACCCTCCCCAGCGCCGAGGCCAGCACCGAAGACAAGATCACCTTCTTCCTCCTGCTCGGGACCGACCTGCCGGAGAAAAATATTTTCGCCCAGCTCGGCAGCCAACTCATTTCCCTTAAATTGATCAAGCCCGGAGCGGGCGGGGAATGCCGGCCCCTTCCCGCCCAGGCCGCAGCCGAGCCGGAACCGGCGGCATCGGAGGAAGGGGAAGCCGAGGCGGAGGAGGGAGAGATCGGGACGGTCCGGAGCCTTACCCGGACGGTCCGGGTGGACATCGGCAAATTGGATAACCTGATGAATATCGTGGGCGAACTGGTCCTGAGCAAAAATGTGATCGCCCAGTTGATTGAAAAGCTCCGCGGACAACTCGGGTATGGAGAGATGGGCATTGATCTCTACAAGGCGAACCGGAACCTGGAGCACAAGCTGGAAGAGTTGCAG
>CAIYYW010000365.1 GCA_903930515.1 uncultured delta proteobacterium | reverse complement strand
CAGTCCGGGGAAACCATCTCCACCCTGATCAACCTCACCGGCCATCCCGAGGTGCAGTGGGAGACCAACCACAAAATCAGCTCGGACTATCCGGGGGTGGTCCGGCGGCTGGTGGAGAAAAAATACGGAGGGGGCGCGATCTTTTTCAACGGCGCGCTCGGGGCCTTGGTCAGCCCGAATCTGCCGGTGCCGGAAGCGGACCATAGCTGGGGGGAGTTGGAGGAATTCGGGACCAAGGTTTTCGGAGAAGTTGAGCGGGGAATGGGGATGCTGGTCCGGGAACAGAGTCCATCCCTCAAGCACGAAATGAGTCTGATCCAGGCGCCGGTGGTCAACAAGATTTATACCCTGGGCGAGCAGTTCGGGATGTTTGAGCGGAGCGTGTATCCAGGCCCGAGCCTGATCACGGAAGTGAACCTGATTGAAATCGGCTCCGCCCAGATCGTCACCTTCCCGGGCGAGGCCTACCCCAAGCAGGGTTTGAAGATCCGGTCACACCAGAAGCCCCATTCCTTCCAATTCGGGCTGGCCGATGACGAGCTGGCTTACATCCTCTATCCGGAAGATTACGACGCTGAGCTTTATAAGTATGAGCACAGCCTTTGCGTCGGCCCGGATTTGGCGGTGGAGATAGACCGGGCGTTGCTGGATTTGTTGAAATAAGGAATTCAGGAACAGAGGCTCCGCCCTGGATTTCGCTCAGGGCTGGTAGAAGATATGGACGGGGCCAAAATAGCCGGCGGGCAGGCCGACAATTTTCACGCGGCTGGAATCGGCGGAGGTTGTTGGGAGTCGTTTCCCGGGAATTACGGTCTGGACTTTCAGCTCGGGCTGACTTGGGAAACCGGGCTGAAGGGCGCGCAACTTGCTCAGTTCAATGGAAGCCGAGTTTCCGCTCCATTCCAGATCTTTGCCTTCAACTTTGATGCATTCCACATTGTCGCCGGTGGCGCGCGCCTTTTCCGGAATGCGCGAGATTTCAGTTGCGGCCAAAAGGAATGCCCCGATCCCGTAGGTTTCAGAATTGGTCTCAAAGTCCGAAACCACCGGTCCGGTTCCCACGGGCTGGACCCGCATCAGCTCGCCGGTGTCGGTCACGCTCAGCTTCAGGAAATGCCAGCCTTTCAGCGCCACGCTCCAATATTCCGGAGGCAGGATTCCTTCGTTCGCCAGACGCGCGATGACAAAAATGAAAAAGGCGCTGCCCGAATTTTCCGGCATGGTGTAAACCTGCCGGTTCCGCACATCCGCGTTCCATACCCCGACCACATTCCGGTTGTCCTTCAAGGTTCTTGACATCGCAACCAATTGTTCAATCAGCCACTGTGCGTCCATCGCATAAGCCGGATCGTCCTTGATCGCTTCCCAGACCTTGAGGTATCCGGCCGCGGCCCATCCGTTTCCGCGTCCCCATTGATATGCCCCGATCGTGCCCCGGTCATGCCAGAACAATCCGGTGGAGGGGTCGCGCAGGACCTCCGCGTAAGCCCGGGCGTATTCCATGGCAATGGTCCGGCCGTCCTTGCCATTGGGAATGCCTTGATTGCCGGCTGCTTTGCCGCGGGCAGCCAGGAAAGGCGGGATCATATGAATATCATCGTTCCAGAAACGCATCCAGTAATTATTGTAGCCCGTTCCCCTTTGCCCCCAGGATCGGGAATGGAGAATAAAGTCAATCATCCCATCGGTCTCGGCGAGGTGTTTGGAACCCTTGCCCGATTGCTGATCAAGCCAGATGTAAGTCTGACCCGCGCAAACCAGATCGCCGTGAAGGATCGGGATCGGATACCCGCCGGGATCATGCGCGCCCCATGCGGAAAGATAGTCAAGATATCGCCCGACCGGTTGGCCTACTTCGGAGGTGCGGTCGTAAAGGCCGGCCACGCCGGACATCAGGGTGGAATCCAGCCAGTTCCAGTCGTGATGGACTTTCACCTTGGGCCGGAGCGTGTCTGCGGCGATCACCCTTCCGAACAGCTCTTGATCCGCGACCGCCCTGGCAACGGTCAACGGATCGGCATTGTCCCAGGGCCCGGCTGAAATTTTTCCGGGCAACATCCAGCATCCAAGCAATGCCAGGATAAAAATCTGTTGAAAACCGATCCGACTCCTCATTCTCTCTCCTATTTCAAGCTGGAGATCCTTTGATTCCGGCAAAAGCCATCGGCGAGTTCATAATTTATTCCTGGAAAATCAGCCGCGGGAATTTTTTCACCTGCGGCCCGGCGGAAAATGTGGATTATTTTTTCCAATGGTATTGAGCTTTAAGCTTTGCCCGGTCCTCTTCGGAAAGCGAATTCATATAAGCCTTCCAGCCCGGGCAAAAATTGATGTGCCATCTCCAGATCCTGCCCAGGATGGATTTGGGGTTTTTGTCATAGCGCGCGCGGAATGGGCAGGTCCCGCATTTCGGTTCCGCCAT
>CAIYYW010000364.1 GCA_903930515.1 uncultured delta proteobacterium | reverse complement strand
ATTGGTTGTTTTTATGGAGTTAATTATTCTGCAAGCATTACTGCTACGCATAATATATTGATTTAATTAAACAATTGTTTTAGGAATAGACCCGATCCTCAAGGGCGCCGAATTACAAGCCGTAATTTTCACCTCCGGCATTGCAATTTTTAATCACTTTATCGCCGGATCAATATCTAAATAGGCAACCGAATAGAGGGCCTGTTTTTGAATCGGTATTCAAAATTTGAACCGATATTTACGGAATACATTGATAAACATTAAGCAAATCAATTGTTTAGATAAGATATGGGCTTGCTTAAAAATTGTCAGGATTAAGGTATAAATTCTGGGTAAATTGTGGAAAAGTTGTTGAAAAGAAAGCTGGCACGATGGATGCATTGCATTATAATGGAGGCTCGGGATGAAGAAAGGGAAAAATAAAGCGGGATTCACGATGATCGAGGTAATGATCGCCCTGGCGGTCCTGATGATCGGTCTGGTCGGGATCGTGGGGGTTCAGATCGCGGGTATTCATCAGTTGGCTCAGGCCAAGCAGAGGACTGCGGCCACCCAGTTGAGCACTCAGGTTATGGAAACGCTGAAGAACACCCCGATCAATGCTACGGACCCATCGGTGATTTTCTCGGACGGTCTTGGGGTCCAGCAGGTTGACGCGGATGGCGCTGCGCTTCTTGACGACACCGCCGGAGACGGGAAGCTCACCTGGCACCGGCTCCGACCGATGAAAGCGGACGGGGCGATCCTGACGGATGACAATTGGAGTTCGGAATTTTTCTATATGGCGGTTTACGGAGTGGAATGGGGAGGCGCGGCCGGGAGCAAGTTCCTTAACGCGGGTTCCAACGATCCGCTGGTGCTGGCGCAATATCCCGACACCGTTCCGGGTGCGAACGAGATTTACATCGAGGTCTGGGTATTGTGGGTTGATCCCGGGATGAATCCGCAAACGGTATCGGGGGTAACCCTGCACTCGGTCTGGGATTATTACAATAACATCAACAGTTCCTTTCCCGTGGCGCCTAGCGTGGTTCCCAAGAAGAAACTGGTTATGAGGACGATCCGAAGGTAATAGAAAACGGAGCGGAAGATGACAAGAATAATCAGAGCAAAGGGTCCGAAAGCGGGCTTCACCCTGATCGAGCTATTGGTGGTGATGGTGATCAGCGTGATCGTATTATATGGCGCGTTCAGTTTTTTTGAGAGGCAGCAGTTGGTTTTCAACCAGCAGGCGGCGCAGGCGGAGAAGCAGGCCAATTTAAGGATCGCGCTATATTACCTGTCCAAGGACATCGCCCTGGCGGGATTCACCGGCACGCCCTGGGGGGTGGAACACGCGATCTCCGCGGCGAACAAGGCGCTGATCAGCACGCCGATCCGGCCGATCAAGCATCTTCAGGTTTCGTCAGATCCGGAGTTGACCGGGTCCGAGTATGCGCTTGATAACCTGAATGGGGATGCGCTGGACGCGATTGAAATCTGGGCTAATTTTAGCGAGAATCTTGGCAGCGGCCGGGGTCGTACCCAGTTGGTTAACCCGGTTAATGCGGGTTCGACCACGCTTAACGGCAACACCGTGGACGGACTCTTTATTCTCCAGGTCTGGGACGACTCAAGCAACAGTTATCAAACGGTCAGCCCGATCGGGGTGGTGATCGGGGCGTACAAGGAAGGCGTCGGGGACTATCTTCCCGTCACCTCGGTGAATTCCGGGAGCAATGTGATCTCTGTTGCGAGCGGCGCACTCAACAATTATATGGGAGGAGTTACCGACTCGATGGCGCCGGTTTTCAAGCGCAGGTATTTTGTGAGGGAGGAATGTGATGGTCCGAGATGTGACCGCTGGCTGATCAGACGGGATTATTATGCCGCAGGGGTGACCATAGATCACCGGATGGCGCAGGGGATTGAGGATTTCCAGGTTTTCTATGACCTGACCGATCCTGTAACCGGGGCCTTCCTGGTAGATTTCGATCCGGACGATCTGACGGCGGATTTTGATCCCTGCTGGGTTACCGCGGTGACGATCAAGGTTCAGGCCGTGGTCCGGATCAAGGATATGCCCAAGCCATTGATCACCAATATGAGCCGGAAGATTGTAATGATGAATATCGGAACTGAAAACGGGCTTAACAATTGCACCTGCGCGGTGGGGGACCCTGATTGCACCGCCTTCGCAGGTCCCTGAGTTGAGAAAGGAGGATACGATGAACAGATGGAAAGAGGGATTGCGGGAGAGGAAAGAAGAGGGAGCCGCCTTGGTGATCGCCATCATCTTGCTCTCCGCGGTAGAAATCCTCGGCTTTGCCCTGATCACGATGAGCCAGATAGATTATAGCGTGGCCAGCAACATCGCCCGGAGCGAGGAAACTTATTATTACGCGGAGCAAGGGGTAATGATCGGGATTGACTGGGTCAGCGATCCCATCAACGCGGCCCTGGTCCCGGTCGGATCCACGCAACAGATCTACAGCGCGGAGCATCGGGGAAAAGCGGTCTACGCCGTGAACGCGGATCCCTGGCCGAGATGGCAAACCACGCTGACCAATCTGGGAGTGGCTCCCCCCAGGCCGGGTCAGCCAACATCCCTAAAATCATTTCGGTATCTTATTGAAAGCAATGCTATTTATAGTGCGCGGGGGATTGCCCGAATGATTATGGCCGAGGTGGGAATTGTTCAGCGGGGTTGCTTTGGCGGTCTTTGTGATGTTAGTGGTGGATCAGACACAGAGGTGAGCCGGAAACTGGCCGCCACCACTCATCCGTAACAATCAGCGTCAGGCTTTAAGGAAAGGGGGTAAAGGGAAATGAAAAGAATAACAAATCAAGGATGGCTGGCAGGGGTAATCGCGGGGATTGCTTTGCTCTGGGCCGGTGAGGGGTTTGCGGGCGCGGCTTTGCCCTTTTATGCTTCCATCAATGCCAAGCCCAATGTGTTAATCCTGCTGGACACTTCCGGGAGTATGGATTGGGCGATTGATGGCTCTAGTCCCGGAACCGGCGAATCCAGCCGATTTGATATTGCCCGAAGAGTTTTGACCGGCACGGGCAGGATTAATGTAAAGTATAACAATAATCAGGTGTATGGCGGAAAAGAGGGCGGGGAATTCAATGTCTATAACGATCTGGCGGCAAAGTTCGTGTTCGTGGATGTCCTGCTGATGAAATATAATAGCGCCGGCAGATACGAGTTGATCTCCGCGGTCGACGTCTATCCCGGGATGCTGGCCAACGGCGACACCCCGATTTTTTTCACTATAAAAAACAACTACGATCATCCCCTCCAGACCGGAAACGCCAATACCGGCGCCGCCACTTATCCGTTCCATAAATTCCTCCGCGATCTAAATTCCGACAATAAATTTACCAAGGTCACCGACGCGGACATCGTTAATGACGGGTACCCCCTGGCCCGGCCGATCTACAAGGCCAACGCCTCGGGGGCCTTGACCTTCAAAGGCAACCTGGTAAACAGTTACAACAAATATAACAACCTTAAAGTCACCCGGGTGAAGTTGATCGCGGCTGGAGTGGGCACCGGCTGCTATAAGGTGGGGACCAAATGGTATAGTTGCTATAAGCCGATCGCTTTCCCCGCGGTTCCGCCGGACGCGGAGAAAGCGCTCATTAGGTTCGTGATCTGGGACGCCGATGATTATTCATATAACACCGCAACTATGAATGCCGCCTCCAAAACTCTTTATGATTTTATCGTCTATCTGAAAGCCAACAGCGTGATTACGAGCACTTATAACAGCTACAATACTTTCACCACTTCTGTCGTGTGCGGAGACGGCTCCTTGGGGACCTGTCCCGCGAACGGCGACGACGGCAAAGGCACCCGGACGATCTATGAGATCAAAAAGGACGGCACCTCGGGGGCGAGCACGGTCAATCCCAAGGCGACCTGGACGAGCCAGGAAGTCGCGGACAATATCTATAACAACATTCCCATGGTCACCCTGGTGGACGCGGTCACGGTGGTGATGGGAGTGAATTATGCCCATGAATTCACCAAGACCGTGGGAACCACCAAAGAAGCCGATGCCGTGAGGGCGGAATTGGGATATAGCGCGGTCACCTGGAGCGAGTCTTGCCTGGACCATCCGTATTTTTGCCGCTACTTTGATAATAACAACAATATCTTTACCGGACTTCCATATACCGCTTTAGTTATTGATAATCCCGGAATTATGGATATTTACGATGTCCGCTATGGATTGATGACCTTTGACACTTCCGGCAGCAACAACGAGTTTCCTGGCTCTGGCGGTAATGTGATATATAAACTTTCGGATGGGAGCACCGACAATACCAATATTCAGGAGATCATTGCTTGTTCAGATCTGAATGGTGATGGTCATAAATGGGATGGGTCGAGCAATTATAGCTGTCCTTCCCCTAGTGGCAACACCCCGATTGCCGGTTTGCTCAGGGACGCTTTTACTTATCTTTATGGTCGTTATTTTCTGAGTTGCAACGCGGCAGGCGATCAGCCTTATTGTTGCGGGAAGGGTTCGTATACTTATACGAACAAGGGTTGCGATTATAACATCACAAGCCCAAGCCATCCAAAAACAGCGCCCCTAACACCCTCGCTCAGCGGGTATAGCATCAACCCCAGTCCCTTTGGTCAATGGACCCCGTCCCAATGGGATATGACGGATTTTGGCGGGCATATTCTGCTCAATGACCCGTACTATTACTATCAATGCCGTACCAACAATATCATATTGCTTACCGATGGAGGCCAGAGCACGGGAGAACCGTGTGTGTCTACTTGCTCTTATCAGACGGACACCACTGCGAAACGGGATCCGGTAATCGCGGCTCAAACCAAATATATCAGCTACTTAAAGGATCCCAGTTCTGTTCCGGGCGTCGGCACATATACCGCAAACGGCGAAACCAAGGATTGGCTGCCCACTAAAGTTTATGTGATCGGATTTGCGCTGAACGCGAATCCCACGGGTTATGATAAATATGCCCCGGATATGCTGATTGCTATGGCGGCCGCGTCAGATTTGCCTGATGATACGCCTATGGGCTTGGGTATAGACGATGCGGTCACCCCGTTTTATGCCAATACCGAGACGGAATTGCTTCAACAATTTGATATTATAATGAAGATGATTATGAAGGGGGTTTATTCGCGCTCGGCGCCGGCGGTTAATGTGGACCTCACCGCCGGAGTCGCCGCGTATTTTGATGTCTCGCCCGGAACAGAACTGCTCTGGATGGGACATCTGGCTTTTATGGACCTGACTTCCGCGCAAGGCCTCAAGGAAGGATCAACCACGGTTGCGGTTCAGAGGGATGCCGCGGAATTGCTCAATTCCCGGAATTCCAGCACCCGGGAAATTTTTACCTCCCTTTATAATGACTCTACCGAGAAATGGGACCGGGTGAATTTCGTTTCCGGCAGTGCCTCTCAACTCGCGGAATCGCTCTTTCCGGGCTACCCCAATTATAACGAATACCTGGATCAGAACGATGACACCGTCCTTAATGCCACGGATGCCGCGATCCTGATTGACTTCATCCGAATTGAGAACGGGAGCACTTATAAAGGGGGAGAAGCCCGATCCTGGAAACTGGGGGCGATTTATCATTCCACTCCGATTTCCGCGGGAAAGCCCCCCAAATCGGCGCTTAAGAACGATGCGACCTATCAGGCTTATGCGGATCACTATGCGGATACGCCGGAAATAATTTATGTGGGCGCTTTAGATGGAATGCTCCATACCTTCTTCTTTGAGGATCCGGACGGGGCCGGCATCCGGTCGATAGTAGAGGAAGCCTTTGCCTATGTGCCGAATTATCTTTTAGGCTCGCTCTGGCATCTTCGGCTGGGGGAACAGCAAATATATGTTGATGGCGATCCCAGTGTTGCGGTAATGAAGACCGGGTATCCGTCTGCGCCGGATGAAGACTGGTGCGATGCCGGCGAAGAATGGTGCTGGCAGACCGTTCTTTACGGCGGTCTCCGGGATGGAGGCCCGGCTTATTACTCGCTCAATGTTACGAATATATCCACGGACCAGGGTTCTTCCGGAGACAGTGTGACCATCCGCTGGGAATTCGCCGACCCGGATGACGGCGGCACGGATTCAATCCTGGGGAATACCTGGAGCTTGCCTTATATTGATGAACTATTGTATCAGCCGGAAGATGCCGATACCCTGGATACCAGGGTGGCGGTGATTTTCGGAGGAGGCGCCAGCCCGGACCTGAAACCCTACCAGGGGTCCTGGCTTTACATTTTGGACGCGGATACGGGAACCCAAATCAAGACCATCCTGGTGCCTTCCACTAACCAGTATTGCGATATTGATCCGGGAGATTTGCTCACCGCGGACAATTACGCTGAAAAATGCGACCTCACCGTCAATAACACCAACCAGGTCCTCAGCGATGTCCTGGTAACGGATGTGGACTTTGACGGGTTCCCGGATTGGGGATACTTCGGGGATTTACAGGGAAGGGTCTGGAAATTAAATGTGCACGACCCGGACCCGGCGAATTGGGGGATCTGTCTGTTCTTTGACAGCGGAGACACCGGATATGATGACCTCTCCGACCCGGAAGCGGATTGCGAGGGAAACCTTCAGGATTATTCGGCAACGGACAAGCCCGATTGTGTCACCACCTCCAAGCGCCGTCCCTTCTTCTATCGGGCGGATACCACGGTGGCGCCGAGAGCGCAAGGATGGTTGGTTTATATCGGAACCGGGCATATTGAGCAGGAGTCTGAGATTCAGGATGAAACCATCAGAAACTATGTCTTTGCTCTTTTGGATGAAGACAATGTTGGTGAATGCTCTTATGCCGCCATCTGGGGCGGACATTATGACACAGGGTCCGGCTGGCCCATTAAACTCGGGGTGAATGAAAAACTGGCCTCCCCTCCGGTAGTGCTTACATCTTCAGTCTATGCGGGAGAGGTGTCCTTCCGGTCTTATGTGCCGCACGGGACAACCAATCCCTGTATTCCCGGCCTTACTTATAAATGGAATGTGGATTTTGATACGGGAAAAGGAGCGATCTGGGATAAAATCGCATCCGCATATGTTCAAAAAGTGGCTACCGAGGGGTTCCCCGGCAAATCTCTGATTATAGGAGATGTGGAATTCAGCTTCAATCCGCCCAGCGCGGAAAATCCCGAAGGATTCGGGGAAGGGACATTTGAGAAAAAAGCCATCAGTCCCTTGCAGGGATTCTATTACTGGTGGGTCAAATAAGCGGAAGCTTTTTTCCGGGCGGCCTCCCTTTTGCGGAGGCCGCCTTTTTTTTGATCAATACCCGATCCGGATTTCAAAGCCTTTCAACTGATCCTTCAGTCTCAACTCTATCACCGCGTTTTCCGCGTCATATAAATAGGCCAGGTTCTCAAAGCCCTTGCCGATGGAGAGTTCCACTGAACTCGGCTTGCGCGCCCCGAAGATTTTTAGATACAGCTCCCGCTCCACCGGCCGATATTCTCCCTTGCCCTCGGACTTGCTGAGCAATAACCCGTTCCCGGCGGGCTCCTGGCAGAAACGGCTGGTCAGGGATTTCCCCTGCTGATACTCAAAGCCGTTCCCCGAGTCCTGATAAAGATCAAAGCAACTCTTCCGGTCCGAGCTGTAAAATTCCACGCTCAAAGGCGACCAGGGTTTTTCCCCGGTGTAATTCATCGCCGGAGCCATCGGCACAATCCCGCCTTCCCGAACATACAGCGGCAAAGAAGACAGGGTCACCATTTCCACCAGCTCTTTCCCGCCCGCGATCCGCTCTCCCCGCTCAAACCGATACCAGTTCCCGGCCGGGAGATATACCTTTTTCTGCCGAGTCCCCTCCACCGTCACCGGAGCCGCCAGCAGCCAATCCCCCCACATAAATTGCTGGGAAAGCTGATAGGTTTTCTCGTCATCCGGAAATTCCAGCAACATTGCCCGCATAATCGGGAGGTCGGTCTCGCTCGCCTCCTTGAAATAGGTGTAGGTATAAGGCAGAAGCCGATACCTTAGCTCGATTGTGGACTTGCTGATCGCCTGAACTTCCGGCCCGTAAGAGAATGGGTCCTGGGAAGGATGATACACCGCGGTATGGGTCCGGCAGAAGGGATAGAACACCCCCTGTTGCAGCCAGCGCGCGTACATCTCCCCGCTCGGCGCCAGCACGAACCCGCCGATGTCCGTGCCCACATCCGGGATCCCGCTGATCCCCAGGTTCAATAGCATCGCCAAACTCAGCCGCAGTTCCGGCCAGGTCGCGAAATTGTCCCCGGTCCAGACCGAGGAATACCTCTGCAAGCCCGGATACCCGGCCCGGCTGATCACGAACGGACGCTGGTCCGGACGCAGCCGCTTCAAACCCTCGTAGGTTCCCTGCGCCTCCAAAAGCGCGTAAACATTATGCGCCTTCGCGTGGTCCACCGGATGTTCCCGGTCCCCGTGAACCATCCCCAGCCAGGGGACCTTGCCGCCCGTTGGAATCATCAAACTCCCGATCCGGATATCCTTGACCCACCCGGCCGGCTCGTTCATATCGTTCCAGATCCCGTCCACGCCCAGGTCCAGCAAAAACTTGTGCAGCCCTCCCCACCATTCCCTGACTTCCGGCTTTAAGAAATCCGGGAAGTAAACATCCCCGGGCCAGACCCGGGCCTGGAAATAGCCCCCGGTTTTGCTCCTTACAAAATAATCGTTCTTCAATCCCTGCTCATACACCTCATACCCCGGCTCCACCTTGACCCCCGGATCAACGATCGTGATCACCTTGAACCCTTGCTTTTCCAAATCGGAGATCAGCCCCTTCGGGTCCGGGAAGCGCTTGGAATTGAAACTAAATACCTTGTAATGGTCCATATAATGGATGTCCAGGAAAAGCACATCGCAGGGAACTTGGGACTGACGGAACTTGCCCGCGATCTCCCGGACCTGACCCTCGTCGCTGTAACTGTAACGGCATTGCATATTCCCCAAAGCCCAGAGCGGCGGCAAAGGAAATCCCCCGGTCAGCCTCCCGTAGCCCTCTATCACTTCCTTCGCCCCCGGACCGTAAATGAAATAATAATTCAGCTCCCCGCTATCCGCCTGATACCAGAGCCTGCCTGCTTCCGTCTTCCCCACATCAAAAACGCTCCGGTAACTATTGTCCAGAAAAATGCCGTAGCTCATTCCCTTGCGGAGAGCCAGATAGATCGGATGAGATTGATAGATCGGCTCCGTCTTGGTCCCGTAAGCCGAATCCGAATTCCACATCACCAGCCGCTCCCCCAGCTTGTCAAACGGGCCGGTCTTTTCCCCGAACCCGTAATAATGCTCCCCAGCCGGAATCTTCCGAGTCACCCCCGGCTTCCCCTCTTCAAAAAAAATACCGCCCCCCTCCGGCTCCGACAAAATCAAATTATTATTACGGTCATAAATGCTGATGCCCCCGCCTTCCCGAGAGATTTTTCCCTTCAGCAAACCGGTCTCAAAGTTCAGCCCCCCCTCATCCTCCCAAACCTTGGCCGGCGCCGGCCGCGGAGCGTCCTTCATAATTGCGAACGATTGATCATCCTCAAACCGGTCCTTATCCGTGGCCCGCACCCGCAAAATCCCGTCCTCCAACCGGCTCAGCTTCAGCTTCCCGTTTTCAAAATTAACCAACACCCCGTCTGCAACCGGTGCAAACGATTGCAGCCGCCCAAGCCCATCAGCCCGCGCCGCCCCGGCTAATAAAAGTATCGCCAGAAATAATATGCGAGCGCCTTTAGCCGCGATTCCTCTCCCAAATATCTTTTTCATCTCTCTCTCCTTTTCGTGCGAGCGACTTCAGTCGCGATTCTTTTTTCTGCGAGCGAAGCGAGTCCCGCGTATCTCGCGGGATGCGGGGGACTTTAGTCCCGATTCCTCTTACTCCTCGCCCTCCACTGCATTTGCCGCAGCATCCCCCGGAGCATCTTCAATTCCTTCGGACTCAGACCGGCCCGCTGGAACATCCTCCTGAAATTCAGCATCATCCTCCGAGGGTCCCCATCCTCCATAAAACCAATCTCAGATAGCGTATCCTCCAGGTGCCGGTACATCTTTTCCAGATCAACAGTATCCGCTAACTTCCGAGTCCTTTCAACCGGACCCCGCAAGACCCGGTTCAACTCGTAAAGAACCACCGCCACCGCATGGCTCAAACTAAGGGTCTCAAACTCGGTTCCCGGATGAATCCCAACCATCCACTGGCAATGCTTAAGCTCCATCTCCGTTAGTCCGATATCCTCAGACCCGAACACCAGCGCCACCTTTTGCCTCGCTGGCGAGTCCTTCAGCAACTCCGCCATCTCAGCCGGACTGATCACATTCTTCTTCCGAACCCCATACCTCCGGCTCGTCCCGATCACCAAACCGCACCCGGAAATCGCGTCCTCAAAATCCCGATGCGTCTTGGAAAGAGACAGGATATCAGCCGCCCGGACCACCGCCCTTGCGTATGCCTCATCGTTCAACTTCGCCCGAGGATTCACCAGCCTGAGATCCGACACCCCGAAATTCTTCATCGCCCGAGCAACCATCCCAACATTCTGGCTAAACTTCGGGCTCACCAATACCACCCTCACCCGTTCCATCTGTTCCTCTATCCCCATTATCTCAGCCGCTTCCAGATATAATCAATTCCTGCCGCTTTGACAAGTGGCCGCCTGCCCGGCCGAAAAACCCCGATCCCATCGCCCGAATTCATCTTGCGTATTCGCGCGATTGAATCGTATCTGCCCGACCCAGGCCCGAATAAATTATTTGACAGGGATTGCGAAATGTGCGTAAATCCTTTTAAGATCAACCTTATTATTGAGCCAATGGAGGGAGCAAAATGAAATCCTTAAGGGCAAAGGCATTGTGCCTGATATTGTCAAATGCAATCTTCTTTTCTTCATTCCTGGGATGCGGAGATCACAGCCGCGGAAGCGCAGGACAAAACGCAGATGATGATAAATACGGCATTGTCGCTTCCGATGCCCTCAAGACCACGGTTTCGGACGGCAAAGGCAATCTCAAATTCAAGTTCGGTAAAAAGACCTACCGCTTCAAGCTCTATAACCCCTATGATCCTTTCGCGGAGACCCTTTCCGGGATCAGCGCCAAAGCCTCAATCAAGAACGGAGTGCTTTGCCTGGAGACTTTGGCGACCCCCGATTATTTCTCATCTTTCCAGGCCTTTACGACCAAGAGCTTGACCAAAACCAAGAGCATTAAGATCGTCCCCAAAAGCTTCACCCCTGATGACTATTTCATTGACGCCGGCACCCTCCCGGCCGGCACCGCCCTGGGGACTTACCTGACCACCCTTACCGGAAACGACGCTTTGAATTATATCGCGAACAATCTCGCCCAGCCTGTTAATGTAGCTGTGCTCACCCAGCCCGATTTCAGCGATTTCGGAACCGCCACTTTTGATCTTTATCAATCCAGCCTCGCCGAAACCATAATTTTGCAAGTCCATACAAGTCCCGCTCCTATTGCGAAAAAGGGAACCAGCAAGGAACCGTTAATTTTTATCGGAATCGCGGCGGTGATCCTGGCGGGGATGGTTGCGGTTGCGGCTGTGGAGATAATCAAAGCCAAATTTAACGCAGCTAAATCCGTAACCCCCCTTCAAATCACCCTGACCTCCCCAGCCAAAAGCGCCAAGGTCCCGAATATAGCCGCCCAGGGATTTACTTACAGCATAACCGACCCTTTGGGCGCGACGCCCGTTAAGAAAAGCATAGAGTTCAGGATCGGGACCTCTTCCAATCTGTTCAGCGCCACTACCTATTCTCTGGTTTTGCCGATCATTGATTCTGAAGCGGTTTTTAATCGGACGGAAACTTTATCCTTCCGGCCGGAACAATTTGCCAAGCTGGAAAATAACAAGACCTATTATTGGGGAGTCAGGGTATCGTGCGACGGACGGCCAACTTCTTATGAAGTCAGCTCATTCCTATATACCGGAAAGGCCTATCCTGAAGCCCCGGTTAATCCTTTGGATTTGGATCTGGACAGTGATGGCTATAGCCCAAGGCAGGGCGACTGCAACGACCGCAATCCCAACCAGAACCCGGGCAAGACCGAGATTTGCGGAAACCTGATTGATGATGACTGCTCAGGCGGGGACCAGAAATGCCCGGTTATTCCCGACAACTATCCGCCCCGGGTAACGGTAAGCGCATATGTGACCTATCTTGATCCCGATGACGCGGTGGAGATTTCCTGCAGCGCAACCGACCCGGATTTTGACACTATCAACTATTCCTGGGCCTGTTCGGACGGACTGATCATTCCCGACTCCATTACGGACGAGCACCCCTGGCGGGTGACCTGGCTGGCGGATAACCTTGATCCCGGAAGCTACCAGATTACATGCACTGCTTCTGATGGAACAGACTCCACTTCAGGAACCGTTACGGTGATAGTAGGGTTGCCCTTGAATTGCAAGGACAAGGATTCTGACGGATTTTTCAATGTCTCAGGCTGCGGAACCGAGGTGGATTGTAATGATACTAGCCAGAAGGTTTATCCCGGCGCAACCGAGCTTTGCGATGATATGGATAATCAATGCCCCGGAGACGCAGGATATGGAACTGTGGATGAAGGATGCGGTGGCGGAGAGAGCGCAAAGGTCTCGGCTGGGGGTAATCATACCTGTGCCCTGACCTCCGGCGGAGGAGTAAAGTGCTGGGGGCATAATGGGGAGGGTCAACTCGGGAATGGGACAAATACCAATAGCAATGTCCCGGTAAATGTTTTCGGGCTTTCCTCAGGAGTAAGCGCGATCTCGGCTGGTTTTGATCATACCTGTGCCCTGACCGTAAGCGGCGGAGTAAAGTGTTGGGGGTATAATGCGGGTGGTGAACTTGGGAATGGGACATATACCGATAGCAATGTTCCGGTAAATGTTTCCGGGCTTTCCTCAGGAATAAGCGCAATCTCGGCCGGTGTTTATCATACCTGTGCTTTTACCTCCAGCGGCGGAGTAAAGTGCT
>CAIYYW010000363.1 GCA_903930515.1 uncultured delta proteobacterium | reverse complement strand
GGAAGGAAGAAGATGGAAAGAGTCGCAGGGATGGATGGGACAATGGGCAGGATTGGGTCAGGGATAATAATTTTAATCGGGGCCGTTCTGGTCTGGGGCGGGTGCGGGTTACAGTCAGCGAAACCGTTGTTGGAGACGGCGGATGAGTCGGTGGTGAGCCAGGACCGGGTTAAGGCGGAGTTTTTGCATTGCTGGAACGCATATAAGAAGTATGCCTGGGGTCATGACGCGCTGAAGCCGTTGAGCAAGGGGTATCGGGATTGGTATCAGGAACCGCTGTTGATGACTCCGGTGGACGGGTTGGATACGATGCTGATTATGGGGCTGGAGAAGGAATCGGAGGAGGCGAAGGGGCTGATTTTCAGCCGCCTCTCATTTGATCAAGATCTGGAGGTCCAGCATTTTGAGGTTTCCATCCGGATTTTAGGCGGGTTGATTTCAGCATATCAATTGGACGGGGATAAGAGATTGCTGGAGCTGGCAATTGATCTGGCGGATCGGATGATGCCGGTATTTGATTCTCCGACCGGGATGCCCTATCGGTTTGTGAATTTAAAAACCGGCAAGACCTCGGGCAGGATTTCCAACCCGGCTGAAATCGGCTCCTATTTATTGGAGTATGGCGCACTATCCAAATTGACCGGAAACCCCATTTATTATGACCATGCGAAGAAAGCCGCCATCGCGGTATATCAGCGCCGGTCCAAGATCGGCCTGGTCGGGACCGAGATAGATGTCAAGAGCGGGAAATGGATTGTGATGGACAGCAATATCGGGGGCGGCATTGACAGTTATTACGAGTATCTGCTTAAAGGCTCCTTGTTATTTGACGACCCGGATTTGAAGGAGATGTGGGATACCAGCATCCAGGCCATAAATACCTATCTCGCGGATGAATCCACCGGAAACCTCTGGTATGGGCACAGCGATATGGGAACCGGAAAGAGAAAGCTTAGCGTCTTCGGAGCGCTGGACGCCTTTTTCCCCGCGCTCCTGGCCAAGTCCGGGGACCTGGACCGGGCCGCAAGGCTTTTGGATTCCTGTTATAAAATGTGGATGATAGCCGGGATTGAGCCGGAATTGATTGATTACCGGAAAATGAAAATTATTTACGGGCCGTATCTGCTCCGGCCGGAAATTATAGAATCAACCTATTACCTATATCACTATACCTCGGACGAAAAATATCGGCGGATGGGGAGCGTTTTTTTCAACAGTCTGGTCAAGTATTGCAAGACCGACTCCGGGTACGCGGCGCTCTCGGATGTCCGGACCAAAACCAAGGCCGACAGTATGGAAAGTTATTTCCTGGCGGAAAATATGAAGTATTTCTTTCTGCTGTTCGCTCCTCCCGACACCTTGAATTTTGAGAAGGCGGTCTTCAATACCGAAGCGCATCCGATTTTTAGAACCTGGTGAGCCGCTGTTCCTTGCGCCTTCCGGTCCTGCGCAGTCTTGGCCAGGAGGATGCGGGGGAAAAAAATTCCTGGAAACTTTTTGCCGGATCATTGGTCAGTTAGAAACAGGGACGGCGTAAAGGAGGAATAAATATGAAACGGATTTCTTTCCTGGCGCGGTCCTGTTTATTAGGAATTATTCTCGTTGCCGGTCTGGTCCAGGCGGGTCCGCCCCAGGTCAAGACCGCGACCGATCAAATCAAACCTGCGGTTGATAAAGAACCGCAGTTCCAGCAGGATCAGAAGGTTGACGGGAATGGCAATCTTAAATCCGGCGAGGTCAGCTCCTTGCCCCTGGAGGGATTGAAAGCCCGGAAATTCAAAACCCCGGATGGGAAAGAGGGCTGGAGCGTGACCATTCCGGGCAACCGTCCGCTCGCCACGCCTGCGGTGGTGGACGGGATGGTTTATCTGGGAGGCGGGTTCGGGAGCTACGAATTTTACGCATTTGAGGCTGAGAGCGGAAAGCCGAAATGGGCGATCCGGGTGAATGACGACGGGCCTACCGCGGCGGTCGCGGCCAAGGGCGTGGTCGCTTTTAATACCGAGAGTTGCACCCTGTTTGTTGTTGATGGAAAGAGCGGGAGGATGCTCTGGTCCAAATGGCTGGGCGACCCTTTGATGAGTCAGCCGGCCATTTCCGAGGATAAATTGCTTATGGCCTTTCCGGGCGGAAAGGGTCATCAATTGATCGCTCTGGGACTAAGGGACGGCAAGGAATTCTGGAGAGCGGATTTGGAGGGAGACATCATCAGCGCGCCGGTGGTCCATAATGATTCGGTTTACCTGTCCACCTTTAACGGCACGGTCTATCGGTTCCGGATCACGGACGGAAAGCCGCTCTGGCAAAAGGATATGAACGCGACCAGCGCCCCCTGGCTGTATCAAGATCAGGTGTTCGTGAGCCGGCGCGAAAAAGGCGCGGACCAGAAACCGGTGGAAGGCATCTCGCGGCTGGAGACCAAAAAGGGGGAGAATAATCAGGCAGGCGGAATATGGCACAAACGGACGGCGCCTTATCTGGACGCGGAGGTCCAGCGCGGGAGCGGTTATTATTCCGATCAAAAGGCGAACGATTCTTCCGTGGGATTTGCGACCGGCCCGGCAACCGCCAAGCTCGAAGAAGCCAGCGCCAATGTCGGCCAGGGCACGGTGAACGGGCTCTGGGAATTCCAGGGATCGCGCCCCTGCGTATTTAAAAACAAGCTGTTCCTCACCCAAGGCGACAAGGTGGTGGCCTTGAACCCGGACACCGGCAAGGAAATTTGGACCAGGGATTTGGCGGGTGATTTGGAAAAAATAGGCGGGCATCTGGCCGCGCCGCCGGTTCCGGCCGGGAACAAGCTTTATCTGGTGACCGCGACCGGAGAGGTCCTAATCCTGAGCCAGGATCGCGGAACGGTTTTGGATACCATCAAGATCGGATCGCAGATGCGGTTCCAGCCCAGCCTGGCCAAGGGGATGCTCTTCGTGGGAACCGCGGACGGAAAACTGATCGGAATCAACCTCAAAGATCCCTCCGCGGACGGATGGACGATGTGGGGCGGAGGGCCGTCGCATAACGGGGCATGATCAGCCGCGCTTGCGCTTGCTGATGGTTTCTGAGTTTCTCCGTGCTCTCTGTGTCTCCGTGGTGAAAATTATCTTTTGGTATTGATTTTATTTTGGATTTTTTCCAGAATTTGTTGAGGATATTTGGTAGCGAGCAGGAGTCGCTTTTTTCTGGAGAGTTGGCCGGAAAGAATTTCAAAATCGGATTTGCGGAGGCCGAGGGAGTCAGCGAGAAATTCTATCAGCTCCTGATTGGCTTTCCCTTCCCGGGCCGGGGCATGGACGCGGATTTTTAAAAAACCGTCACCAGTGATTCCCTGAAATTCCGATTTTTTGGCCCCGGGCTGGACCTGGACGGAGAGGATCAGGGCCTCGGGCTTAAGCTGATAAAATTCAGGCACAGACGCGCGCGGTCTTATTCAGACCCTTTGGCGCGGCTGGTTGGGATTCTCTGCACCTTGTCTTCCTGGTTCTCCTTGAGCTTGACCGATTCCTCCTCCACTTCCAAAAGCTTGGTATGGGTATTCAAAATAGAGCGCAGTTCCTCAATCATCTTCAAGCGTTGATTCCGGAGTTCCCGGATTTCCTGATCCAGCTCCATTGCCCGGTCGTGAGCCTGACGAACGATCTTCTCGGCTTCCATCTCGGCCTCGGACAAAATCACCTGCGCCTCTTTGGCCATATTGTTCTTCATCTCGCGCGCCAGCTTCTGGGCCAAAATCAAAGTGTCTTTCAGGGATTGCTCGCGGGATTTGAAATCGTTCAATTCCGAGTTCTTCCGGCCCAGTTCCTCTTCAAAATACCGGTTCTGTCTCACCAGGTCTTCCATTTCCGTGGACACCATTTCCAAAAACTCGCTCACTTCCTCGCCATCAAACCCCCGGAACTTCTTCCTGAACTTCTTCCCGGAAACCTCCATCGGCGTCAGTTTCATTTTTTCCTCCTTTGCCTGTCCATCTTTTTCCCGGTCCCGCCTGCCAGCTCCCGGCTCCTCTTAGTCGCGGATTCCACCGCCTTGATCAGCAATCCCCGCATCCCTCCCTGTTCCAACACGCTCAAACCGGCGATGGTGGTTCCGCCCGGGGAGGTCACCATATCCTTCAACTCCCCCGGATGCATCCCGGTTTCCAAAACCATCAACCCCGCGCCGATCACGGTCTGGGCCGCCAAGCTTAAGGACAGCTTGCGGGAAAGGCCCATTTTCACCCCGCCGTCCGAGAGCGCCTCCACTACCATAAATATATACCCGGGTCCGCTTCCACTCAAGCCGGTGACCGCGTCCATCAATTCTTCCCGATCAATTTCCACCACTTTCCCGATCGCGCCCAAAATCGTTTCCACCTTTCCCTTGTCCCTTTTGCTCATTCCCGGGCCGGCAAAATACGCGGACACGCCCTGGCCGATCAACGCCGGGGTGTTGGGCATCACCCGGCAAATCCTCTGGTCCGCGCCGAGCATTTTTTTGATCAAGCCGGTCGGGATGCCTGCGGCAATGGAAATCACCAGCGGTTTTTTCCCCGCAACCGCGGCGCTGATCTCCTCCAAAACTTTTCCCATAACCTGGGGCTTGACCGCCAGGATCAGGACTTCCGAGGCCCGGACCAAAGCCGGATTGCTTTCCGCAATTTGAATCTTATAAACCTTCCGGATCTTCTTAAGCCGGGATGCGTCCGCGTCAAACGCCAGGATTTTCCCGGCATCCGCTCCGGCCCGGACCAATCCGGCGATGAGAGCCTCTCCCATTTTCCCGGCCCCGATGATCCCTATTTTTCCCATCATAGCAATTCTCCGTTACCCATATAATAATCCAAATTCGTATTCACCATAGAGGCGCGGAGCGCGCAGAAAATATTCTTTACCTTTTTTTCTTTGTTATTTACTTTGATCAACATTTTTCTCTTCTCTGTGTCCTCTGCGCCTCCGTGGTTAATCTATTTTTATTATCTTACCTCTCCCCGAAAATCGCGGTTCCCACCCGGACATAAGTGGCTCCTTCCCGGACCGCGATTTCAAAATCATTGCTCATCCCCATTGACAGCTCCGGCAGTTTTACTCCCAATTTTTTCTCCAACTCGTCCCGGGTCTTCACCAGCCTTTCATAATATGGCCGGCCCTGCTCCGGGTCCGGGAAATAAGGGGGCATGGTCATCAGGCCCAATAGCTCCACCGACTTGCTCCCGAGCGCTTTTTCCGCGAGCGAGATCAACCCGGCCGGATCAATCCCGGTCTTGGTCTGTTCCTCGCTCAGCTTCACCTCCAGCAAAACCGGCTGCTTGAGATTTTGCGCCGCGGCCCGTTTTTCAATTTCTTCCAGCACCGAGGCCGAGTCAAGGGAATGGATGAGCGCGGTTTTCCCGACCATATATTTGACCTTGTTGCGCTGGAGCGACCCGATGAAATGCCAGCGGATTTGCGGGTCGGTTATTTCCGCGGCCTTGTCCCGGAGCTCCTGGGCGTAATTTTCTCCGAAATCAAACTGGCCTAATTCCAGGGCCGCCCGGATCATTTCCGTCGGCTTGGTCTTGCTCACCGCCACCAGCTTGATCTCCTCCGCTTTCCTTCCCGCCTTTTCTCCGGCCCGGCTGATCCGCTCTTTCACCAGGGTCAATCTCTTCTTCAAGTCCTCGGAGGAGAAGGGCATCTCAATCCCCTGGGTTCGGCGAGATCAGTTTCAACCGGAGCAAATCCTTGAGCAATTCCGCGAGCGGCAGCCCGACCACATTGGTGTAGGAGCCGTTGATCGCTTCAATCAACCCGGCGCCGATCCCCTGGGCCGCGTAAGCTCCGGCCTTGTCATAAGGCTCGTCGGTGGAGATGTAGGCTTCAATCTCCTCCGGCGCAAGTTTGCGGATCAGCACCTGGGACTCCACCTGGTTGGACAGCCGCTCGGCCTTGAGCGGATGGAACAGGTGATAGCCGGTGATGACTTTGTGCCATTTGCCGGAAAGACGGCTGATGAATTCGCGCGCCTGGTCTTTATCCTTGGGTTTGCCCAGGATCAAATCATCCACCACCACGATGGTGTCCACGCCCAGAAACCAGAAATCCTTCTTCTCCGCAACCAGCTCCGCCACCTTCTCCGCCTTTGCGCGAGCGCAACCCTGCGCGTAATGCACCGGATCCTGCTCCCGGCAGCTCGCCACCTTGTCCTCATCCAGGTTGCTCGGGATCACGCTGAACTTGATCCCGACCTTGCTCAACAACTCGCGCCTTCGAGGAGAAGCCGACGCCAAAACCAGGTTGGCCCGGGTCAGATACATATTCCCAGCATATCCCCAAGGCCGGCTCGGGTCAAGGAAAGTCAGCCGGATCAGCGCAGCTTGGACTTGAGGGAATTCATCCGGGCCAAAGTTTTTTCCACCTTCTCCCGGTCGGCTTTGGTCAGTTGCGGAAGCGGGGAGCGCACCCTGGCCGTGATCGGCAGTCCCATCTGCCGGAGCGCTTCCTTGAGCAGGGCGATGGTCGGCCGGGGCTGATAAAAACGACTGAAGAGCGGGCGCGAGACCAGATTGAACGCGGCTTGGCCGATGGCTTCCCAGAGCAAAGGCCCGCCCATAATCGGCATCAGGCAGAAAATATCGCGCTGGGCAAGGGCCGCTTCGCTGCCCCTGCCTTCCCGGGTCAGCCGATAAATTTCCAGAGCCTTCTCCGGCCAGATGTTCACCAGCGGCCCCATTGCTCCCGCTCCGCCCATCTCCAAAACCTTTTTCAGGTTGAACTCCGCGCCGGTGAAAACGGCCTTGTTCAGCGATCGGGATTGGCCGAGCAATTCCTTGAAATAACCGATGTTGACCTGGCTGTTCTTCGCGCCGGCCACCCCGGGCAGCTTCAAGACTTCAATAAATTCTTTCACTTTCAAATAACCGCCGCTCGCCTCCGGGAAATTGTAATAAAAAACCGGGATCGCGATTTTCTCGCAGATGCCCCGGTAATGCGCGAGCAGGTCTTCAAACCGGATTGGGTAATAGATCGGGAGCGCGGTCAGGAGGCCGTCCGCGCCAGCGGCTTGGGCAATCTCAGCGAGTTCCTGCGCCTCGCGGGTGAAAAAGGATGATCCGCCTACGATCAGGGGCACTCTTTTGGCAACCACCCTGGCCGTGACCCGGATGATGATTTTTTTCTCTTCCAATGACAGATACGGGAACTCGCCGTTGCTCCCCAGGATCACGATCCCGTTCACGCCCGCCTTGAGGTTGTGCTCCAACAAACCCTCCAGCCCCTTCAAATCCAGCGACCCGTCTTCCTGAAATGGCGTGGGCAGGATGGAATAAATGCCTTGGAATTTTTCTGGCATATCGCCAACTAACACCAATCCCTTAGAAAAGTCAAAAAAGGCAATTGATTTTTCGCGCGCCTTGGATTTAGGCCGGCAAATAGATCGGAGTTGCCCGCCGGGTTTTTCCCAATCTATAATGGAAGGAGTTTTTGGAGGAGGAAAAAAATGGAACGGAGGGATTTTATTTCGGCAGTGGGGCTGATGGGATTGGGCGCGAGCATCCGGCCGCTCTGGTCCGCCGATGGGCAGGCGGGAAGCGGGGTTCATAATTTTGCGAACGGGATTGCCTTTGACCGGCGCAGCATGATGATCGGGGGCGAGCGCAAATTTATTTTTTCCGGCTCGGTGCATTATTTCCGGCTGCCTTCCCCGAAGCAATGGGAAACGCGGATCCGAAAGCTGAAGGAACTCGGATACAACGCTTTGGATGTCTATTATTACTGGGGCTATCACAGCCCGGCCCAGGGCGAATATGATTTCAAGGGTTCGCGCGATGTGGATTTATTTATGGACCTGGCGGAGGCCGAGGGGATGTATCTGGTGGCGCGACCGGGTCCATATATCTGCGCGGAGGTTGACGGGGGCGGGTTCCCGGGCTGGCTGATCGCGAAAAGGAATTTGCACCTGCGCTGCCGTAAGGACGGCAAATTCGTTTACGACCCGGAATATATGAAGTATGTGCAGGAATGGTATGAGCAACTTTTACCGCGCATTGTTCACCGCAAGAATCTTATTCTGCTGCAAGTGGAAAACGAATACGGGATGCACTATACCCCGCGCGGGGCGGTGGCCAAAATTCAGGGCGCGGTCCAGGACGCTTTCGGCCAGGATTTTTTCATGCGGATTTCGACCAACCCCGCGGTGACCCTGGCCCTGGCCGGGAACAGGACCAAGTCGCTGCAAAGCCCGGAATACGCCCAGCACAACCAATATCTCAAGGAGCTATATCAGATGGCGCGGGGTCTCGGGTGCGCGGTCCCGATTTTCCATAACGATGTGGGCGAGGCGAGCAAGAGGTATGTTGATGTTGACCTCCCGGCGATTGACAACTACCCGATCACCAATATGGCTTCGGACTGGACCAAAGGGAATCCGTTCGGAGGGATTGATGTCTTTGAGCGGGAATTGGAAGCGCTGAAGATGAACTGTCCGCTTTACGGCGCGGAGATTCAGGGCGGCTGGTATGACCTCTGGGGCGGGTATGGGTTTGATCATATCCGCAAGTTGCTCGGGCCGCTGGCGATGGATCTGACCCTCAAGAGTTGTCTGGCGCAGGGCACCGCGATCCTGAATATTTATATGGCCGCGGGAGGAACCAACTGGGGCTATCTCGCGGACCCGGATGATTACACCTCTTATGATTACGGCGCGCCGCTCACCGAGGCGGGTCGGATTTCCGAGCGCGGGTATCCCTGCCGAAAATTCAGTGAATTCGTGAAAAGGCAGGAGCAGGATTTGCTGGAATCAGTGAGCGCGTCGGATTTTTCCGAGCGGGGCGGCGATACTTTCTGCAAGGTCCGAAAATCTCCGAGCGGGAAGGTGTTCGTGTATGCGAGGAACCTGTCGGGAAAGGAACAGACGATCCGAAACGAGTTCGGCGAGTTTAAGGTCGGCTATCCGGGGATGGACATTTTTGTTTTGGACCGGGCAGGAAAGGTCATTGATCGCTCTGCAACCTATGCCGAGAAAAAATCCGAGCCGATGATTTTTCTGGGAAAAAAGCCGGGGCTGTATTTCCGGTTCGGTATTTTTGATCAGCCCTTTAAATCTGGATCAAAAGAAGGCTGGAAAGCGGTATCAGACCGGAGTGATCTTGACGGCCTGGGATTTTATTATGGATATGCCTGGTACCGGGCGGGGTTCAAGGGCGGGATCAAATGGATCAAGGTTGACGCAAGACATTGCTGGGCCGCGTATTTAAACGGCGAGTTGCTCAAGGCCTATGACAATTTCCATAACCGGGTCGGAGCGGGAGAGGACCTGGCCAAGACGGTCCGGCTGGAAATTCCGGCGAGGCTGCTTCGGGATGAAAATATGCTGGTGATTTTGGTGGAGAGCCTTGGTCATAACAAGTCTTTTATGGAAGACGCGCAAAATCCGCGCGGGCTGGTGAGCTTTGAGTCGGACCGGAAGGACCTATTTTTTGAGGCGAAGCAAGGACTGGTCCCGGGCGAGACGGGCATGACGCCGAAAGTGGATTTTTCAATCTTATTGTCAGCGGACAAGAGTGTCCGCTCCCCTATAACTCTGCCGCACAAGCAGTCGTGCCCCGCCGGCCTGGGAATTTATATTTCGGAATTTGACCTTGACCTTGCCGCGCCGGAACAGCCGGGAATCGGGGTGAAGCTGAGCCATTGCTCGGGCAAGGCCAATATTTATATCAACGGCTGGCTGGCCGGGAGATACTGGGACGCGGTGGGTCCGCAGAAAATTTTCTATCTTCCGCCGGACCTTCTTAATACGAGGGGCAAAAACGAATTGACGATCGCAGTCTGGCCGTGGGGGAGGGAGATGGCGCTGGGGGAGGTTGAGATAGTTGAGTATCCATAAGCGGCGCGCGGTGACCGGTAATGCGGGAGAGGAGTGTCCCGCCCAAAAGCTCAAGCCAGCTTGATCCGGAACTTTTGGATCAGCCGTTCGGGCTGGTATGACAACTTGGCCTGACGGAGTCCGGCGTCCCCCAGGTCCTGCTCGCGGTTGAGGAAAGGAACCGCTGACCATTGATGTTCGCAGAACTGCTGGTTGATCGCCACGAACAGTTGCGGTATTTCCGGGTTGGCTTTTTCAATATGGATCACCGCGGTCTCGGGATTGAGCATCTCTCCCAGGGCAAAGGCTTCCACCTTGCCCTCAATTAAAATCATTCCGCCCTCCACTTTCAGTTGCTGATAATTTTCCAGGATCGCCTTGACCGCGTTGGCTTCGTCAATCAGGTCCAGGTCATCATTACAGCGGCGGGCCTGGCACCATAATTCCGCGACCTCCCGGCAGGCCGGTATTTTTTCCCGGCTGATCGGCTCATAGCTGAATTGGTGGGTCTTGCGGAATTTGTTCAAATGATTTTTCTTGGGGTGATACTTATTGCCGGAGAGTTTGATCAGGTTTTCGGTCCGGTAGAGATAATCAAAATGATCGCGGGTGGGAGTGACTCTAAACTCGGAGCTGGACTTGAGCTCGTCGGCGAGCCTCTGGTCCGCGCGCTCAATCGCCGGATCTTTCACCCCTCGCTCGTCGCGGAGCCATTGCAACACCTTGCGGGTGATCTCAATCCTCGGTCCGGGCCCGATGGCCGGGAGCGCGAAGCATTGTTCCCGGCCGGCATTGCAAGCCACGATCAGGAATTCCCCCAGGGTGGACCATTGAATTTTATAATGCTCGCGCCAGATAAAGATATTGGTGAAGGTCAGCTCGGAGGTTTCGGGCTGATAGCCAAAGCAGAATTCCCGGATCACATCCCGATCCGCGATTTCAATGGGCTTGAATTCTGGAAACTCAGACATTCCCGGATACTCCTTTTGATAAGGGTAATCACTCTTCTATTTTTGTAAAGCGGTCAAGGAGGCGGGAACCGAAGAATCCCGATCCCGGATGGTTTGACAGGGCGCGGCTAAAGCGGGGATAATGCTGGGAGAAAATTTAAGCGGAGGGATCAGGGATGGCCGGAAAAGCAAGTTTTGACCGGAAGAGCATGATGATAGACGGCATTCGCAAATACATTTTCTCCGGCACGCTCCATTACTATCGGCATCCGTCTCCCCGGCAATGGGAGCTTCGGGTGAAGAAGCTGAAGCAGCTCGGCTTCAACACGGTTGACACTTATTTTTATTGGGGGTATCACAGCCCGGCCGAGGGGGTTTACGACTTCACCGGTCCGCGCGACATTGAGTTGTTTATGAGGATCGTGGAAGAGAATGGGATGTGCCTGATCGCGAGGCCGGGTCCGTATATTTGCGCGGAGGTTGACGGGGGAGGATTCCCGGGATGGCTTTTGGCCAAGAGGCATCTGAATTTACGCTGCCGCAAGAACGCCAAGGCGGTTTATGACGCGGAATATATGAAATACGCGGAGCAATGGTATTCGGAAGTAGTCCCGCGGATCGCCCGGTTCAAGAACCTGATCCTGTTGCAGATTGAAAACGAGTATAACCTCTACCCCACCCCGCGCGGAATGATCGCCCGGCTGATGGGCGTGCTCCAGCGCCGCTACGGGGAGGACCTGTTCATGCGCCTGATCTCGGCCATGATTTTCTACCGGATCCAGATTTTTCTCCAGCGCCGCGCTTTTGCTCGGCCCGGATACAAGCGGGAACTGCAATATTTCCGCGAGCTGTACCACCTGGCGAGAAAATACGGATGTCAGGCTCCGATCTTCCATAACGATGTGGGCGGGGCGAGCACGCGCTATTTCCCGGTGGACCTCGCGGCGATAGACGAGTATCCGATCACGGATTTCATCAAGGACTGGAAACATGGCAATCCGTTTATGCGCACGGACATTTTTGAAGAGGGGCATAACGCGATGCAGGTTTCCTGCCCTCTGTTCGGGGGAGAGATCCAGGGCGGATGGTATGACCTCTGGGGCGGGAGAGGGTATGCGCATAACGAGAAGCATTTGGGGCCGCTGGCGATGGACCTGACCTTGAAAAGCTGTCTGGCCCAGGGGATGAGCATCCTGAATATTTATATGGCCGCGGGCGGGACCACCTGGGGATACACCGGCTCGCCCGATGTTTATACCTCTTACACCTATGGCGCCCCGATCACGGAGGGCGGGAGGATAAGCGAGCGGGGAGAGGTTTGCCGGAGGTTTTCGGAGTTTGTGTTCCGGAATGAAAAGGCGCTCCTGGAATCGGAGCCGGAGGAGGAGTTTCAGCAAAACCGGGGGGAGCTATTCGCGAAAGTGCGGAAGGCTCCGGACGGGACCCGGTTTCTTTTTATCCGGAACCTTGCCGGCCGGGATCAATCGGTGAAGTTGAAGGCCGGAGAGTTCCAGGCGGCCTTTCCGGGAATGGAGGTTTTGGTTCTGGACGCGAGCGGGAAGATCCTTGACCGTCTGCTCACGGTGAAAGATGCCCAAGCGGAGCCGTTGCTCAAGTTCGCGAAGCAGCCGGAGCTTTCAGATTTCAGGTTCCAGGTTTACGACGCGCCTTTCAAAGCCGGGGGGTCGGGCTGGAAAAAGATTAAAGGCAGGGAGATGGACCTTGATCAACTCGGGGTTCATTACGGGTTTTGCTGGTACCGGGCGCGGGTCGGGAAAAAACTTAACTGGATCAAAATTGACGCGCGCCATTTGTGGGCGGTTTATCTGAATGGGGTTTTGCTCCAGGCCTTTGATAATTTCCGGAACAAGCTGGGGGTGGGCGAGGACCTGGAGTTGCTTGTTCGGGTGGACCTTCCCCAAAACCTTTGCAAGGATGAAAACCATCTGGTGATCCTGGTTGAGAGCATGGGCCATAACAAGGGTTTTATGGAAGACAGCTTTCATCCCCGCGGACTGGTCTCAGCGCTTACCGACCAGGGGGACCTGGAATGGGAATTCAAGCCGGGGTTGCTGCCGGGCGAAACCGGGATCACCCCCAAGGTGGATTTTTCAGCGTTTGGCGGCGCAGGCATCCCTTCCGAAGGCGGGACCTGCGCGCCGATTAAATTGCCTCACCAGATCATTTGTCCCGCGGGAATCGGAATTTATCGCTCGGAGTTCAACCTTGACCTGAAAGCCCCGGAACAGCCGGGAATCGGGGTGAAGCTGAGCCGGTGTTCGGGCAAGGCCAATATTTATATCAACGGCTGGCTGGCCGGACGATATTGGGACGCAATCGGGCCGCAGAAAATTTTCTATCTTCCGCCCGACTTGCTCAATCTCCAGGGCAGGAACGAGTTGGCGATCACGGTCTGGCCCTGGGGCAGGGAGATGGCGCTGGGGGAGGTTGAGATAGTGGAGTATCCATAAGCGGTGCGCGGGGAACGGCATTCAGCCGGTCGATCAGTTGATGGGTTGAAGGGGTGATCAGGGAAAGCGGAATGGATCTTGCGATCAACCTATCCGCTGATCAACTGATCAGCCGAATTATCTATGGAACAAACCGAACAGGATCAGTTCGGTGAGGGTGCGGGTCAATCTTTCGCGCTCCATTTTCGGGTTGTTGATATAGGTGAGGGTTACTCCGCTGATCGCGCTAAGGATTCCCCAGGCCGCAATTCCGGGGTCGGAGATGGATACCAGGCCCTTATTGATCCCGGACTGGACATCGCGTTTCAGGTCCTGGTGGATTTCGGAGATGACATAGTTGAGGGTATCAAGCACGGCCGGGTTGGCGTTCTGCTGTTCGCGGAAGAGGATTCGCAAGCCGGGCCGGTTCTGATCCACGAATTCAAAAAAATATCGGATGGAATCGGTCAGCACCACGAACAACTCGTCCTGGTTCCCCACCTTGATCCCCTTGACCCTAATCTCCTGGACGGATTTCCGGAGCGCCTCCCCGGCCTCGCGGACCAATTCCAGGAACAACTCTTCCTTGTTGGAAAAATAATTATAGAACGCTCCCGGGCTGACCCCGGCGGATCCGAGCAGGTCCTGGATCCGGGTCTGGTGGTATCCCTTTTCGGCGAAGATTTTTCTTCCCGCGGCCAGGATTTTCTCCCGGGTGTTCTTTTCTTTCTTTTTCCCCAACCGATTTTTTTTCGCCGCCACTTTGTTCATCTCATCCCCATTCCATTTTCACTCTTCCACGGTTTCCGTCAAATCCATAACTTCGGCTTCTTCGTTGGGAACCAAACTTTTAAATTCCTGATCCACGCTCAAGCACAGCCAGGTCCGGAGATCCAGACTGTATTCGTCCTTGCCGCAGAGAAAGCCGCACCCGATCAGATCAACCACCGTGGATTTTTTCACCGGGCCGAACAGTTTGCCCTGAACCGGACGGAGATAGTAAGCCAGCGGATCATCCGCCAAAGTGGGAGGAGAGATTTCTTCAGCCGGGGCGGAACCCGGCCCGGGCGCGGAACCCGGCTCCGGCGCCGTCTCTTCCCGCGGAATCGGCTCGGCCGGGACGGCCAGTTCCGGGAAAAATTCCACCAGCTCGGGATACTCCCGCAAGGGCTTGAACTCGCTCCCGTCCCGGGAAACCTCTTCCTTGCCGATGACCCTTTTCTCCCGGATCAGCACCGTCGCGGTCCGGAGCTTGATCGGCCCCAACAACAAGCCGTCGTCGTTCTTGAAGGTGTAGCGCGCAGCCGACTTGTCAAATTCCGGCGCGGCCGCGGGAGCTGGTTTGGGAGCTTCCGCTGCTTCCTGTTTATTCTTGCTGACCAACAGGTCGATCCGGCACTGATAGCAAGATTTGGAATCGTCTTCCGGGTTCTTGACAAACTCGGACCCGCATTTTTCACAGATGGTCCGGAGCAACTCCTGGGTGGGGGATTCCTCGCGGGCAAGCCCCGGGTCCACCTCCAGGATCTGCGAGCATTTCTTGCAGGTGAAGCTGATCTTTTCCCGGGCCTCGCCCTGGATGGTGATCTTATAGCGGGTCTGGCAGCCCGGACAAGTAATCGCGACTTTCCCCATAACTGATAATTTTCGCACTTTCCCGCCCGGTTCGCAACTGGACCGGGTTTTTCAGTCCGCGCAAAAAGGCATATAATAGTGAAAGAATCATTTGAACCGGGAGGACAAAATGAAAAAATTGCTGGTTTTTTTTGCCGCTCTGGCAATGGCGCTGTCCGGAATGATCGCGACCGCTGGGGAAGGGTATGTCCTGAATATGTATCATTTCAATTTGCAGTATGTGGCCGGGAGCGACAAGGCGATGCGGGCCGGGGTGGAAAAGGGCTTGGAGCCTTTGCTGGATGTTTATTTGGCGCATCCGGCCTGGAAGGCTGATTTCGAGCTTCAGGCCGAATTCATCACCTATCTGGCCGCGAACTATCCCAAGGTTCTGGATAAATTCAGGCAACTGTCCAAATCCGGACAGGCCGAAGTGGTGAGCTTCCATTACTCGGACCAGTTGATCCTGGGATTCCCGGCCCTGGACCAGAACCGTTCGCTCAAACTTACCCGGGAAATTTTTCAGCAATACGACATCCCGCTCTCGGGCGTGATCTTCACGCAGGAGGCTCAATTCGGGCAAGGGGTTTGCGCGCTGGGGAAGGAATGGGGATATCAAATCGCGGTGATGACCCCTGGGCCCTATAACTGGTTCCAGGATGATCCGGGATTGCCCTATTTCAGTTGCCGCGGAATCGTGGTTTTAAAAGCGGAGAACCCGGACATTGCGCCGGAGCAGATCAAGACTGAGGATGTGAACGGGGTCAAGGTCAAATGGTATTTCCTGGGAGACGGAGAGCTGGTGGTCACGGGCGGGGTTTCGCCATACTTCGGCGCGCTGTTCCGGATCAACCAGGCCCGGGTGAAAAAAGTGGAAAGCGATTTTACCAAGTTGCAGGCGGAGGGCTACCAGATTGCGACGGTGAGCGAGTATGTGTCGGCCTTGCAAAAGAAAGGGACTGCGCCCAGACCTTTAAAGCCGGCCCTGGACGCTCCCTGGCGGCCGGAGGATGACCAGGGGGTCTTCACCTGGATGGGCAAGTATGTGATGCCCCGGGAAGATGATTACGGGATCCGCACCCAGAACTGGCAGACCCGGAGCTGGCTGATCGCGGCGGAAGAGGCGGGAATAGATTGGTCCAGCCTTCGTTCCGCCTGGATGAATCAATTGGACGCGGAGGTGAGCGATTCCACCGGCTGGTTCCCGCTCCCGGTTGAGCTTAGATACAGCCCGGAGAAGAGCCAACTGGTTTTGGAGGAAGTGAAGAAACTTTGTCCGAATTGCCGGCCGGAGAAAATGAAGCTTGATTTGGAGCCGATTGCGGAGAAGGATTTCCCGGTCTCGGCGAAAGTGGTTGGCGCTCAGAAGGCGGACGAGAAATTTTTCCGGGTGACAGGCCGGGAGGGATTGTTCGCGGTGGAGGCCGGATTTACGGCCGGCAAGGACAGCAAGCTGGCGTTTCCGTTCACCGGCAACGAGATCGTGTATTCTCCGGCGATGCTGGAGGACCAGGTGGTCAGGATCCCGCTGGATCTGATCAAGCATCCGCTCCATTATGTGGGATTGGCCAACGGCCTGATCGCGCTGGACCAAAACCTCTGGCTGATCCGGGATAATCAGGCCGGGATGGTTGCCTGCGGGATTGACCCCGACCAAAAGGAAATCCACTTCCGGGTCAAGGGCGCGAGCGGCCGGGGGATTTTCTTCCGGGTGTACATCCTCAAAGGCTCGGAGCGGGACGCGCTGGATTTTGCCAATCAGTTGAACCAAACCAAGGGTAGATGAGCGATCCGGACCAGGAAGTAATCATCAAGCCCGGCGTGGGCATGTTCAAGGTCCAGGCGAGCGAAAGGGTGATCCTGCTCCCGGCCGGGCCCAGCGCGCGCATCCTCGCGGCCAGGTTCCTGGCCCAGCGCAAAAGCATCCGGCCCTATCCGTCCCGGCTTTTCCGGCTCAAGCGCCAGGGCGTGGAGATTGACCTGGTCGGTCCGGCCATGGGCGCGCCGGTCGCGGCGATGGCGCTGGAACAATTGGTCGCGGGCGGCGCGAAAAAAATTGTTATGATCGGGTTTGCCGGCTCGATCGATCCCGCGCTCACGATCGGAGACCTGATCCTGGTCAAGGAGGCGATCTCGGACGAGGGCACGAGCAGGAATTATTTTCCGGAGCAGAATCCTCCCCTGGCGAGCTCGGCTTTGCTGAGCGAGGCGGCCTCCGAACTCGGACTGCGGGGAGAGAAAATCCAGACTTGCGCCGTGGCCACTACTGACGGTTTTTTTCGGGAGACCCGGGAGAAGCTGGCCCGGTTCCGCGAGCAGGGCGCGCTGGCGGTGGAAATGGAATTGAGCGCGCTTTACACCATCGCCAAATACCGGCAGGTGGAGCTTTTGGGGATGATGGTTATTTCTGACGAACTGGTGGGAAAGGATTGGAAAGCGGGGTTCAAATCCCCGCGCATCCTGATTAGCTTGATGCATGCCGGAGAAATCGCGCTGGCGGTTCTGTCAAAATGACCGGCAAAAAACGCCGCGGAATCCTGTTTTTAATTTTGCTGTTCGGGTCATTGGCGCTCAGGATTTATCGGCTTAACCAAGGCCTCTGGTATGACGAGATCATCACCCTGACAATGTTCGTACATAAGCCCTGGCTTTCAATCATCGGCTCCCTCCCGCTCCCCAATAACCACATCCTCTATTCCCTGCTCGCGAAAATCTCGGTGATTTTATTCGGCGAAAGCGAATGGGCGATCCGTCTGCCCAGCCTGATCATCGGCGGGCTTACTCCGCCCATCGCTTACCTGGTCCTGCGCAAAAGGGTGGGCGAAGCGGCCGCGGCTTTGACCGGGCTGTTCCTGTCCCTGAGCTGCTGGATGGTCTGGTTCAGCCAGGACGCCCGGGGATATTCCGGCCAGATCTTGTTCTCGCTTTTAAGCCAGGTTTGGTTCCTGGACTGGAGGGACCAAAGGAAAAAATCCCTCCTGATCCTTTACTTGATCAGCTCCGCGCTCGCGGTTTATTTCCACCTTTATTCCGCGTTCCTGATCGCGGCGCAGATCCTTTTCGGATTTTTCCAATGGGCGAAAGACCGTAAGCAAAATCAGCCGGTCATTTTCATCCTGCCGGTCCTGGCCCTGTTCCTCTCCAGCCTGCTCTATCTTCCGGGCGGGTTGGACCTGATCGGCTATCTCAGCAAAGAAGGCCACGACCTGGGAGGGAGATGGCTGGATGTAAATCTGCTCCGGGACCTGGCCGGATTTTTTTCCGGCGCCCGCCCGCTGCCCCTGGCAATCATTTTATGCGCGCTCGCCGGATTTGGAATTTACCGGCTGTTGAAAAAATGGCCGGAGATTGCCTGGCTGTATTTCCTCTCCGCGTCATTGCTGGTGACGGCCACACTTATGCTGCGGATTTTTGTTTACGCCCGGTTCTTCTCCATCCTGATCCCGTTCTTCTACCTGGGCCTGGCAATTGGGGTGGAGGAAATTTTTTCCGGATTGGCCAAGAGCCGGGTGAAAAGTCTGGCGCGAATCTGCCTGGCTGGATTGATCTGCGTCGCGCTGTCTTTAAGTCTGCTGCGATACTATCGGCTGGGCAAGCAGGGGCTGAAGCCGGCCGCGGAATATCTGGAGTCCAATTACCCGCTCTCGCCGGTGATCTCGCTCGGCCTGGCCCGGAACGAGTTCCGCTACTATTGCGCTTACGCCCGGCCGGTTTACGGCCAGGTGCCGCTTAATCCTGATCAGGTGGCGGGGACGGTGGTGGTGGCGAGCCATCCCTGGAGCTGGGCGCCCTATAATCAGAAGATGCTGGACCGGTTTTGCAAGCTGGAAAAATTATGGCCCAGCGCCGGTTACCGGGAAAACGAGGTCTATCTTTATAACTGCCTGAGCAAAGGGAGCCGGGGTGGAAGCGAATAAAAAGCGAACCTGGATTTTGTTCGTAGCCCTGCTGGCGGGGTCGTTGCTGCTCCGGCTGATTCAGATTAATCAGGGAATGTCTTACGATGAAATGTGGACAGTGGTGGTTTTTATACTTTTACCCTGGAAAAAAATAGTCACCTATTTCCCCCAGCCGAATAATCACATCCTCAACACCCTGCTGGCCAAACTCTCCTTGACGATTTTCGGCGACCACGAGTGGAGCCTGCGTCTTCCCAGCCTGGTGATGGGCACCCTGACTCCGCCGACCCTTTATCTGCTGATGAAAAAGCGATTCAATCATTCGGCGTCCTTTTCCGCCGGGCTGATTATGGCGTTAAATTATTGGGCGGTATGGTTCAGCCAGGATGCCCGGGGATACGCAGGATTCATCCTATTTTCCATGCTCAATCAATTCCTATACCTGGATTGGACAGATAACCGAAAAAATAAAACCATCTTTTTCTATTTAATCTCCGCAGTGGCCGCTTGCTATTTTCATCTTTATATGATATTCATCCTGGCTGGGCAAATCGGCTATGGCTTTTTATTATGGCTGAAACTGAAAGCCTTCAAGCCTAAGACATCCCTGGTTCAAGAACCGCAGCCTTCAAAAGCCATCCGGAAAAAAAAGAGGAAACAGGAGAAAAAGGAAAAACCTGAATCAAATCAGGCCGGCCGGAGGGAGATAATAATGTTCATCCTTCCGGTAACCGCCGTTTTGCTTTCTCTGCTTTTATACATTCCGCTCTTCGGGCAAATGGCAAGATATTACAATTCCGCCGGCCATTTGGTCGCGGGCAAATGGCTTGATTTAAAGTTCCTGGGAGACCTGGTAAAAATATTTTCAGGATCGCATTATCCAGCCGCGGGAATTATTATTTGCCTTGCCGGCTTGCCCGGACTCCACCGCTTATATAAATCCCAGAATCGTCTGTTCTGGCTGTATGGCCTCCCGATATTTTTTATAATACTCTCCACTCTGACGCTTCACCTTTTCATTTATGCCAGATTCCTCGCTTTCGCTATGCCCCTATTTGCTATGGCCTTGGCCTGCAGTCTGGATTTTCTTTCTGAACCGGCTTCGCTGAAAATCAAGCGGATTAATATAAATATATTCCCGGCGGCCGGTTTGATTTTAATATCAGTCCTTTTGGCCTTCAGTCTGTCTCGGTACTATCGCCTGGAAAAACAGGGATTTAAAAAGGCCGGCCTTTATATCCAAGAAAAATATCCGGGAGTTCCGGTGATTTCCTATGGCGCGGCCAGCGTTTTGTTCAAGCTTTATATCCCGCCTGCCGAGGGATTCAGCCGGAAACAATCATTGGAACCGGAAGATTTGACGGGAAAACTTGTGGTCGGCTCGTTTCCCGCCAGCTGGTCGGAGCATAGCCGGCAAATTCTCACTCGGTACTGCCGGCTGGAAGAAGTCTGGCCCGGGGCCGGGGAGGAAGATGACACGGTCTATCTTTATAACTGCCTGGGCAAAGGGAGCCGGGGTGGAAGCGAATAAGAAGCGAACCTGGATTTTGTTCGGAGCCCTGCTGGCGGGATCGTTTCTGGTCCGGCTGATCCGGATCAACCAGGGCCTCTGGTATGACGAGATTCATACCCTGCTCCGGTTCGTTACCGCGGGCTGGAAAGAGATTGTGACTTCTCTTCCCGTGCCCAACAACCATATCCTTTACTCCCTGCTCGCCAAAGTTTCCATCCGCGTTTTCGGCCTGAAGGAATGGGCGATCCGGCTCCCCAGTTTTTTGATCGGCGGGATCACCCCCGCGGTCCTTTACTTGCGGCTGCGGAAGCGGCTCCCGCAATCAGCGGCTTTGATGGCGTCGGCCTTTATGGTTTTGAGCTTCTGGATGACCTGGTTCAGCCAGGACGCGCGGGGATACGCGGGATGGATTTTGTTCGCGGCATTGAGCAACCTTTTGTATCTGGACTGGCTGGAGCAGGCCAAGGCCAGGACCGCGCTCTGGTATGTCCTGGTTTCCGTGGTTTCCTTTTACTTTTTCTTATACACCGGCTTCATTATCCTCAGCCAGATTATTTACGGCCTGATCCGGCGCCGGCGCAAGGCGGGCGGGCAAAAGCCGTTTTTATATCTGCTCCCGTTGCTTCCCATGGCCGTTGCCCTCGGTCTTTACGCGCCCGGCCTGGAAGGTCTTTACCTTTACAGCCAGACCAATGGCCGGGACATTTCCGGGAGATGGCTGGACCTGAATTTTCTTCAGGGATTGATCAAAATGCTGGCCGGAACCCATTGGGTCTGGTTCGGAATCCTGGTATCCATTTTATTCCTGGCCGGCCTGTATCGGATTTCCCGGGACCAATCCGGGCTGGCCTGGCTCTATCTTCTCCCGGCCGCCCTGATCATCCTGGCCACGGCATCCTTCCGCGTTTTCATCTATCCCAGGTTCCTATCCTTCCTGATCCCGTTCTTCCTGCTCGGAGCCGCCTCCGGGATTGAGTTGATCAATCAGCAGGCGCTTTCGCGATTTCCCCGGCTGAGAAAGAAATTTATCCCCCTCGCGCTCTCCGGCCTGATCAGCGCCTTTTTGCTGATCAGCCTGGGCAGGTATTATCAATTGGGCAAGCAAGGGCTTCAGCCGGCCGCCCGCTATCTCAGCCGGACCTATCCGGACAAGGATGTCGCCTCCATCGGCCTGTCCGGGTTTGAATATCTATATTACGACCAATACGCGCATCCTTATCAGAACGATGAATTCCTCTCCCCCGCAGACCTGTTCGGGAAAATGGCCGTGGCCACCCACCCCTGGGACTTGCCGAAAGAAACCCGGGATTTGCTCAAGGAATACTGCGTGCAAGACAAGGTGTATTTGAGCGCGGCCGGCCCGGAGAACAATGTTTATCTCTATCGGTGTTTTAAGGATGACGGGAAATAAATGGAAGGCGGGAGTCCCCGGGTCCTTGTCTTTACCGGCCCTCAATGATATAAAAACATTTATTATGAAACGGTCGGCAAAGATATTGTTGCTCGCGGTTTTGCTCGCCGGTGTCGCGTTTGCGGCTGAAGTCACAAAAATTGAACAGGCGCGGCAGGAGGCCGAGACTTACGCGCAGAGGAGTCTGGCCTATCGGAGCAAGCCGGCCCGAAAGTTGACTGCGGGTGAGCAGAAAGCCGAGGACACCATCAAGCAGGCCGAAGCCTTGAACGCGGAGGCCGACTGCGCAAAGGACGAAGACGAGGCGATCTTGCTTTACCGGCAGGCGGTCAAGACCGCGCCCAACTATGCTAAGTCCTGGTCGGGCCTGGGAATGGCGCTCTGGAACCGGACCAATTTCATGCCCCGGTCCAGCAAAGAAGAAAAAGCCGAGTTGCAAAAAGTACTCTCCGAGGCCAAGCAGGCCTGCCAGAAGGCCATTGCCCTTGACCCCAAAAGCGTTGCCGGGAATTATTGGCTCAGCAATATCATCATCACCGAGGCCAGCCTCGGGAACTGGCTCAAAGGCGCCGTGGTCCTGCCCTCTATTTTCAAGCTCACCGACCAGGTCGCCGCGGTGGACCCATATTACGAGAACGGAGCGGTCTTCCGAACTTACGCCATTGTCCTGGCCACCGTGCCAACTTGGCTCTCCGCCCGCTTCGGATACAGCCCTGAAATCATCCTGCCATACCTTGACAAGGGGATTGAGCTGGCGCCAAATTATTTCGGGAATTACACCTGCCGGGCCGGGGTTTATCTCAAGATCGGAGACTCTGCCAACAAACAAAAGGCGCTCCAAGACCTGGAATTCGTGCTCACCCACGATCCCGATAAACTTAATGGATATCAGGCCGACAACCGCCGCCAGCAAAAACAAGCCGCTCAAACCTGGAAGCAAATCACCGGCAAGAATTTTCCGGCGCGCTGAAACGAACGCGGAGAGAGCAATCAGCCTTATCAGAAAGGGGAGGATAAAATGAAAATATGTAAAAAATTGACGGGCGCCTTATTTTTTTTGAGTATCCTTATTTTGGCCCGGCCGGTCTTTGCTCTGGAGATGAAAGCAGGCGCAGCCAAGGCGGTGATCACGCCCGTGGACTGGCAGGGCCGGATCCTGACTATGGGCGGACCGGCGAAAGCGGTCAGGCACGACATTTACGCGCGCGCTCTCTCGCTTAACGACGGGAGCCAAAGGCTGATCATTGTCACCTATGACCTCAATTGCCTGGATGTCGCCACTCCCATCCTGCGCTCGCGGGCGCTGCACGAACTCGGCATTGACCCGGCATACCTGGTGCTGATGGCCACGCACAACCACGACGCGCCCATCCAGATCGCGCCTTCCAATTTTGATTACGGCAGATGGCTGGCGGACCGGATTTTCCTTCTGATCAAGGAGGCGATCGCGAGCGAGCAGGGGCCGGTCAAGCTCCTATTCGGTTCCGGGCCGGGGAATTTTCTCCAGAGCGACCCTCGCTATCCGCAGGTTTATGGCTTGGGCCTCAAGCCGGTTGACACCGAGGTCCAACTGCTCAAGGTGATGTCCGGGGACAAGGTAGTGGCCATGCTCTTCAACCAGCCCACCCATCCGATGCAGTCCACCTTCAGCGAGATAGAGCCGGGCCATCCGGGATATGCGGTGGAGGAACTGGAACAGAGAATGCCCGGGACTTTTGCTATGTACGCGGACGGATGTGGCGCGGACCAGTTCCCCACCATCGGCACGGTGATGTGGGCGCCGCTCTGGCGGGTGAAGCAACTGAGCCATAAACTCGCGGAAACGGTCCTGCAAATATCCGCGGGCCGCTTGCAGGAAATCACCGGGCCGGTCCAAAGCAGCTTCTCGGTGATCCCGCTCTTGCTCGCGCCTCCGCTCTCTTACGAGCAAGCGCTCAAGCTGATGCAAAATATTCCCAAGGATGCCGGGTTCATCCCATATCCGAAGCCGGGCCGGGAGGACAACTGGAAACGGGCATTGCTGAATCACTATGAGCAAAAAATTCCCTTCCCGGCCAAAAGCAGCGATTACCTCTGCACCGATGACGGGTTCCTGGTGAAAGCGCTTCCGGAGCCGCGCGAGTTCCCGTGCCGCTACGAGGAGACGATTGTGGCGAAGATCGGGCCGATGGTTTTGGTGGCGATGCAGGGCGAGGTGTGCGCGCCGATCGGAAAAGCGATCAAGGACCGGTTCCAGGGAAAAGTACCGTTGATGCTCTTCGCCTATATGGGCGAGCACAACCTCTACATCCCGACCCGCGACCTGGTCAAGATCAACGGCTACCAGGCCCAGGTGATCCAGACCCAGTATGCCTCGCCGGTCGGATGGTCGCCGGAGGTGGAGAACGATATGGTCAAGGCCGTGACCGGGATGATTGAAAAAATAATCCGGCAATAGACGGGATTGATTGGCGTTTAAGAAGTTGAGTTCAATTTTGTTGACAGTTCCCGGAAAATTTGGTAAAAGGTATTCCGTGATTATCATTTTTTGGAAACGGCTGAGCGGGTATGAAAAGGATGGATAAATCGTCAAAAACGATCCTGGTGATTGATGACAGCGAAGTGGCGCTGGAGGTGATCAAGGACGACCTGACCGAGGCGGGTTACAGCGTGCTCACGGCCGGTTCCAGCCAGGCCGCGCAGGACATTATTTTTTCCGGGTACCGCCCGGATTTGATCTTCCTGGATGTGATGATGCCGGGGATGAACGGGGACGAATTTTGCCAGCTGATCAAGGGCCATCCGGAGAGCAAGAATATCCCGATCATCTTCGTGTCCACCAAGGAGGAAAGCGAGCTGAAGCAGATGATCAAAGAGGCCGGCGCCAACGGGTACCTGCGCAAGGCGATGATGACCACCGAGGATTTGATCGGGGTAATTGAGGGTTATTTAAAAAAATAGGGCGGAATTTTCAAGGAGGTGGGAAGCAAATATGGAAAAACCGAGCGAGAAGGAAGACGAACATTTTGCCCGACTGGAATTTGAGCAGAAGAAGAAGCGGGAGGACGAGAAACATCAGCGGCTGGCCGAGGCGGAGAAGGGCCGTCTCAAGGATCTCCATTATATGCGATGCCCGAAATGCGGGATGCAATTGATTGAAATCCCTTACCGCGACCTTAAGATAGACAAATGCTCGGCCTGCCACGGGGTCTGGCTGGACGCCGGCGAACTGGAACAGGTGTCCAAATTTGAGGAGAAGACCCTGGGCAAGTTCTTCAGCGTGTTTAAAAAATAACAGACCAGGCCCTGGGATCACCAGAAGTCTTTCACGGTTAAGGCGCAGGCGAGCTTGACCAAGGCGGTTATCTTTTTAGGGTATCGGTAACTTGTGGCCTGGGCGAGACTGACCAATTCGCTCCGGGAAAGGTCGTTTAGAGCGGCGTATCGGATCAGGGCTTGCGCGGTTTTTTCAGAATCAATCAGCACGATATTTTCCGAGTTAAGGAATTTGCCGCGCGGGTCCAGGTTATAGGACCCGATCACCGAGACCCGATCGTCAAAAACCGCGAACTTGGAATGTAGCTCCCCGAACCCGGCCAGCTTGGACTGCCATTGGTAAACTTCCACCCCGGCCTGAATCAAAGGCAGATAGTGATACCGGAGGATGGTCGGCTGCATTTGATACCGGTCCTTGTCCTTGCCGCACCCGATGATCATCACAACCTTGACCCCCCGGCGGGCCGCGTCGCAAATCGCCCGGTTCAATTCCCGGTCCGGGACGAAATAGGAATTCTCAATAAAAATACTTTTGCGCGCGGATTTAATCAAATAAAGATAAACCTGATAAATGTAGGTCTCGTCCTTGCGAGGACGGCTCCGGATCAGACGCGCCGTGGCGTCCCGATCATCAAGGTCCTCCATCGGAAACGGCAGGTTCAGGCCGGCCCCGGTTTCCCGCAAAACCCCGGAATCAGCCGGCGGGATCGGGGTTTTTCTCCGGCCCTTGATCGCCACCGGCCGGGATTTTTCCAGCCAGATAAATTCCTGAAAGTTTTCTTCAAAAGCCCGGGCCAGGTCGGAGACCACCGGCCCGGTCAAAAGCAGGTCCTGATCCCGGAGCGCGGTTCCAGGCGC
>CAIYYW010000362.1 GCA_903930515.1 uncultured delta proteobacterium | reverse complement strand
TCAGCCTCTTGGGCCGGAGCCGTTTCAGCCTTTTGGGCCGGAGCCGTTTCAGCCTCTTGAGCCCAAGCCCGGAACCCGGACAGCGCCCAAAAAATTCCGGCCGCGGCGAGAAAAATCCGCGCCCGGCTCACTTCTTGCTCTCCTCCTCAATCTTGGCCTTAATATCCGCCGGGTTGTAACCGTAAAAATAACCGTTGATAAAAACGCTGGGAGTGCCGCTCACGCCCGCTTTCCTGCCCTCCGCGATATTATCCTTGATCACGCTTTGGTAGGCATGGCTGTCCAAGTCTTTGGTGAACTGGTTGACATTCAACTTGGCCTCTTTCGCCAGGTCAATCAGCTTTTGCCGCAATTGGGTGTCGCCCTCTCCGCCCAGCTTGGTCAGTTCCATCCGGTTCTTGAATACCAGGTTATGGTATTCCCAGAACTTGCCCTGGGCATTCGCGGCCATTGCGGCATCGTGCTCTACAATAGCCTTCTCGTGGACTACGAAATTTTTAAAATAAATCGCGACCTGGTTGGGAGAATTTCCCTGAACCTCTTCCATCAAGCCGGCCATCTTCTCGCAATACGGACATTGGAAGTCGCTGAAAATCACCACCTTGACCTTGGCGTCCTTGGGACCCAATACCGGCGCGCTCCCCAGATCAAAGGGGTATTCCTTCCCCTGCTCCGGCCCCTTGGGACCCTCGCCGCCTGCTCCGCCGCCGCCGCCTCCCCGCGGCCTCTTCAAATTGTCTTTCAAATTCTGGATCTTCGTTTCAATTTCCGTCAGGGTCGCCTCAATCCCCACGGTCTTGGGCTTCGCTTCCCCCTGAGCCACGGCCGGTTTTTCCGAGGCTTCAATAATCTTGGTCTTGAGCACCGCCGGGTCATACCCGTAGAAATATCCGTTAATAAAAACCGAGGGGGTGCTCATAATCTGGTTCGCCCCGGCTTCAATGTCTTCCGCCTTTAACTGCGCCTGGTTCTTATGGCTGTCCAGGTCCGCCTTCAACTTGTCCACATCCATCCCGACCTGCGCCGCAAACTCCATAATCTTCGCCTGAAGCTTGTCCGGCCCTTCCCCGGCCACCTGGAGCATCTGCGCCCGGTTCTGGAAGAACAGGTTGTTCAGTTCCCAGAATTTGCCCTGAGCGGTCGCGGAAATGCCCGCCTCATGCTCTAGGGCCGCGGTGTCGTGAACTACCTTGTTCTTGAAATACAGCGCGTATTTATCCGGATTCGCCCGGACTATCTCCTCCAACATCTTTTCCATCCGCTCGCAGAACGGGCATTGGAAATCGCTCCAGAGCACGATCTTAACCTTGGCCTTGGCCTCGCCCAGCACCGGAACCTTGTCCAAATTAAAGCTATATAGCTTGCCTTCCTGGAGCGCTCCCTTGCTCCCCGGCTTCGCCATCCCTTCCAACTCCGCCAATTCCTGGCTGATCTCCGTCAGCTTGACCTCCAGGGTCTTCCCGGATTTCAAAACCGTCCCGCGCTTGCCGATCCTCTGGCCGACCAAAATCCCGCCCAGTAACGCGATCACCACGATAATTATCGTTCCAACTTTTCCCTTCATACCCGGATTCCTCCTTATTCTTTGGATAGATATGGCTAATTCTGAGCAAAAAAACCGTCCTTGTCAAGGGATGCCCGGTTTAATTTCCTGCCCCGGGTTTAATCCCTAATTATTCTTTGGAAACAACCCGGCTGGTTTTGGTTCCCCGGCCCGGACCCCAATCGCCGCCGGTCCCGGCCGGCGCTTGCTTTTTAAAGCAGATGTCCGTATACTCAAAAAGGAATTTCCGATTTAATACTTAAAGCAAGGGAGCGTTTAAATGGGAAGCGTGATCAAATGGCGGAAGAAGAAGATCAACAAGCACAAATACCGCAAGCAACGCAAGGCTAATCGGCATAAACCCAAATAAGCCGGGAAAGAGAGGGCTTTCCAATGGCTGATCGGCGCCGGGATTTGAGGGCATTGGTGCGGCTGGAGGTGGAACCAGGAGGTCCGGGTTTAAAAAGACCTCCTTTTTATGTCACCCACAACATCAGCGTCAGCGGTATGTTCCTGGTCACCACCGACCCGCTTCCGGAAAACACCCGGCTCAAGCTCCAGTTCCAGATCCCCGGGGTAAAAGACAAAATCCGCGTGACCGGCGAAGTGACCTGGTGCCGGGAGCACGAGGAGCGGCCTCCCTTTTTCCCGGGAATGGGCATCCGCTTTTTGGAGATCACCGAGAAGGATCGCGGCTGCATTGAACAGTTTGTCCGGGAGTTTCTGGAGGATGGCAAGCCAACGGGGAATCCGTTGGGATCCCAGGAGGGGTAAATGAGCGTCAGAAGGCCGGCGGTTGCGGGCTCTTTTTATCCCGCGGACAAGGCCGAGCTCCGGGAAATGATCGGGGAATTCGCGGAGCCGGGAAGGAAACGGGAGAAGGCCTTGGGGGTGATCTCTCCGCATGCCGGGTATATTTATTCCGGGAAAGGCGCCGCGATCGTGTTCAGCCGGGTGGAGATTCCAAAGGATGTGATCGTGCTCGGGCCAAACCATCGCGGGATCGGAGCGGACATCGCGCTCTGGCCGGAGGGGAGTTGGAGCACGCCCCTGGGGGAAGTGGAAGTGAACGCCGAACTGGGCGAAATGATCGGGGCCGAGACCAGCCTGGTGGAACTGGACGAGGGCGCGCATCAATCCGAGCATTCTCTGGAAGTGCAAATCCCGTTCCTGCAATATTTCCGCAAGGATTTCCGGCTCACCGCGCTCTGCCTGTTGCGGATGAGCTATGCGCAATGCGAGGAGTTGGGAAAGGCGATCTCAAGGGCGGTGAAGGAATGGGACCAGCCGGCCCTGATGGTGGCCAGTTCGGATATGAGCCACTACCTTCCCGCGGAGAAGGCCAAGCGCCAGGACCGGATGGCCCTGGACCAGGCGTTGCAACTGAACCCCGAGGGCCTTTACGCCGCGGTGGTGAGGAATAATATTTCAATGTGCGGGTTCATCCCGGCAACGGTGATGCTGGTGGCGGCCAGGGAGTTGGGAGCGGAGAGCGCGGAGCTGGCGGATTACCGCAATTCCGGAGAAGTCACCGGGGACGACCGGGAAGTGGTGTCATACGCCGCAGTAATAATTAAGTGAGTTGAATTTTGCAGGGGCGGGGCTGGCCTCGCCCTGGGAATGATAATGATAAGGTGAGGTGAACCGGGATGAAAAAATCAAGGAAAGCCGAGATCAAGCGCAAGACCAAGGAGACCGAGATTCTGCTCAAGCTCAACCTGGACGGAGAGGGCCGGAGCAAGATCAAAACCCCGCTGGGATTTTTTAATCATTTGCTGGAGAGCTTCGCGAGACACGGCCTGTTTGACTTGGAGTTGAACGCGGCCGGGGATGTGGAAGTGGGGGAGCATCACCTGGTGGAAGACCTGGGGATAACCCTCGGACAGGCCTTCAACCGGGCGATGGATGTGCGGAAGGGCATCAACCGGTTCGGCCTGTCCCTGGTGCCGATGGACGAGGCCCTGGCCCGGGTGGTGGTGGACCTTTCCGGAAGGCCCTGTCTAATTTATCAGGTGGAGATTCCCAAGGAAAAGCAATGGGAATTTGATGTCAACCTGGTCCAGGAATTCTTCCGGGCCTTTGCCAATAACGCCGGGATCTCCCTCCATATCCGGCTGGAATACGGCACGGACTATCACCACTCCCTGGAGGCCATCTTCAAGGCCTTGGGCAAGGCAATGGCCCAGGCCGTCGCGATCAACCCGCGCGAGCCAAGTGTGCCCAGCTCCAAGGGGAAGCTCTGAGCGAAGAGGAAAGGCTAAGTTTGAGGAAAAGATGAAAGAGCTTAAGGACATCAAGGAAACGATTGGAAAAAACCGCAAGATTCTGGAGGAGAAATACAAGGTGAAAGACCTTGCCATTTTCGGGTCTTATGCCCGGGGGGAGCAGACCGAGGAAAGCGATTTGGATCTGCTGGTGGAATTCAAGGAGCCGGTGGGATTTCTCTTCATCCATTTCGCTGATTACCTGGAAGAGCTTCTGGGGGTCAAGGTTGACTTGATCACCCCCGACGCCATCAAGCCCAACCGCAGGAAATATATTATGCAGGATCTGGTCTATGTCTAAGCGCGAAAGGAGTATCTTTAGGAAAAGGCTAATTCTTCAGCCAAGAAGCGCAAAAAGGAAGACATATCTGTTAGCCTGGAATCCAAAGCGATGGTCTTGGAATGACATTGATGATAATATTGATAAACATATTCAAGAAGTGAATGAAAAAGGATTTTCTCGGCATCGCTGGACTTGTGGCAAGAACCGCAGCATATCAAAGGGCGATAGAATCTTTTTAATTAAACTTGGCGAGGAACCGAAAGGCATTGTCGCCTCCGGCATTGTAGAGAGGGAGTCATACGAGGACGAACATTTGTTTAAATTATATGGAAGGTCTCTGTATGTGGACATAAAATTTGATGTTTTATCCAAAGAGCCGATCATTTCTATAGACTTCCTCAAAAAAATGTCTGAGAAATTTTCCTGGAGCACCCGTGTAAGCGGAATAAAAATTCAAGAACCTGTGGCAAAAGATTTGGAAGCAGAATGGAGTAAACGGACTAAAGGCTCTGCCAAATTTATTCCAGAAGAATTAGATGATTCAGGGGTATTCCCAGAGGGGGCAAAGCATAGAATCAGCGTGAACGCTTATGAGCGAAATCCTCAGGCTCGCCAGGCCTGTATTGAATACTATGGAACCAATTGCAAAGTTTGCGGCTTTTCTTTCCGAGAATTTTATGGAAAGGATTTCAAAGATTATATTATTGTTCATCACTTGGTCCCTATTTCCAAGATTGGTGAGAGTTATCAAATTGACGCAATCAAAGACCTCATACCTGTATGCCCTAATTGTCATTACGCGATTCACTCCAGAGAACCGATATATTCCATAGAGGAACTAAAAAAGATCAAAAATGAATAAGCAAAATTCAGCAATCCATTTTTTCGCTGTGTCCTCCCTGTCCTCCGTAGCCTTGGCGGAGGAGGATGCGCCTTTGCGGTGAGAATATGATTGTAATTATTGATTACGGAATGGGAAACCTGCGCTCGGTGGAAAAGGCCTTTCACAAGCTCGGCTTCCCGGCACAAGTGTCCAGCTCCCGGGCCGAGATTGAGAAGGCCGAGGGGATGGTCCTGCCCGGGGTGGGCGCGTTCGCGGACTGCGTCAAGAACCTTAATGGCCTCGGGCTGATTGAGCCGATAACCGAGTGGATCAAGGCCGACCGTCCCTTCCTGGGCATCTGCCTCGGGTACCAGATTTTGTTTGAAGAGAGCGAGGAGTTCGGCCCGAGCAAAGGCCTGGGAATTTTTAAGGGCCGGGTGAAAAAATTCCCCGAGAACCTGCCCGACCCGCAAACCGGTCCGGGCGCTTTTCTCAAAGTGCCGCATATGGGCTGGAACCAGGTCAAGATCTTAAAGGACCATCCGGTCCTGCAAGGCATCCCTTCCGGGGCCAGCTTTTATTTCGTGCATTCATATTTTGTGGAGCCGCTGGATAAAAACCTGGTCGCGACCGAGACCGATTACGGAACCGCCTTCGCCTCCGGGATCGCGTCCGGAAACCTCTTCGCCAGCCAGTTCCACCCGGAAAAAAGCCAGGCCAACGGGTTGGCCCTGCTCAAAAATTTCGGAAGGATGGTGGCCGGGAGATGAAAAATAAATTACTGCCCGGGCTGGGCGCCCTTGTTGCCGGGCTGATCTTTTTCAGTTGTCCCAAGCCGGAACCGGCCTTGAAACAGGCGCCGGTCCTGAATTATAAATTCGTTTCCGCCGACCCCTTGGTTTCCCGGAGCGGGGTTTGCCCGATCTGTCTCAGGCCGGTGTTCAATTGCGAGCTTAAGGAAACCGCGGGGGACGAATTTGATTCGCGCCTGGCCGCGGTTTTGGCCGAGGACGGCTTTGCCATGCTCAAGGCGCGGCTACCTTTGGAAAAGATTCAGGAACGAAAAACTGTTGAGGCCTGGCTCCCGCTGGCTAAAGCGATGAAGGGGGATTTCCTGATCTTCCCGGTGATTTACTGCTGGAGCGAGCGGAAGGGGAATGGGCTTGCGGCGAGCAGTCCCGCGGAAATCGGGTTCCATCTCCATATCTTTGACCCGCAGACCGGCAAGGAAGTCTGGGGAGGAAATTTCAACCGGCGACAGGCGCCCTTGAGCGCGAACCTTCTGGACCTGAACGAGTTCATCAAGCAGG
>CAIYYW010000361.1 GCA_903930515.1 uncultured delta proteobacterium | reverse complement strand
CGGACTATTCTACATCCTTTTCTGGAAAGGGGAAAACGGACGAAAGGGGCTGGATAGTTTTTCAGATAAAATTTAATCCCTGCCGGGCTTCGGATATTTTCCCTTTGCGCCTCCCGGGATTCCGATCCCGTTCCCGGGAATTCCCCGGAGCATTTTCCGGGGAGATTCCGGGATCCCTTACTTCTTTCTGCGCTTGCGCTTGGGAACCGCCATCTCCGGCACTGTTTCCCGGAAGCGCAGGTAATTCCAGTAGTCAATAATCAACTCGCGGCGATCCTCGTCATTAACCAGGTCACGAAGAATATGCTTGATATACTCCTTCTCCTCGTGATCCAGGTTCTTCATCTCGTCCAGATAAGTCATCGCCACTTCCGCCCATTCCTTGTCGTTCACCGGCTTGGTCATCCGCGCGCCGACCTTCTTAACGATCCCCATAACCTCCGGGGACATTTCCGGGTCTTTCCCCGAAAGCATCCAGTCAACGCTCACCTCCGTGCAATCCGCAACCTTCTGGAGGGATGCCCGGTCCGGATGCTGGCCCCGAAGATACCGACTGATGGACGCCTGGGTGATCCCCAGCCGATCCGCAAATTCCTTCTGGGTCTCGCCAGGATACCTCAACGATGAAAAACGCTCTGAGAAAGTCTTCATCTCCTTTCACCTCCTATAATGCGATCTTATTCGGCTAATTTGCTACATTATACCAATTATTTTAAAGGTTGTCAAATTATTTGGACTGATTCCTTTTTATTTTACCCTTTTTCAGAATCAAGCAAGAATCTAGTTCCTGATTCCGCTCAGGACCTCATCCTTAATTTGGATGCTGAATCTCCGCAAAGATTTTGAACAGAATTCCAAAGATCAAGTCCCGGGATCATTTAACATAACCGGGCTTGGCGTAAGTCCCTCCGGACTCCACATATTTTTTTACCGACTGCATACTTTCCGGGAGGTCTCTCCGGGTCATTTCCTCCATAATGGATTTGGGAATCAATTCGCTCACGACCACGATGGTTCCGTATCTGGCCAGGGTATGGCTCTGGTCAATTTTATAAAATCGCCAGTATCCCTCCAGGTGCTTGAGATCATTCTCATGCGAGGGGTCCAAGTTCCAGTGGAAGTAATATTTCTCGCTCTCAAAATCGTGCCTGACCCGGTATTTCAGATCAATGAAGGCGACCTTGACATAGAAATCACTCAAGTTCCAGGTGGGATGGGTCTCAATGATCGGGCTGTCAAACAGACTCCGCAGGTACTGCTCCTGCTTTTCCGTCTGCGAAAGCAGGGTCCAAACCGCGTCAATCGGCTGGTTAAAGATCATCGCAGTCTGGATGAAACGCTTGGCCTCATCACTGCTTGATAGGTTCTTGTCCAGGATCACTATCTCTCCGGCTTTGACCTTTTTAACCTGATCCTGGGTCAATCCCTTCCAGGCCTCCGGGTTGTCCGCGACCGGCACTTGGGTTTGTCCGACGCCGGCCAGGAGCCAGATCATCAAGAATAATCCAATCTTTTTTACAGCTTTCATGGTTATTTATTCTTTCCCTCCAAATTCTCATTATACCAAAAAAATCAGTCAAAGCAACTGAAATCGGGTGTGCGACATATTTTATCGGGTCCCGCCCGAGGCGGGCCCCTGCCACATACGGCGGACTCCCGCTTTTTGCCAAGTCGCCGAAAATCCGATTTGACCTGAAGGCGGTTCCGGTCTAAGGTCAATAATCCAGGATGCGCAAGAACCGGAAATGGCATTTGAATATTATTCTCCTGATCTGCCTGGTTCCGGTCCTGTGCCGGAGCCAAAGTCCTCAAGCCCATCCCGGCTTTTACCGGGACACGGTGGGGGACCTGGAAAGTGATCCGGGCTGGTTTTATTTATGGTATCTGTATAAAATTTTTCATCCCATCCGGAGCGGGCCGGAGCAGACCGTAAAATACTTCCAAAACCAGAGCCTTGATTTTGGAAGGGGAGCTCCGGGGGCGGAACCGGAAAGCAAAGTCAAGCTGGTCTTCGCCGGGGACCTGATGGCCAAGACCGGGATCAACCTGAAAAATACCCAACACCTCTTTGACGACCTCTCGGCATATATCCGCTCAGCGGACCTTGCCTTCGGCAACCTGGAATCACCCTCGGTCCCGGGCCGGCCCACTTCGGTGTTCCCTAAATACAACCTGGATCCCGAACTGGTGAAGAGGTTCCAGGAGGCCGGGTTTGATGTTTTTTCCACCGCCAATAACCACTCGCTGGATCAAGGCCCGGAGGGATTGGTCCGGACCCTGGAATCCCTTGACCAGATCGGCCTTGCCCATACCGGCACGGCCAGATCTCCGCAAGAACGCGATCAGGGATTTCCAATCCTGGAAGTCAACGGGATCAAGGTCGCCTTTCTCGCCTATACCTTTTCCACCAATGGCCGCGGGATTCCTCTTGATAAGCCCTGGATGGTCAACCTGATAAAATTCAATCTGATCGGCCCGGAGCCGGATTTGAGCCTGGTTGGAAAAGATATTGGAACCGCCCGGGAATTGGGAGCGGAGATTGTGGTGGTCAGCTGTCATTGGGGTTTGGAATTCGAGTTCTATCCGCCCGAGCGGATCATTGAGCGCGGCCATCGGATCGTTGAACTGGGCGCGGACATCATCATCGGCCACCACCCGCATTGCCTGCAGCCGATGGAAAAGTATGTCCCCAAAAACCTCGGACCCCGCGGCCTTTCCCAGGCCCTGATCGTGTATTCGCTCGGGAACTTTATCCCGGACACCTTAAATCCCGAATTCAAAATCTCGGCCGTCCTGGGGATGGAATTGGTAAAAGGAAAGATTGCCGGCAAGGATCAAATCCGGATCAGTAAAATTGAAATCGTCCCAACCCTTTTCCTCAGCCAATCATTCCCATCCCAAAGATTCCAGATCATTCGGACCGACCTGGCCCTGAAATCCAAAGCCGAACCCCGATATGCTTTCCTGACTCCAAAAAGCCTTGACCAGATCCAACAGGCGCAAGCCCTGGTGGAGCAGATCCTGGTTCCCGATGGAAAATCCCTTTCGGATTTCCTTCCCGAAAATTAGCGCGGGACTTGATAGAGCTTGATCCGGTTCCGGTAAAGACGGAACTCCCAAAGCTCGCGCCGGTCAAGATATTTGGCCGGGAAGAACTTCCGGTAAGGGCCAACGCTCACCTCCGCGTCCGCCGGCTCTATCGTTTCCAATAAATAATTGATCCGGAAATTGGCGAGCTGGACCGGGCTTTCATTAAAACCGCGTTTGACATAATAATAAACCGCCCGGCTTTCCATTGTGAACGGCCCGGCCCATTCCCCGATCATCACCGCGGGTTTGCCCTCCAGAATCCGGGCCAGCTTTAAGGCATTATCATAAAGCTGGTATTGCCGGTGAGCCATCCAGTCCCAGTAATAATATCCGCTTCCACCAAGCTCCAGGCAGAGCGCGACCGCGACCAGAATTTTCCGGCCTTTTTTCCAGTCCGTCCGGCCGATCAAAGCCGCGCTCAAGAGCGCGAGCGGGTAAAACTCCGCCAGATAAAATCTCACCACCCGATGCGGAGAGATCACCGCGCTCAGTCTCGCCAAAATAAACCAGGCCAGGATCAAGACCAGCTCAAAATCCAACCCGCGCTTCTTCAGAAGCATCCAGCCGATCAGCGCGATCTCTACAACCCCTAGGACGGTCAGGGCGAAATGCAGTTGGATCAATCCCCGCCAGAGCATCCCGGGCGCGAAGGATGAAAAAATATTCTGAAGCGTGAACCCCGGATCAAATCTCATCAGGAGCGGGCTGAGTGATCGGTGGTATTGCAGGCCGTGCCGGACATTGTAAAGGGTGCGCATCCGGTATTCCGGGTTGGAGATCGCATAAGCCACCAGCCCAAGGACCAGGACCAGCCCGATCAGGACCGGGAGATGATTTTTGAAACCGTCTTTCCGGCTCAGCCAGATCAGGTATGCCGCCAGCCCCAGGAAAGCCGGCATAAAAAAGAGCGTGCTCTGCTTGGAAAAAACGGATCCGAGATATAAGAGCGAGGCGATCAGGAAATACCAGCGCCGCTCCCGGCTCAAAATGAAGCAATAGACCGCGATTGCCATCCAGGCGTTCATCATCCCTTCAATCAGGCCGATCCGGGAATAGACCAAAAAATAATAATTCAGGCCCAAGCCGGTCAGGACCAAGGCGGACGCGGCCGGGCCCCATCTTTGGTAGGCCCACCAGCTCAGGAAAAATAAGCCCAGGACCGAGCAGAAGACCGAGAACAGCCGGAGCTGTAAATATCCCGCGCCGAGTATGCGGAAATAAAGCGCGAGCGGATACACCCAGACCGGACTCTGCATCCGCCAGAATTGAAAATCGTCGTAAGGGGAAGTCTGGAATTTGCCGAACAGGGCCCAGTTCCGGGCCTCGTGAGACTTCTCGGCCTCGTCGCGGAAACCGTCCCGGATGGAAAAATGATTGGGGATGCCGGTGGGGGCGTCAGCGCGAATCCAGAGCACTCTCAGGAACAGGTTCAGGCCGACCAGTAGAATAATCGCGATCAACCAAATCCGTTTCTTCATCTTGATCCAGTCCCAGCTTCCTTAAAAGCCATCTTATCCAAAGCGCGGACAAGATGCAAAGGCAGGGATAGGCCATCGCCAGGTATCGGGCCTTGCCGTGAAAGAGCAGGAAATGGAAAAGGGTGAGCAGGATCGGGACCGAATAAATCAGGAACAGCTCCCGGAACCGGCGCCAACTGATGATTGCGCCCAGCGCCCCGAGCACGATGATCACCCGGCTGAGCAGGAACAGGAAATAGCTGATGAAAACCAACGCGCCCCGGAACCGGCCCCCTTGCTCCAGGATCGGAAGTATGAACAAGGCCTGAACCTCCGAGAAAGTGCGCAGGTCCCATAAATAATAAAGCCGCTTCATCCCGGCCCGGAAATAATGGCCCGGATGCTTTCTCAAATATTCCAGCGAGACCCGGTAAAAAAGTTTGTCCATCTCCAGCTCGTTCAATCCCTGCTTGAGCGCGGTAAGATAAACCTTCCTCTGATCAATCGGGATATAACTGCCGTCAAAAAAAGTCCGCCCGCTCCGGGCCGTGATCCAGACCCACTGTCCGTGAACCGTCTTCTCCCGGATCAGCCAGGGGAGAAGCAAGGCGCATATGATCAACCCGAACGCGACCGCCCGGGCGATTCCTTTTCTGGAATAATTTTTCCAGGCCAGGAACCCGAAAAAAAGAGGAACAAAAATCGCCTTTTCCGGCTTGACCAGGATGATCCCGGCCCAACTCACCCCGGCCAGGGAGATCCAGAGCCAGCTCTCCCGTTTCTTCCCCGCGATCACCCAGAGGCTGAACAGGAACAGGAACATAAAGAGCGCCTCGGTCATATAGATCGGGACCCAGACCAGGACCATCATCATTCCGGAAAAGGCCCAGAGGCTGTATTTTCGGGAAAGCCAGTTGCGCGCGACCAGGTAAAGAAAAATTCCGCTGAAGAAATCCAAAAGCGCCTGGGCCACCAATACCGGCCGGGTTTGGATCCCGAAAATCCAGTAACTTAACGCCAGGAAAAAGGGATACCCGGGCGGACGATAGGATTGGAACACCTGTCCCCGCAGCAAAGACTGACGGCCGAGATAAACCATCGCATACCGGTGCTCATTGACCAGGCTGGCCGCGTATTGATGATACTCGCGCGAGTCCGAAGTCAAATATGGCGTGACCGAAAAGGCCAGCGCCAGCCTGAGCCCAAGCCCGGCGCCCGCGATCAGCAGGAAAACTTTTTTATGGCTTGCCACCGGTTAATTTTAAGCCTACTGGAAATATCAAGCCTGTCAAATTTTTCAGAACCGGCCCAGGGAGACGCCCGCGCTCAGGGGGTGGGTTCGCAAGGCTGGGAAGCCGAGGGAGATTTCAAGTCCTCTCCTGTCACCTGATAAATATAAATGGTGTGATGAACCTTGGCGATCGGCTTCAAATCCCGGAACCAGCCGTAAAGCGCCTCGTAATTCCAATTCCCGCTCCGGACCATCCGGATCAGGTGGATCGCGTAATATCCCGGTTTTTTATTCTCGCAGTCAAACCGCTCAAATTTCAGCCCGTAATTTTGCGCGGAAACATATTCCCCGTAGTCCCGGTAATAAAGCGGATAAAGATTTTTTCCCTTTTGATATTGCGCCAGGTGCTTTCGGTCCTGGCCCCAATCCTCTCCGGCCACCGAGATCTTTAATCCTCCCTCCGGGCCTCCCACCAGCTCGTTAAAATAAACCAGGTAGTCCGGATGAATCCAAAAGGCGCCCAGGGCATACCAGACCAGAAGCGCCCCCAGCGCAAATTTCTTCCACCGATTAATTTTCTCCCAGGCCCCGGGTGAAGCGATCCCGGAAAGATATACGAAAATAAACGGATAGATCATCAGGATATGTCGGAGCCCGACCTGCTTGCGATTGAGGAAAATAAAAGCCAGGAAGAAAAAAACCGGAGCCAGGATGATCAAAAGTTTGCTGACAAAATCTTCCAGCCTGCCTTTCCTTCCCAGCCAGACCCGAATCGGGATCAAAAGCAGAATCGGCAGCGGGGTTTTGATCAAAAACATCAGCGGGTAATAATACCACCAGCCCCGGGTGCTGAGCCGGCCCATAAAATAAATGGGGTTGATTAGCTTTTCCGTGTCCAGCAATGTCCAGCAAAGACCGTAATAATAGGTAAGGGGCGGGAGCGACAGGGTTTTAATTATGCCCAGCAGAAGGCATTTGAACTTCAAGGTAATTCCCGCGCCCGGGCAACTGACGATGCCGATCCGGGAGAGGTTGTAAAAGGAATGAATTTCAAAACCGTATCCGGCCCAGATCACCAATAGGGAGCCGAGCAAAAAAAGTATTAAGGCATAAATGCTCAGGAAAATATCCGGGGATCGCCAGGAGGGCCGGAATAATCCCTTGAGCACCCCTTTCCCGCTCCGGGACGCCGCCAGGATAAAAATGATCAGAAACAGCGGATATAACAAAACCGCGCTGAACTTGCTCAATTGCGCCAGGCCTAAAACCAGGACCGCGGCCAGAAAATTTGTTAAGCCCGGTTTTTCCAGAAACCGCCAGAAGCTGAAGCCGGCCAGGAAAATAAACAGCGCCGCTCCCAGATCATTGGTCACCAGGGCCGAATGCGCCAAAAGGTCGGGCGAAAGGCAATAGAAAAAAAGCGCCAGCAACCCGGCCTTGACCCCGTAAAGCTTTTTCGCCCAGAGATACACGCAAAACCCGAGAAGGAGCGAGAGCAGGATCGTCATCAGCCGGGAACGGTTAATCAACCCGGCCGGATCCCGGTTCCAGTTGTTGGAAAAAAGTAGTTTCTCAAAACGCTGTTTCCTCTGATGCGGGTCCATTTTGCGGTTATTCCAGCCAACATAGGCGTCAACCGCCGGAACCACCAAGCCTTTTTCCCAGGCCACCGGAAGCGCGGAAATAATGTTGATCAGGGGCGGATGGGCCACGCTCAGGCGGAATTCCCCGGTCCGAAGAATAGCCAACCCCCGGGACAGATGCGACCCTTCATCCAAGGTGCCGGAAGTGGCCCGCAATTCCAGAAATGCCAGCAGAAAATGAGTCGCCAGCAAAACCGCAACGATCAACCCGGGCTTTAAAAAAAACCTGGCAGGGGTCCTGATCATATTGCCATTATAATACCCTGTCCCTTTTTTGACAGGAACCACCCCCGAAATGAAGCGCGAGCCTTGCCTGGTTTGTAATCCTCCCAGCTTGGTGGTATTGACTTGCAATAATTTAAATTAATTCCCCTCTTGACAAATCCCCCATTCGTAGCTATTCTTTGAATCGGAATTCTAAATTATGAATCGGGGTTCAAGGATGTCTGGAAAGAAGAATTCAGAGAAGGCATTGGGCCGCAAGGAGAGGGAATACCAGTCCCGCCGGGGGGAAATCCTTTCGGCGGCGCTGAAGTTGTTCTCTCAGAAGGGATATCACCAGACTTCCATGAGCGAAGTGGCGAAGGCCGCGGAGTTCAGCATCGGCTCGCTCTACGGTTTTTTCAAGAACAAGGAGGATTTGTTTTTTACCTTGCTCAATGAAGAGATTGAAGAGATTGAGCGTCAGGTTCGGCCGGCAATGGGAAAGGCGGCGGGGGCCAAGGGCAAACTGAACGCGCTGGCCACGACCCTTTTTGATTACTTCGAGTCGCGGTGGGAGGCGTTCCATATTTTCGCCATGAACCAGAAGGAATTTGACTGGGCGCTTCGGGCGGACTTGGGGGATATGATCCGGGTGCGCCAATTCCAGTTTGTGGAGGTGATGGCGGGTCTGATCCAGCAGGGGATTGCCGAGGGGGTCTTCCGGCCGCTGCGGCCGGAGCAGATGGCGCTGGCATTTATCGGGCTGATCAACGGCTCGATCATCATGTGGATTGAGTCGGGGCGTAATTATTCGCTTCGGGAAAGGGCTTCGGAGATTCTGGACATTTTTTATAAAGGCGCGGAAAAAATTTAGGAGGATGAGTTTGATGAAGAGTCGGTGGTTGATCTTGGGAATGGTGG
>CAIYYW010000360.1 GCA_903930515.1 uncultured delta proteobacterium | reverse complement strand
GCTCCTATCACCGCCAGAGCTACGCCTGCAAGGTGGGCGTCGGCGATGTCCTGATCGGTGCGGCGCAAACCATCGCTGATTATAACGGTGCGGCCAAGGCTTCCCATATTAGAGACAAGATCATCGAGATGAACCAGTTGAACGAGACGCTCTATTGCGGATGCATCGCCTGCGCTTCGGAAGGCCACCAGGAACCCAGCGGAACTTACCTGGTCGACACCCTCCTGGCCAATGTGCACAAGCAGAACGTCACCCGGCTTCCATACGAAATCGCCCGCCTGGCCCAGGACATTGCCGGCGGTCTGATGGTCACCCTGCCCTCGGAAGCGGATCTCCGTTCACCGGATGTCGGAAAGTGGATCGAAAAATACTACCGAGGCGTCGAAGGCGTCCCCGTGGAGGACCGGATGCGCATCCTGCGGCTGATCGAAAACCTCACGCTGGGGTCCGCTGCCGTGGGATACCTCACGGAATCGATGCACGGGGCCGGTTCTCCCCAAGCCCAGCGAATCATGATTTCCCGCCTGGTCGATCTGAAGGGGAAGCAACGTAAAGCCAAGAGGCTCTGCGGCATCGCCACGGAATCCGGGGGGAGCACAACCGGAACCAATCCTATGCAACAAGTTAAACCTATTCAATAGTTATCGGGATGGGCGTGATGAGAAAATCGTAAAAGTGGAGGCATGAAAATGAAAGCGGCATTTATACTGGTACCTTCCGAATCGAGGAGGCTCATTGCAAAAGGTGTTGCGGCAATGAAAGAGATCAAAGATGCGAGAGAAAGTGGATATACAATCATCTGCGGCGGCACCACAAACGGATATGTGGCACAGGAAATACTGGGCGTAACCGATATTCCTCCCCAAAAATATACGGCAGGTACAATTTGCAGCCGTGTAGTATGTACGACCGACATTGACAAGCGATCTCCTTTCCCAATCATCCTGTTTCAGGGGAAGAGGGTAACCAAGACCATCCCTGAAGCCCTCAATGATTTTCACATGGAAACCGTTATTATCAAGGGCGCCAACGCCATCGATGCAAGTGGGAAAGTTGGCGTTATTTCATCCGGATTCGACGGTGGGACCATGGGGGCAACACTCGGTACCGCAGTATCACAGGGTCTTAAATATATCGTACCGGTTGGCCTTGAAAAACTCGTCCCATCTGTCGAAGAGGCATGTGCATGGACCGGGGCAAAGACCCTTGACTACTCCATGGGAGCCGATTTTGGAATGTTTATAACACCAAATGCCCTGGTCGTAACGGAAATCGAAGCCCTGAGAATCCTGGCAGGAGTGAACTCAAAACATGTCGCCTCCGGTGGGATTGGTGAGTGTGCGGGTGCCGTGGTGATCGTTTCCGAGGGCGCTAAAGATAATGTTAAAAAAGCGATTTCCATTATTGAAAAAATTAAGGGAGAGCCTGCTCTCCCCGATTTCAAGGGGACCTGCAAGACATGTCGTTATAAATGTATATATGCCGGCAAAGATCAAAGTGATCTTCCCGAATGGTTGAGGGATTGATGACGTGAAACTGGCACGATGCGAATATAATGAAGGGGGGGAAGAATATATTCGTCACCATACATATCGCTTCATAGAAAGGCAATTTGTAAATGGAAACGGGTTTCGAATGATTTATAGGTCCCACTAAACCGAACAAGAAAGGGAGGAGAGATCATGCAGAAAAGAACGTTGCTTCGAACAATGGTTGGTATCAGTTTGGTGGCTTTCTTGATTATAGCCTTCGCGATTCCGGGGGCTCAGGCCCAGGCGAAATTTCCCAGCCGTCCCCTGAGCATGATTTGTCCCTTCGCCGCCGGAGGGGGAACGGATGCCGTGGCCAGAATGGTTGCGGTCCTGATGGAGCAAGACCTGGGGCAGCCGGTCAATGTGGTGAACCGGACGGGCGGAGGCGGAGCCGTCGGGCATACCGCGGGCGCCACCGCCGCTCCCGATGGGTACACCATGACGCTCGCCACAGGGGATGTTACCATGCTCCACTGGATGGGGGTGGCAGAGGTAAACTATAGGCAACTGAGGGCCGTTGGGCTGGCCAATTTCGATGCCTCGTCGCTCAATGTCCGGAGCGATGCCCCATGGAAAAACGTGAAGGAGCTTCAGGACTATGCCAAGGCGAATCCCGGCAAGTTGAAGGCCTCGGGCACGGGAAAGGGCGGATGCTGGGACATAGCCCGGGCGGGCTGGCTGATGACAGCCGGTATTCCCGTGGACGCCATCCCCTGGGTCCCCAGCAGCGGCGCTGCCCCCTCCCTTCAGGATATGATGGCGGGCGGTATCCAGGTGGTTCCCTGCAGCCTGGCGGAAGCCCGCGCCCTGATTGACGCCAAAAAGGTCAGATCCCTCGCGATCATGGCAGAAAATCGGCTGGAACTCTTCCCCGATGTCCCCACCCTCAAGGAATCGGGCTTGAACTGGAGCTTTGGTGTGTGGAGAGGAGTCGTGGTCCCCAAGGGAACCCCGGATGATGTGGTTGCTATCCTCGAGAAATCCCTGGCCAAAGTGGTCAAGAGCCCCAAGTACAAGGAATTCATGGACAAGAGCGGCTTAGGAATAATGTGGAAGCCAGCCGCCGAGTTTGACAAGTACATGGCCGAGGAGGACGCGAGTAACCAAAAGGTCATGAAAACAGCCGGAATGATTAAATAACCCGAACCTTTTCATGGGAAAGCGGTCGGGAATCAGGAAGGTTCCCGACCGCTTTCCTTCCTTCGAGGATATAATGTTATGGGAAAAAATGACTATATAGGAG
>CAIYYW010000359.1 GCA_903930515.1 uncultured delta proteobacterium | reverse complement strand
CGAGCTGAAGGCCAAGGAGGCCAAAGCGGTCTGAGCAGTCTCGCAAAATAAAGATAGAAACAGGCCCGGATTTTTCGGGCCTGTTTTATTTTAGCGCTTGGGAAAACCTTTTCCTTGATCCCCCCCGGGTTTCGGATAAAATAAGACCCCATGGAAAATCTCGTAAAGGAAACCGAGGTCGCGATCATTGGCGCGGGCTACGGAGGACTGACCGCGGCCGCGCTGCTCGCGCGCAAAGGAATCCGGGCGGAAGTCTTCGAGTGCTTGTCCGTGCCGGGCGGCCGGGCCCGATCCACGGAGCGGGACGGTTTTACGCTGGATCACGGGGTCCACGGTTACCGGTGCGCCGACGACAGCGCGGGCGCGCGCGTGCTTCGCGAACTTGGCGAAACCATTAAATGGGTTCCTGAACACGGAAACCGCGCCATGCTGGTGACCGGGGGAAAGCGTTTCGTGTATCCGCAGAAGGTCGCCGATATTTTCAGGCTTCCCCTGCTAAGTCCGGGGGACGCATTGCGATTCACTTTGATCCTGCTCAAGATTCTGACCGTGCCGGTCTCCATGATCGCCGACACCTCGTTCGCGCAGTTCGCCGGCCGGGCCTCCAAGCGGCCCCAGGTCAGGACCATGCTCCAGGCGCTCGGACTCGCGGCCATGGCCCCGGACATTGACCAGGCCTCCGCGGGCGAAGTGGTCCATCTGCTTAGGCGAGGCATTCGCGCCCGCCAGGGCATCGGTCATCCGTTGGGCGGCGAGAAGCAGGTGATTGACAAGCTGATCCGGCATATCATTGACCCGGTTCGGCTCAACCTGAAAAACGGCGTAAGAAAAATTCACATCAGCGATAAAAGGGTTGAGGCGGTGGAAACCGAAAACGGGATATGGAAACCCAAGGCGGTTCTTTTTGCCATGCCGGTTCAGCGCCTGTTCCGGTTCGTGGATCCAAAACATTTCCGGCCCGAGTTCCACAATTACGCGCTCAACCTTGAGCCGACCTGCGGGATTTCCGTTGACCTGGCCCTGGCCGAGCCGGTCTCGGACGAAGGCGGAAGCATACTCGACCTGGAGCAATTTCTCATGGGCCGGTTCCCGTCGGTCTCGGATCCGTCTTTGTGCCCGCCCGGCAGGCAGCTTGCCACCTGGCTTTGGGTGGTCAACTCGCTGAAGATGAGGGACAAGAATTTTATCCGCGGCGTCCGTGAACAAATGCGGAACAAAATAGAACAACTGGCGCCCGGAACCATGGGCAAGGTGATGTGGGAGCGCTGGCTTTACTTCAGCATCCTGGACGGGGTTTACCTGCGCGTGGGACAGGCCTGGCAGAACCGACCCCCGCTCCGGTCTCAGGATGTGGAAAATTTATTTTTCGCCGGAGACACCGCCCGCGCGCCCGGGGTCGGCGGCGAGATCGCTTTCCTGTCCGCCCTGAACGCGGTCCCCCTGATCGAAAAATTCCGCGCCGGAGACAAATAACAAAGCAGGGGCCGGATCGCCCGGCCCCCGCGGTTTAAAATCACCCGACAAATTTCAGATCTTATATTCGCCCTGCGCGGCAAGCATTTCCGCCGCCTTATGCTTTGCCTGGATGAAATTGAACGGAAAGGGTTTTGCCATTTTCAGCAGGTTCGGGATATGAACCGCGATCTCGGCTTCATTGGATAGCGCGGCGAGCAGTCTTCTCGCCAGGTCCGCAACCCTCTGGTGCGATTCAAAGCACCAGATATTGTTGAGGAGCAGGGCGAATTCCGCTCCCTTTTCTCCCCGGCTCTCAAGGAGTTGGATGGTCCGAGCGCAGACCGAGTCTGTGCAATAGCATTCAATCACCATTTCCGCCAGCATCTCCGCCGCGATCTGCTCGTCCATCAGCTTCTCTCCCAGTTTCTGGAACGCGAAGTTGATGGTGTAAAGGGTGAGCCATTTGGACAACTCAACTTGGGCGATGGCGGTTCCGAGCGGGCTTTTTTCCGGCTTGGGTTGCGCGTCCTTTTTCAAGTCTTCCATCACCTTGCCGATCTGCTGCAAGAGCGGCAGCTCGTTCTTCATCGCGGCGCGGATGATGGACCCGATCACGATCTGGCGGTTGATCTCGTTGGTGCCCTCAAAAATCCGGTTCACCCGGCAGTCGCGCGCGACCTTCTCCGCGGGATATTCCTCGGTGAAGCCGTACCCGCCGTAAATTTGCAGGCACATATCCGCGGCCTTGCTCAATCCTTCCGACCCGAAAACCTTTACCACCGAACATTCCGGCGCGTAGTTCCCGATCGCCTGGAGCTTCTTCGCGTGCGCGTCGGCCTCTCCGGCCGGGATCGCCTCCAGGGCCAGATCAATCAAGTCCGCGGAGCGGTAGGCGATGGTCTCAATGGCGTAGATCAATGCCGCGCAATCGGCCATCATCCTCTGGACCATCCCGAACTCCACGATCGGCTTCTTGAACTGAATCCGCTCCTTGCCGTAGGCGATGGTCTGCTTGAGCAGCCATTTGGCCGCTCCGGCGCAGGCGCCTCCCACTTGGAGCCGGCCCAAATCCAGGACGCTGAACGCGATCTTGCCGCCCTCGCCCATGCTCCCCAGCAAATTCTCCACCGGGACCTTGCAGTCTTCAAAGGTCAGCGAAGTGGTGGAACTGCCCTTGATCCCCATCTTCTTTTCTTCCACCCCGAAGGAAAATCCCGGAAAGGATTTTTCCACCAAAAACGCCGCGGCCTTTTTCCGATCTCCGTCAATGTGCGCGAAGACCGTATAGAGGTCCCCGATCGCGCCGTTGGTGATGAACTGCTTGCCCCCGTTCAGGATATAAAATTTGCCGTCCGGGCTGAGCACAGCCTTGCTCTTCAGCCCCATCGCGTCCGAGCCGGCGCCGGTCTCGGTCAGGCAGTAGGCCGCGATCATTTCCCCGGTCGCCACCTTGGGAAGGTATTTCTGCTTCTGCCGCTCATTTCCGAAAAAGATCAGCGGCTGCGTGCCGATGCAGGTATGCGCGGCCATGGTCACGAAGGTGCTCGCCTCCGGCGACAAACACTCGCCCACCAGCACGAAGGTTTTCTTGTCCATCCCCAGCCCGCCGTATTCGGTCGGGATGGATACCATCAACAGACCGATCTCGCCGGCTTTCTTTAAAATCCCCGGCATCAGCCCTTTTTCCTTGTGGTCTATCTGCTCGCGCTTCGGGAGCATCTCGTTCTCGCAGAACTTGGACGCGGTTTCCGCCATCGCCTTCTGCTCGTCATTGAAATTGTCCGGCGTGAAGATCTTCCGGCTCCCGACCTTCTCCACCAGGAAACTTCCGCCCTTGGGAATACCCTCGCTCATTCTTTAGTCCTCCTTTTGAAAATTTTTCGGTGGGATCATTAAAACAATGCCGAAACCTGCCGGTAAATAAAACATATCCTCTTTTGATTGTCAAGTAAGCGCGACCGGCCCCCGGCTCCGGCGGCCCGGAAAATTTTGCCCGCGGCCGGATTCAATCTATAATATCGGGGAATGGCAAACCCGGAACCGGAAAAAGCACGGAACGCGCGCCGCGGAATTTTCAAGCGGTTGATTTTTTCCGCGCTGGCGGTACTCCTATTCCTGGTCCTGTTTGAATTGGTCCTTCAGCTGGCGGGCCTGGTTTTCGGACGGGCGCGGGAAAAGGGGATCGCGCCGGGAAGCCGGGTGATGGTCTGCATCGGCGATTCCAACACCTATGGGCTATACCTCAAGCCGGAACAGGCGTATCCGGCTCAGTTGGAAAAGCTGCTCCGGCGGAACGGAAAAAATTACACGGTGATCAACCTGGGCGCTCCGGGGCAGAACTCCACCGAAATCCTGAACGACCTTCCCCGCATTTTCAGGAAATATCATCCCGCGGCCCTGGTGGTAATGGTGGGGGTGAACAACCGCTGGAATGTGTCCGGCCAGGATGAAAATTTGGCGCAGAAATTTTTATATGGCCTGAAATTGTATAAATTGGTCTCGATGGTCTATGCCCTGGGCATTCAGCATGATTCCAACTGGGTAGTCCGCCGCCGCGACACCGGAGAGATTATCGTGCATCGCGGACGCGGCTACCCGGTCACGGGAAATGAAGAACTCCGGGGGATCCAGAGGCGGTTTATCCAGGATTTGATCAAGATCGTGGAATCTTGCCGGGCGGATGGGGTGGCGATTGTGCTGATGACCTATGCCGGAGACCGCGAGCATAATTACGAGGTGCCCAACGGACTGACCAGACAGGTGGCGGAAAAAATGGGCGCGCCCCTGGCGGACAATTATGCTTATTTTGAGAGCCGCCTTTATGCCCCGGACGGAACTTTCAACCTGGAATTGCGGAACCAGGTGTTATTTGAAGACATCCATCCCAAGCCTCCCGGATACGGATGGATCGCGGAAAACCTCTACCGGGTTCTGATCAATAGCGGGATCGTGGAATAGCCGGTCAATTGTGATCTAAATCACAATCTCCTGTCCCAGTTCCATGGCCTTTTTGGCCGCGCCCGCGATCCGGATCCCCCGTTGCGCGGACGCCAGCCCGGAGATCAGGGGCCGGTTTTCCCTAAGCGCGCCCACCGCGTCGTTGACCATCGCCGGATATATTTCTTCCCAGCCGTCCTTCAGGTCTTCATAAGTATGCGAATAATTTTTCGCCCGGAGCCATAAGACCGGCGCCCTCCAGAGCTGGCCCTCCCCGCGGTTGACCATAATCACCCCGGCGGTGCCGGTGGCCCAGACCTGGCGGAAGACCGGCTCGGTGAAAGTCCGGATTTGAAGCCCGGGCGCGAAATCCGAAAGCAAGTATCCCATCCGGTGAGGGGTCTTGAATTTAAAGCCGATCAAAAAGGATCCGACGGTTTTATCTCCGCTCGCGCCGGTGGTCACGAAAATCTTTTCCATCGGCCCGTAAAAAAATTCCGCCAGCGCCAAATATCCGCTCTCGTTTTCCAGGATCCACTTTCCGCGGTCAAAATTTTTATCCGGCGCCTGGTTCCGCTTCACCACCAATCTGAGCATGGTGGCGTAACCGATTTTTTCCTGGTCCAGCAACCCCCGGGCTTTTTGAAACGGCTGGTAGTACAGGCAGTGGTTCCTGACCCGGACCTGTTTTCCCCTCAACTCGCCCCTGGATTTGAGCGCATCGGTTTCCCCGGCTTCCAGCGAGCAGGGCATTCCGAGCGAGACATTGAACCCGGCCTCAAGGAATTGCCCGGCCAATTCCGCCCTTTTTTCAGCAGGCGCGAATATTTCCACCAACTCCGCATCTCCCTGTTTATGTGCTTTTGGCAGATCTTCGCCGGAGCCGGAAAAGACAATTTCTGTCTTGGGATTTTGCCGATACGCGCTTTCCAGAAGCTTGCGCTCCCTGGAATCGTCCCCGATCAGCGCCACCCGGACCGGGTCAACCCGGTCTTCCAATTTCGTCAGTCTTTGCCAGAATCCCATCAGTCCTCCTGCAAAAAACTTCTCACGATCGCGGCTGAATATTCGCGGTCCGCCTGCCGGAACAAATTGCGCGCGGTTTCAGCCTCTTTGCCTTCCTGTTCAAAAATTTCCGCCAATTCGCCGATCACATTTTTCAGAAACCGGTCCCCGGTAATTGCGAAGGCGACGCGCTGGGCGAGCTTAAACTGGAACGCGAGACTGCGGTTGGAATTGATCAGCAGCCACCACCGGAACCCGGCGAAGATCAGGTTGGGAATCGCTTTTTGCAAAAATCGCGGCATTTTAACGATCATCCTCGCCAAGATCGTCCATTCTGATCTCGCGGTTCTCAGAGTGGCTCTTCCAGATCGCTTTCCAGAATTTCATCAGGTAAAGCCCGTCCTCGCCGGTGAGCAGAGGCTGCTTGCCTTCCAGGAGCGAGTCAATAAAATGCCAGCCGGCATCGTGGAAGCTGTCTCCCCAGTCGTCGCGGAGGTCGTCAATGGCCAGGTGCTTTCCATCTTTATAAAGGACCAGCGGCGGTATTTCCATCAACCGGCTGGTGCAGCGGTTCGCCGTGAGCACGCCCTTGGTGCCGGTGACTTCCACCCATTCGTCCGCGCCGTAATATTTTCCATTGGTAAGAAGGTTCGGGGCGGTGGTGACCTCCCAGACCCCGACCTGACCGCTTTTATATTTCCAGCTTACCAGCGCGGGCGTGTCCACTGATCCGAAGGTGAAGTCAATCCAGGTTTTGACCGTGTCAATTTCTCCGAGCAGGAACTTGGCAATGGACAGCTTGTGATAGCCGTCGTCATAAACGCTGGGGGTGCCCCCGCATTCCTGCAAGTCCAGCCGCCAGAGCCAGGTCTTGAGCGGAACCCACCATCCCCCGGCCGCGCCGCAGAGCCTGATGTTGACAGAGAGCGGCTCGCCGATTTCTCCGGAATCCAAAAATTGCTTCTGCAACCGGTAAGGCGGATAGAAAATAAAATTCTCCGTGACCCGGAACCAGACCCCTGCTTCCTTGGCCGCCTCAATCATTTTCCGGCCTTCCCATAAATCCACGCACATCGGCTTCTGGAGGGAGATATGCTTCTTGGCCTTGGCCGCGGAAAGCACCGCGGGAAGGTGCAACCGGTGCGGAAGCAAAATTTCCACCGCGTTGATCTCCGGGTCCGAGACCAGCTTTTCAAAATCGGTGTAATATTTTCTCGCGCCCCATTCCTTCATCCGTTGCCGGGCCAGATCCTCCGAGAGATCGCAGACCGCGATCAGGTCGCACTTGGGATGGTCCAGGTATCCGAGGATATTGAGGTCCGCGATCCGGCCGCAGCCGATGATCCCGATTTTCACCCGATCCAGCTTTTCCAATTCAGTCCTTCCTCAAAATAGAACGCAAAATCGTAATCGCGTATTCCGGGGTTGTCTCCCTCACCATCTTTCTCAACAGCTCGGTCCCCCATCCGCCCTGTTCAAAAATTTCCGCCGCATCTGCCAGCGCGGTTAAAACCATCTGATCCCCGGTGAACGCGAAAGCGATCCGGCGCATCACCCGGATGGATTTGGCCAGCCGGCGATCCGAGCGGCGTAAAATCCAATACCGGATCAGCGGAAAGGCGATCCGGGCCAGCAGGTTCGCGAGGAATTCAGGCATTGGCCGGCTCCTTTTCCTCCTTGATCTCCTCCAGCCGGACCTCCCGGTTCTCGCAAGTGCTCCTCCAGATCGCTTTCCAGAACTTCATCAGGTATAGCCCGTCCTCTCCGGAAAGGTCCGGCTGTGTGCCCGCGATCAGGGAGTCAATGAAATGCCAGCCGGCATCGTGGAAACTGTCCCCCCAGTCGTCGCGGATGTCGTCAATGGCCAAATGCCGTCCGTCCTTGTAAAGGATCAGGGGCGGGATTTCCATCAAGCGGCTGGTGCAACGGGTCGCGGTGAGCACACCCTTGGTCCCGGTGATTTCCACCCATTCGTCCGCGCCGTAATATTTATGGTTCATCATCAGGTTCACCCCGGTCTCCACTTCCCAGACCCCGACCTGTCCGCTCTTGTGCTTCCAGGTCACCAGGGACGGGATATCCACCACGCCGAAGGTGAAATCCAGCCAGCATTTCACGCTCTCAATGTTCCCGAGCATAAACTTGGCGATGCTCAACTTGTGATACCCGTCGTCATAAACCGCGGGCGTGCCTCCGCATTTTTCCGGAGAGATATGCCAGAGCCAGGTCTTGAGCGGAACCCACCATCCCCCGGCGCCTCCTCCGAGTTTAATGTCAAGGGACAGCGGATCTCCGATTTCGCCGGCGTCAAGCATTTGCTTCATCATCCGGTAAGGCGGGTAGAACATAAAATTCTCGGTAACCCTAAACCAGACCCCGGCCTGCTTCGCCTCCTCCACCATTGCCCGGCCTTCCGACAATTCAATGCACATCGGCTTCTGAAGCGAGATATGCTTCCCGGCCCGGGCAGCCGAGACCACCGCGGGGAGATGTAACGAATGCGGGAGCAGGATTTCCACCGCGTTGATCTCCGGGTCCGAGACCAGCTTTTCCAAATCGGTGTAATACTTTTTCGCGCCCCATTCCTTCATCCGGCTTTTGGCCAGTTCCTGATTGAGGTCGCAGACCGCGACCAGCTCGCACTTGGGATGGTCAAGGTAGCCGAGGATATTGAGGTCCGCGATCCGGCCGCAGCCGATAATCCCGATTCTGACCTGGTCCAGTTTTTTCAATCGCCTCTCCTGAATTATTTGGAGTATTTGTTCGCCAAATCCAACGCCTGCTTTTCCACCAGCAATCCGCCCCAGCGCGGGCTCATACTGGCGCTGATTTCGTATGAATATATACGGTTGTAATAATCCCAGGGATAGATCAGGTATCCCAGCTCGTCATCGGCCAGGCCGATCAGCCAATGATATTTCCCGGTCATATTTTGTTTGACATTCAAGCCGATTTTGGGATAAGCCTCTCCGGGAAAGGTGAGCATTTCCAGAGGGCCGATCCGGATATAATTCACCTCGGTCTGGAGATGTCCGCGATAAAAAGTCCGGGTGATCAGCGGGGTGTTGGAGAAGAAATTAAAAAGCGGATTATCCGAGGGGAGATAAAAAATTTTACGGGCGAAGAACAGTCCGGGATTTTTGATCCGCTCCCCGGAATTGAGCGCGGAATTCGCGGTTTCGGCTATGGCGGTCCCGACCCGGTCGGCCTCGGCAAAGGTGTGGGCCTCGTTCCCGTTCCGGTCAATCAAATTATCCACCGTGACCATTGCCCCGAAGGCGCCGTTGAAAAGGATTGCGGTTTGCGCTCCGGACATTTCTTCCAGACGCTTGCGCATAAATCCAGGCCAGTCGGGAGTGATGATGGTATTTTCCCCCCAGAGGGTCTCGCCGTGCATCTGGAAATTCACCAGCACCGCTTTCGGGGTTTTTGACGCGAGCGGAAAGATTCCGATCACTCCCACTTCCCGGTCCAGCCACTGCGGCTCCCGGACATTCCTCACGACCCCGCGCTCCGCCACCTGTCCTTTGCCGAACACCAGCTCCACCGGCTCGGCGCTTTTCGCGGCTTGATCCACCGCCTCTCCGACTTTGCTTGCCAGGTATTCAATCCACTCCAGGTCTCTGCCATCGCTAACCGCATAAACCTTTCCCCAGAGGCCCATGGTGTCCGGAGCGGAATGATCGTGGGTGCAGGCGATGATCACGCGGTCAGCCGGGACTTCCTTGATCTTGTCAAAATATTGCGGAAGGTGGTGGCGCTGGATCCCGATTGCGTCAATACTCACGAGCGCGAGTCTTTGCCCGCCCTGCTCAAAGACCACGGCGCGCGCGAAAATCGGGTCATTGATGCCGGTGCTTTTCCGGTTATTGCCGAACCCGGCAAGGTATTGGGGCCGGGAAGGAGAGACATCCACACTGGCCACTCCGGCCTTGAGTTGCCCGGCCGGGAATTGATCGCTGATTTCCACCGGGGCCAGGTTCGCGTCATTGATCCCGAGCGGCGCCTGGGCGCAGGCGCAAAGCAAAATGATCAGCGCCAGGATGCCGTTCTTTTTTCTCATCAGCTTATTCTTCCGGGGCCGGCCTTGCTTTTTGCCATCCCTGCCTCCTTCACTTATATTTCAGCGCTGCTTTTCCTGAAAATTTTCCTTCACGAATTGAATAATCCGGTCGGTGCTGGCTCCAGGCAGAAATATTTCCATCACGCCCGACTTCTTCAGCTTTTTCACATCCTCGGGCGGAATGATCCCTCCCCCGAAAACCTTGATGTGGCCGGCCTTTTTTTCCTTAAGCAGACGCAGGACCTCCGGGAAAATGGTCAGATGCGCGCCGGAGAGGATGCTCAAACCGATGATGTCCGCGTCTTCCTGGACCGCGGACTCCACAATCATCTCCGGGGTCTGATGAAGACCCGTGTAAATGACATCAAAGCCCGCGTCCCGCAAGGCGCGCGCAACCACTTTCGCGCCCCGGTCATGCCCGTCCAGGCCGGGCTTGGCCACTAAAATCCTGACCCGTCTTTGCTTCATTTCTTATTTCTTACCGCCCAAAAAGTTTTGCCTCTATATACCACAAATGCGGCCAGGGTTGCAAGCCAATGACCGGCAAAGGGTTTAAAAGACCGTTTCGGACGCGGCCTCCTAAATTCGGCGATCCAAATTATCCTGCCATTATTCAGCCGTTCCCGGCATCTAACCTATAGATGGAAAAACGGGATCCGATTGAAAGAGAAACCCCGGGAGGGTCTTGCGGGCAGAAAATGGGGGAAAAATCGTGATTAAATGTTTGCGGGAGAAAACGCCAACCCAGGCAGTCAAACCTGAACCTCACCCGGATGGGGCGGATGCTCAAATGAAATCAAGACAGATAATGATTCTGATGTGCCTGTTTTTAGTCCTGCTCGCGGGTTATTCCGTCGCCCGGATGAAGTATGGACGGGCTAACACCGCCCGCGCCAAAACCAGCTCTGCTTCCGGGCGGGTCTTGGTCAAGGATATAGATACTAAATCGGCCTCGGAAGAATTGGGAAAAACCATCAAACCGGAAACACGCGAAAAAGTCAGACATTAAACCGGAAGCAAATAATATCGCCGTCCTGCACCAGGTATGTCTTTCCCTCCAGCCGGGATAAACCCTTGCGCTTGGCCTCCTGCTCGGAGCCGCACCGGATCAGGTGGTCGTAGCTCACGATCTCCGCCCGGATGAAACCTTTCTTGATGTCCGAGTGGATGGCCTCGGCGGAATCAACTGCGGTGGAGTTCCGCTTGACCGTCCAGGCCCGGACCTCGTCTTCGCCGACCGTGAAAAAGCTGATCAGGCCGAGGAGCTGATGGGAACGGCGGATCACGCGGTCCATCGCCGACTGCTCTATGCCGAACTCCCGGGAGAATTCCGCGGCGCCCTCCGCCTGCATCTGCGCCAACTCGCGCTCCAGCTTTCCCCGCACAACTTCGCAAGGTCCGGATGGAAAGCAGTCGCCCAGCGAAGGCGCCGTGGTATCCGAGTCATCGTTGTTGAACAGGGCGAGCATGGGCTTGGCGGAGATGAAGGCATAGCCCCGGAGCTTGGGCGCGCCGGCCAGTTCGGGACGGCTCCGGAGCGGAGCGTCTTTTTCCAGGACCTTGCGGCACTCGGTCAGAAGCTCCAGTTCCTGCTCGTCTATTTTTTTGTTCTTGGCCCGCTCCGCGTTCATCCGTTCCACCCGTTTGTCCACCGCCAGGAAGTCCGAGAAGATCAGCTCGCGCTCCAGTTTGAGGAAATCCTCGCGCGGGGTTGCGGGACCCGAGCCGTTGTTGGAGAAATTGCGAACGATGTGCAAAAGCGCGTCGCAATTGCGAACATAATTGAAGACATCCGCGCCTTCTTTACGCTCGGCCCCGGTGGTAAAAGCAGGCAAAAGGTACTCAACCTGGGCATAGGTGATCTTGGACGGTTGATATAATGCCGCCAGGTCGTCCACCCTCAAGTCCGGGACCTTGACCGACGCGGTCCGGTCCTCAACCTTGCGGCTTTCCGCGCCGTGGTTCTGCGTGAGCGCCTCAAATATCGTGGACCTGCCCGAGCCGGCCAGTCCCATAATTCCCAGCTTCATAAAGCAAATTCCTCCGTTAACATCCGCGATTTTTCCGGTCGAGGTCGGCTTAAAGTGCGGCAAAATCAAGAGAATCAAGAGCGAAAAAACTGCCGGCATAACCAACTTCTCTAAAACGATAATAACCGGATTGGGCGATTATTCAAGATCCCGATAAAAAACGGATCCTTTCCCGCTCCCGTCCCCAGACCTCCGTCGCCCGGATTAAGGGAAAAAATCTATTGGTTTTTTCCCTTGGGAACAATCTGGCTGGGCGGGTTTTGCTGGAAATACTGGAACCGCTTGACTTCCTGGTCCGAGAGCGGGGAAATCGTGACCGGGTTGTTAAAGATGATCCGGGATTTATTTTTCGGGTCATAGGCCGGCCATAAGAGCAGGTTTTCTCCGTTCGGGTTTCCGGTCCGGGCGAAATTGGTGTAATAGCTCATCACCTGGTCGGAGAGGGGCTTGGCCCGCTCCTTGGCTTTTTTGTTCGCCATAATATTCACCATCGCGGTGTTGGTATTGAGGGTTCCGAACACCAGCGGGACATCCATTCCGTGGAACGATCCCATCTTGTGGGGAAAATTGGTGTCATTCCAGTCCACCCGGTAGAGATAAACCGGGTTATTTTTGCTCATCGCCTCGGCCATCTGAAAGGCCGCGCTGCCAAAGACCAGGTCGTTCCCGGTTGCGATGAACAGGTCAGCCGGACGGCGGTAATCTTTATATGAATACAGGGCCAGGATTTCATCCGTTTTATCCCCCATCAGCTTGCGCATTAAGGCCGTGATCAAGGCGGGCGGGACCAGTCCGATCCCGGAGATCATCATCGTATAAAGCTTCAGCTCTTCCTTCATATTCCCGATCATCAGCGGCGCCCGGTTATATTTCCCTTGCTGGATCAGCTTGATCGGCTGGTCCGGAATTACATAGCCGTCAATATGAGGGGCGCAGGTCATCCCCAGGGCGAACAGCCGGTTGGGGGACTTGATGTAAATTTCGGCGGGAGTTTTTGCCCGCAGGCATTTGACCGCATCGGGCCCCTGCTCCGGGCAGCCAACGGTCTTGAGCAGGCTTTTCCCCTGCTCATATCCCTGGTCCAGGGTGAAGAACATATCGCACGGGCCGCTGATCACGACCGCGCGCTGGAACAGTCCCTGGGAAAGGGGCGAGACCAGATGCGCGCAAACGCTCATCGCGCCTGCGGACTGGCCGAAGATGGTGACATTGGCGGGATCGCCTCCGAACCCGGCGATATTGTCGCGCACCCATTTCAGGGCCTGGACCTGGTCCAGGATTCCGTAATTGCCCGCGCTCCCGTTGGGGTCTTCTGATTTCAATTCCGGCAATGCCAGAAATCCCAGCGAGCCGAGCCGGTAGTTGATGGTTACGATCACCACATTTTTTTCTCCGGCCAAAAACGACCCGCGATACATATCGTATCCGCCGCCTCCCTGCTGGAACCCTCCGCCGTGGAACCAGACCATTACCGGGAATTGGCCGGCTGGTTTCGGAGACCAGATATTTAAATTAAGGCAGTCCTCGGAAAATCCCCGCGATTTTCCGCCCGAAGTAAAATGCTCCACTTGCGGGCAGGACATCCCGACCTGATCCGCTTCCAAGGTTCCGGTCCGGGCCAACGCCGGCTGAGTTTCCCGGAACCGCAAATCCCCGACCGGAGCGGCCGCATATGGGATCCCTTTCCAGGCGCAGGCCTCTGCTTCCGGGTCCGCCATCCCCTTGACCAATCCCTCGGCGGTCTTGACCGGGGCCGAGCAATCCCTTGGTTCCCGGCTGTAACTTTTCAGGGAGAAGGATAAAACCAGCGCACAGATTAAAACTGCTTTGACTGCCATATTTCTCATTTTCAATTCCCAATCCTCCTTCAGTCGCATTCCGCGCAGATCAAGGATAGCGGTTTAAGCGAAATAATCCAGCATCCGGCCGCTTGAAGCCGTGACCGGATCCCTTGAAACCGCAAGCCGGTTTATTTTTTTTTGGCAATGACCAAGGAGGTTGGCCCGGGGAGGGATTGAATCTTGGCCTGCGCAAACCCGGCTTTTTCCAGCCAGTCCAGATATTCCTTGCCGCTATAAGTTCCGCCGGCCTTGGTGTTGACCAGCATATTGAGGGCGAAGACCGCGGCAAATCGCGGGGAGATTTTATCGCGCTGGAGTATGAAATCCTGGATCACGATCCGGCCGTGAGCATTAAGGCTTTTCCGGACGCGCTTGAACAGGGAGATATTTTCCCGCGGGCTTAACATATGGCAGATGGCTGAGGCGAAAATCAGATCGGAGCCCTTTCCCGGCTGATCCTTGAGCAGGTCCCCGGCTTGAGTTTTAATCACCCGTTCCAGCCCGGCTTGAGCGATATATTTACGAGTGAGCGGGATCACATTGGGCAGGTCAAAGACGGTGATTTTTAAATTCGGCTTTTTCCGCGCAAAGGCGATTGCATAGGCGCCGGAGCCTCCGCCCAGGTCCAGCAAGGTGTTGACCCCATTGAGATCAATGGCCGAGACGACCAGGGGAGCGCTGAACCAGGCGTTCTTGTGCATTGCCGCGATAAAGGCCCGGGTCACTTTGGGATCGCGCTTTTTCATCTCCACTAATTCCACGGCCGTGCCTTTTTTCACCGCCTCGGTCAGGGTTGACCAGCGATGCCAGAGATGAACGGTATGCATCATTGCCGGCCTCCCGCAATCGGGACTGTCCGCAACCAGATCCCGGGCGGTCACGGGGGTGTTGTGGAATCGGTCGCCGGTCTTGGACAGAAGCTTGAGCGCGGCCAGGGCGTTGAGAATGGTTTCGGTGCCGCGCGGATCAGCCTTGATTCTTTTCGCCACTTGTTTGGCGGACGATCCCGGTCCGATGGCGCTGAAAATATCCAGCTCAATCGCGCTGAGCATAATCCGGCTTTCCATAAAACCGCGCATAAGATTGTTGACCCCTTCCGGAAGCATTCCCGACCGGTCCATATATTCCTTCCGGGCCTTGACCTTGAGCAGATGCTCAATAATTTCCCGCTTCATTCCCGCCAAGTCCGTTCGCGCAAAACCATCCACCGGTTTCCCGGCTTTCAAATGGCTTGCCACCAGCTCCGCCACCTTGTCCGAAGTGACCCCGCAATACCAGACCCCCTCCGGGTAAATAACCAGGTTCGGGCCCTTTTCGCACAACCCCAGACAGCCGCAGGTCGTGATCTGAACCTCGCTATCAAGGCCGGACTTGCTCACCTGCGAGCGCAACTCCGCCAGGGTTTGCTCCGCTCCGCACCCGGCGCATGACAAAGCCCACTCCGGCTTGGGTTGCGCGCATAAATAAATATGATATTTAAAAACTTCCATCTAACCCGACCTGTACCCAATACTTATGCCACTATTTAAGTTAGTGTCAACCCCCTTGTAACGAGCTTCGCTCCGCTCCGCTCATTGCAGCCTCTGCGGAAGGAGCTATGAATCATTTGGCAGGTCTTCATTTGCAGCTTAAGAGTTTACGGGTTGAGCGCAGATCCCGCCTTGGAGCGGGATGTCACGGACAAATCAAAAATATCGTTCAGTCAAACTTAACAATTTGCCCCTTTCTCCAAGCCCTTGAAATTGCGGCAAAATATATTTTTCGTTAAGTATAGCTGAACATTGCGTTTCTCTAATTTTAGGCCTGAAATCCGGGATTTAAGAGATTATTCAAGGGCTTATCGCAAATATATTCAGGATTCTCTATGTTACGATTTTCCTATATATAGGGGCATGCGAGTTTTTCTGGAAAAACTCGCGTGTACGGGCGAAGCGGTGCTT
>CAIYYW010000358.1 GCA_903930515.1 uncultured delta proteobacterium | reverse complement strand
GGCTTTAACGATATGTTCAAATCGTTCAAGGACGGGGTGAGCAAGGTGGTAAGCGATGATGACGCGGCCACTCATTACGATCTCGGGATCGCCTATAAAGAGATGGGGTTGTATGACGACGCGGATCAGGAATTCCGGGTGGCCCTGAAAGCCGGCCATAATGTCACGGATTGCCACCTGATGCTCGGTCTCTGCTATACCGAGCGGGGTAGATTCGAAAAGGCGATCGAGGAATTTGAGAGCGGGATCAATTTTCCGAAGATTACGGACAAGGAGAAAACCGCCTTGTTCTACGAATTGGCCCAGGCCTGGATGGGGCTGGGGGATTTGAACAAGTCCTTGAAGATGTTTGAAAAAACCCAGTCGCTGGATCCGGGCTTCCGCGAGGTCGGGTCTAAAATTGAGGAAGTTAAGGGGAGGCTGGGCGGAGTCCGTCCGAAAATTCCGGAGTCTCCGAGCCGGGAGGGGATCAGTTGGGAGAGCGCGGCGCTGAACGAGCCGGCCGGGACCGAGGGGTCCAAGTCGGAAGAGGCAAAACTGGAAGAAGAAAAGAAGAAGAAGAGCAAGAAGATCAGCTATGTCTAGGTAGCGGGAGCGGAGAATGGATTATTTGGCGTTTTATGGACTGGAAGAAGAGCCGTTCAGCCAGGCGCAGAACCTGAAGTTTTATTTCAACAGCGCCCAGCATTCCCGGGCCATGCTCCGACTGATGTACGCGGTGGACACGATGAAGGGCCTGGCCGTGCTCCTGGGCGAGATCGGGGCCGGCAAGACTATTTTGGCCAGATGGATGCTGGATAATTTGCCCGAGGCCGAATACGAATCCGCGCTCTTGGTGATCATCCATTCCCAGATCACCGCGGACTGGCTCCTGAACAGGATCGCCCGGCAGTTGGGCATTGAAAATCCCGCTCCGGAAAAATTGAAACTCCTGAATCAATTATACAACCGCCTGATCGAACTGCACGACAAAGGGAAAAAGGCGGTGGTGCTGGTGGACGAGGCGCAGATGCTCCGGAGCAAGGACATTATGGAAGAGTTCCGCGGGCTGTTGAACCTGGAGATGGACGGCAAGCTGATCACTTTTGTCTTTTTCGGGCTGCCGGATTTGGAGGATCACCTGCATTTGGATGAGCCGCTGGCGCAAAGGATCGCGATCAAATGCCGGCTGGAGAGTTTTAACCGAGAATCCTCCGAGGGCTATATCAACCACCGGCTGCGGATGGCCGGGGCGAAAAGCCAGTTCTTCGGTCCCCGCTCCCTCGACCTGATCCATATTTATTCCCGCGGCATCCCCAGGCTGATCAATGTGATCAGCGACAATTGCCTGTTCGAGGGATACCTGCTCAAGCAAAAGAATATTGACGAAAATATGGTCAAGGTGATCGCCGCGGATTTGGGGCTGACCTTGAAAAAAGTCGAGAAAAAAGAAAGCTCCCGGCCGAAAATCGTTCCGGCCATGGAGCCGGAGGAAGAGCCCGGGGACAGCACCGAGGCCGAGTTGGAGAACGCGATGAACCAGGCGGTGGTCAGCGAGAAACCCGGAGAAGAAACCGAAGAGTTGGATCATATGCTTAACAATATGATTGAACCCGGGGAGAAAACCGGGGGTAAAAAGCAGGAATCCAAGCCCGCCAAGACCCAGGCAGCCCTGGCAGACGAGATTGCCGACGCCTTTTCAGCCCGGCGCGAAACCTCCATTATTCTGTTCCCGGGAGCAGTCGAAACGATCACTCACTTTAGAAGCCAGGGAGTCAAGCTGGGATTGATCACCAACGGTGATTCGGAAGGCCAGCGGCGCAAGATCAACACATTTGGGCTCGGCTCTCTGTTCGATACCATCCAGATCGAGGGGTTTAGTCAAATACTCATAAGCGCCCCGCTGCATGGCTTTAATCGCCACATCCATTTCCCCGAAGGCCGTCATGAACACAACGGCCATAGACGGATCCCGTTGTTTGATTTCCTGGAGAATCTCCAATCCGTCCCGCCCGGGGAGCCGATAATCCAGAAAGACGATTTCCGGTTTATGAACCTCGATCTGATGCAGTGCCGCATCGGCATCCGCCGCCAGGAGCGGAGCGTATCCTTCGTCCCGGAGAAACTGC
>CAIYYW010000357.1 GCA_903930515.1 uncultured delta proteobacterium | reverse complement strand
TCGGCTCGCTGGAAAATGCCTGCTCCAGACGGTTCCCGGAATCGTTCCTGACAAAATCATAAATGAAATCTTCCAGCCAGGTCTGGTTGATCTCCCGGCTCAAACCCTTTGTCAGCTCCGGAAGCTTGGGCGAGCCTTTACCCAGGGTTTCCGAGACCATTGTCTTCCAGCCGCGCCGGTCAAATAACGATCTCAATAAACTCACGCCGGCAAATCCCCTCTCCGCCGCTTTACTCCTTGCTCAATCCGCATCATCCCCTGCAATATATCATACCCCGGCCATAAACCCAACCAGCCCCCGGCTGGCTTCTTTGCCCACCATGCTCGAAATTCCCGCCCGTCCCGTTTAATGCGCCGGGAATTACAGCCATAATCGCTGTGTGCTTAATCTTTTGAAATTTTCTGCCCTTTTCGCAAAATTGGGAGAAGCGCATCCGTGAAATTCCTTACAGCTCGCTGAATTGCTTTACGGAATTGCTCCCGATCTGCCAGTTTCTCCATCGTTATTTCCTTATCAAGAATCCAGTAGGCCAACAAATTACCCCAAGATATTTCCTCTTGAATAGATATTCCCTTTTTACTTAATATTTTTGCATCCCTATTCAATAATTGCGCCCATTCATGATTATATAAGTTTTTATTTTTTATTTTCTTAATACCAGAAACATCTACTAAACAATATAAATATGGTGCCTCATCCTGATCTTCCGATTCAATCCATTTCCATATATCCACCTGCTCAGATTCATATTGAATAACTGGTCCTTTGCCTTTTTTTAAATCTTGATCCCATTCAGTAAAATCAGGATCATACCAAAATATAATCCCATTATCCTCATCAACTTTGAGTCCATTCCTTTCAAAATATCGATATTTTAAATCTTTAATCGCTTCAGTAGCTTCTCTATCAACATAAGAAGCCAAAAGATTTTTAGCATAGCGCACAATCTCCTCAAATGCTTTGATGCTCTTGTAATTTTGGATTAAGAAATCAAGATATTTGTCACCGCTACTCCATTTGACATTTTGCATATTATTCCTCCCTTTTTAAAGCCAAGAATAGAAATCCATAAAAGCTCTTATTGAATGTGCACAGGAACAATCTGGCACTCTATCAATAGTTTCTATAATTGATCGCGCAAATTGATGGAACGATACAGGTATAAAATGCTTGCTTCTTGCTGGGCTCCCATCAGGAGTTAGGTAAATTCCCACGATACGATTCTTAGGTATGCCTTCATCTCCAGCCCTTTTCTCCAAAACACCCCAATATTTCTCCGTCTGCCATTTCCTGCCTGGATTTTCTCTGCCCCCAGGCGCTTTGTGCTCTATGAAAATAATAAAATATCTTGAAGCAATCTCAATATCTGGCATTGATCCTTCTTCATCACCTGGGTAGTATATTCTTTTATGAATATGGATAGATTCTGCAGATTTATCAAGATGAGAAATAATTCCCTTAATCCGGGCAGGAGCCTTGTAACATATCGATTCTAAGAACTTCTTTAGAGGCAATGTGCCAAGTTGATGGGATTCTTTCGGGTCTAGCAGAGCGGCTATAGCATCGCTCAGGGGATCTTCATCTGCGGAAAAACCTGCCTTTCTGAAGATATCGAAATGGCCGAGCTTATTATCTGTAAAGATTTGAAGAGCTTTCTTCGCCTTTGCTAAATTCTTTTCCCTATATTTATGAAAGGACTTTATCAAGCCGCTTTTGTTGAAATCGGCAAGTAATGTTTCTGCATGAGAGAGTGTTTCTTGGCGAAGATCAACAAATGCCTTTAATGCCCGCTTGGCTCTTGCTAGCTTCTTGGCTGCCATTCCTCTACCTTTAGTGAATATAAGCTCGAAATGTATCAGGCATTTATCTCAGGCTTAATAAGGATTGAATATATATTTTCACCTACATGAGATGTCAGCCAATTGATGAAGCGGCCGCAAATTGTATGGTCATCGCGGTCCTTGGATTTGTCTTCGACTGTAGCAAAGGTGATATCTTCTATGGTCTCCAGGATAATTCCGCCTGATTTGGTGTCAATAATCATTTTGCCTGTTCGACCGTCTTTAACTCGACGGCAGATTTTATATTTGCCTTTTGCCTTTTTCGCAAACAACCAGGTTCCTCCTTGGAGCTTCCTCCATACCTTGAAAATGTCGTCAGCCGAAAAGCCATTCTTTGTAATGATCTCCATTCTTGCCTTTAGCATTTTTAGCCTCCTTTGTAAGGATATGTGCTATAATCTTGCCTCAAATTTAATTTTTTGTCAAGCAAAAAGTAATGATCTGGTTCATTGCCGGTCATCGGTTATATCTTTCAGGTTTTTGGGCTGAAAGAGCAGGATTTTGGCGCCTTTTTTGATGGTTTTGCGAGGTTTTTTGCGGAGGGAGGCTTTGAAGATTTTCTCGCGGAATTCCTCGTGTTCCAGCTTTTTGAGGCAGCAATCGCAGGGCATAAAGGAGGCTTCCAGCTCCTCCAGTTTGGATGGCCGCTCTTCAAATATGACCTCCACTTCCTCCTGGCAAACCGGACAGGCAATAATTGCTGCCCACACGATCCGCTTCAGGCCTTTATCATCGTCAATGATCTGCTTTTTGAAAAGCTCCTTCTTTTTATTCATCTTCTCCCCCCTTCGGAAAGTAATATCATTTCTCATAATCTTCAAAATGCACAACTTTGCCGTTTTGGATATAGAACAATTTTTCCGCAAGAATCAAAGCCCCGAAGGAATTCTTTGCTCGATATTTGCAGCGGACCGACCAATATTCATCATAAGCGAACACCGGCGACCACTCAAGGTATTGAACGCTATCCGGATCGTTGAGATTCTCCCTTAAAAAAAGCTTCACTTCTATAACCGAGGCATCCCAGGCATTATTTACAGGCTTCGGCCCGGCGACCAATTCCTGCTTGATATCCGCCTGGGATTTAGGCGGCGTGGAAGGCGTGCATCCTCCTTCACAATAACATAATCCGACCATGATGAACGAATAAACAATACCGATTACAGCCAGGTTCTTCGCCAAATGACTCTCCGGTTTATCTTTAGCTTTCCTCATTTTGCCCTCCTTTTTTGTGCAATCAATTGCACGGCTTATTTGGCGATTATACGCCGACCGTTTTTGGCCGGCAACAGAAGCCTCCTGAATTTCCAGGGCATTTCCTCTTTATCATATTTATCAGATATGGTTTGCCGTGCGAGCTCCAGGATTTTTTGGAACAGGGCTTGATCTTGGGATCGGGATTTGATGAAGGTATCGGCCACATCTATAATGGGAGGCAGCGAAGGGGAATAATTAGAACCGATTTTTTTGACTATCTCCAAGGCTTTGTCAAATTGATTTCTCTTGGCGTATTGGACGGCGATTTCCTGGAGCGCCCAGGTCTTATCGAGGGAAGGCTTGGCTCTGGATACCATTCGAAGCGCGCTTTCAAATTTACCGGCCAGGGCGTAGTGGCAGGCAATCTCGGAGAAGGCGACGGATTGGTGCTCGCTGTGGAGGCTTTGGGCGAGGGCAATTGCTTTTTTGAATTTTCGGACTTCGGCGTATCCCGCGGCGACAGATCTAAGAACAAGGCCCTTTTCCTCTTTATCTTTGATCTTTCGCGACAGGACGATGGCCTTTTTGAATTCCCGAGCTTCGGCATATTGAAATGCGATCCCGGAAAGGGCTCTGTCATTGGTGGTGGCGTATTCCAGGGCCTGAGCAAATTTTCCCATCCGGGCGTATAAGTCGCAGATCCAGACTTGCCTGGATTTGAGGTTGCGAATGTAAAAGACATCCGGCTTGAGTAATTTCCAGGCCCGGCGATATTTTTTGGCTTTGATGTAAATGGAGGCGACTTGCAGGCCGGCATATCCCTGATCGCGCAGGTCCGGGATCGAGTCCGGGAATTTTTCCATTTCGCGCATGATGGTCGGGTCTTTGCCTTCCCGGTCTTCATAAAAACGGGTCAGCTCAGAAAAACAGTGAAGTTTGAAATTAGAGTCCTTGATGCGGCGGATGATCTTGATAATTTGGATCAGCATCTTGCGGGACCGGATCCGATGGCAGCGGAATAATTCAGAAAAGGTTATGTTCATCAATTCTTTCGTATGCAATTTTTTTCGGTCATTCCTATCCCGCTCTTTATAGCCATGGGCAACCGGGCCTTCGGTCTCGGCCATAACCTTGACCGCCTGAATGGCATAGGACTCAAACTTCCGTTTATTCTTGAGCCGGTAATGGAGTTCCGCGAGGATGGCCAGGGCAAGAAATTTTTCCAAAAGGCCTTTGAATGCGGGAAGGGTTTGAGACAATTTGCTAATCAGCAGGGGTTGGATCAGGCAAGGCTGCTTAAGGTCTTCCACCACGGGACATAAATCCCCGTGAGGCCATTCTGCCTTTATGATCTGCGGGATCAGGGCCTGGAACTTTGCTTGACAATTTGCCGTAGTGATCCCTTGGGTCAGGCGATGGATCTTATCCCGTTCGTTTTTGCCCATCATTTTTCCCCCTTTTTTGCCCCATTTTTATCTCTTGTTCTCTTCCTGTGGTATGATAGCCGATGTCTTTATCAACGGTTGATATTGGAATCGGATATTATGGGGAAGAGGTAAAAAATGAAAGCTAAGCGGAAGGGGTCTTATCGGCGGGCGACATATCCGTCGGCTTTGCGGATGGCCAAGCTGGTGGATGAGATGCCCAGGCACAGCATCGGGGTGCGGGTTGAGGGCATGGCTGAGCGGCTGGGGATAACCGTGCAGAGTTTGCGGCGGTATGTGAAGGCGATGGAGGACCATTTTTTAACGGAGGAGGAAGAGCCGGAGTTCGTGATTGAGAGGATACATCAGGAGGAATGGTTGAAACGGCGGCCCCGGACTGGGGATGCTTCCAGCGCGAATATTTACCACCTGGTCTCGGTTTATCTTTCTTTGGAGATTTTCAAGATGCTGGGCGCGAACAATATTTTCGCCACCCAGGTGGACCATTTGATGACGGAGGTTGAGTCCAGGCTTCCCGGGTCCCAGCGCGAGCTGCTCAAGAACCTTTCTTTGAAGATCTTTACCGCGCCTTATGCGCCCAAGGACTACAGCGCGTATGACGATATCCTCAATACCGCGCTCAAGGCCTTGGTTTACCAGAAGCGGCTCAAGCTGGTCCGTTCCCGCGACCGCGGAGAGCCTGATGAATACATTGTGGAACCATATACCCTGCTCTTGTATAAGGGCGGGCTTTATTTGGTGGCAAGGCCGGTTGACGGGGAAAAGCCTTTATATTTTGCCATTGAACGGCTCCAGGACTGCGAAGAGCTGAAGGAAAAATTTGACTATCCCAAGGACTATCATCCGGAGCAGATGCTGGAGGGGGCTTTCGGGATTTTTGGCGGAGAACCCAGGACGATTTTTAAGCTCAGGTTTCAGGCGGCACTCAGCCGCTACATCTCGGAACGGAAATGGCATAAGAGCCAGAAACTGAAAACCCAAAAGGACGGCTCGGTAATTTTGATTATGGAGCTGTTCGACTCGGAAGAAATCAGGAGCTGGATCAGGAGTTTCGGGAAAGGGGTGTCGGTCTTAAGCCCCCGTGGATTTAAGGCCTGAATTTATCGGGGTGTAATGGATCAAAATGGCGGTTCGGGCTTCGCGTCTGCCTTTTTAAGCAGTCAGCCGCGGTCATTCCAGCACATCCTCTCTCTGGTCAATCCCGGCGATTTTTCGGGCGAGTTTTTTTCTTGCATCCAGGTTTGCCAGCCGCTCAATCATAATTTTTTGTGCCTGGGGGGAGCCGGCTCCGTGCATTGACTCGGTCCGGTAGCTGGGCGCGGTGGTTCCCATGGTCATAGAATGGATCAGGGATAGCATCCGCATCCGGGCCTCGGTGCTGACTTCGGCCTTTCCGCGCAGATATTTTTCCACCAGCCTGCCCACCTCCGGGTTCCTGAGGTCTTTTTCCGAGGGCATGGTCACTAAGAGTCCGCCGGCAATGTCTTCCGCGAGCCGGCATAGTTCATAGGGTAGCCGGGTGACATTGAGCTTGCAGACATTGGCGAGCAGGATGTTGCACTGGAAATTACCGGCTGCGGTTTTTTCCCCTTCATAGGAGCAGGCCAGTCCGCAGGAATAAATGGTTTCCACCAAATGGACCATTTCCGCGAGCTTGTCCCGGATATGAGAGGCTTTTGCCACCCCGTTGTAATCGGCCATTGATGCCGCGGCTCCGATCAAAACATCGCCGATCCCGGACTTGCACCCGCCGTAACTCTGGCGGTGATATGACGCGAACCGCTCCACCAGGGGGCTGGAAAAATCCGTTTCCCCGTCCATAAACACCCTCTCCCACGGGATAAAAACATTGTCAAAAATGGTCAGGGTTTCCTGACCGCCGAACCCCAAATTGCCCAAATCCAGGTCCGCCTTTTCCAGCTTGCGGGTGTCGTTGGGCTGGCGGCCATAAACCAGATGAATGCCCCGGGCGTCCGTGGGAGTGGCGCAGCAGAGAGCGAATTCTTTTTCCTTTTCGGAAAGACGCAGGGTGGGCATAACCAGGATTTCGTGCGAGTTGGCCGCGCCGGTCTGGCTGGCCTTGGCTCCCCGGATCACGATTCCCTGATTGGACCGGTCAACGATATGCACGAACAGGTCCGGGTCTTTCTGCTCCGAGGGGCTAAGCCCGCGGTCCCCCTTGACATCGGTCATCGCTCCCTGGACCATCAGGTCGTTTTGCTGGACATATTTTAGCCAGTCCTGGAAGCGTTGGTGATAGTCGGTCTGATGCTTGCGGTCCATTTCAAAGGTGACGCTGAAGACCGCGTTGATGGCGTCCATGCCCACGCATCTTTGAAAACAGGCCCCGGTCCTCCGTCCCATTTCCCGCTGGAGCTTGACCTTGAGCACCAGTTCCGCCGCGCTCTGGAACAGGGAGTTGAACCGGTTGATCGGTTCCTTGATCAAGGTTGAGCCGGTGATTGCGAGTTCCCTGGTCTCGGGCTTTTGGGCCAGCTTGTAAGTCATTGCCACCGAGTTGATTGAGGGCCGGATGATCGGATGTTCAACCCAATCCTCCACCTTTTCTCCCAACAGGAAAAGGTTTAGCTTCATCCGGCGCAGGCTCTCAAGATATTCGGACGCGGTTTTTAACGCCATTGTTTTTTTACCTCCAATTACCCTTGGAGGTTATTAAAGATTATCTTCGGCTCATCCGCAAGTCCGAGGGGATCGGAGACATCTCTTCCTGTTCGGCTTGCCCCAGCCGATCAGCCATCTCTTTCCCGATCCCCTGACAGCTCCTTTCATTTCTCAAACCACAACTCCACCACCGGGTTGGACGCCTTTTCCAAGACTTGGGATTGAGAATTGTCGGCCTTTAAATACTTGTTGAAAAAAGCAACCGAGTAGTCCTTGGCGGCTTGTGCCTTTTCCCGGTAGTGATCTCGGAACCCCGGCAGGAGCAGCCGGGTCAGAAAACTGGAGGACAGGGTCAGGTCGGAGATGGTGAGATGGTCGGTCTTCCTGAGCCGGATCAAATATTTGGGCGCGGGCGCGTTCTGATAAAAAGTCCGGATCCGTTCCCACGGCACTTCCATCTTGTGATTGTCTCCGGTGATGATCATTACCGGGATGGTAATTTCTTTCGCGGCTTGTTCCAGCTTGGGGAAAAAAACCGCGGGTCCGAGCGGGAGCATCGCCTTGACCCTGGGATCGCGGGCCGCAAAGGGGTCCTTCCCCTGGAGATATTTCATACAGCAGGGATTGATATTATCAGTCAGGCTGATCTTGTCCGTTTGGCATTGCTCGGGGCCGGGCGCGGATCCCTCACAATGGAAGGGCACGCCGCCGACCATCATCGTGGTATATCCCCCCAGCGAATGTCCGGTGGCGCCGATCCGGTCCGGGTCCATAATCCCGAAGAAGGGGCTGCTGCGATCCCGGTTCCAGGCCAGCGCCAGATCAATCGCGGCCTTGGCTTCAATCGGCCGGTAGGAAAAATCATAACCGAGTTCCTCAAACTTGGACCGGAACAGGCCGAACACGGTTTGGGAAAGGTCGCCCCCGCTCTTGAGCGCGGCCTTGGCGATCTGGCCGACCGTAATGTCGGGAGGCCCGTCAATATGGCACATCGCCGAGTCCTTATGATCCGGCGCCACCACCACATATCCGAAGCTGGCCAAATTCTCCGTGTAATAAACCGACTGGCAGGCGCACGCTCCCATCCCGTGCGAGAACAAAAGAAGCGGATACGGCGCGCCGGATTTTTTCACCGGGGCGTTAAGCCGGGCCGCCCCTTCCAGCTTGTCGGTGTATTTATAAACCGGGCCGGGATTTGTTTCCGCGGGATACCAGACCATCACCGGCGCGGTCCGGTCTTTGAGTTGCAGACGATCTATCCTGACTCCCACCGGATACGGCCCATCCGGGGCAAAGGTCTTGAGCGCGAAAGCTTGATCCGCCAAGAACAGGCTCAGCAAGAAAATTATGATTGAACCCGAAATCCTTTTCGCATTTCTCATTTTGTTCCCCCCTTTTAAGCAGCGCGGCTCAATTTTTCCCGCGCTTATTTTCTTCGGCAACCTTTGAATAAAGCTCGCGCGGGCCCGCGAACGGAGTGTGTCGTTCCAACCTTTTGAGTCTTAGCGCGGATTGCGGGCAGCCGATGGCGCAGACTCCGCAACCCAGGCATTTATTCGGGTCCGCCACGGCCCTCCCCAGTTTCTCATCCAGAGTGATCGCGGAAAAGAAACATCTTTCCTCGCAATCCCCGCACAGGATGCAATCCTCGTTCGCTTCCGGAACGAAGTTGGCCGGGGCGACGGCCAGCGGGTTTTCCCACCTGGTCCTTCCCCGCACCTGCGAGCAGCAGCAATCACAGCATAAGCAGATCACATCGTGATTTTTGTCCTGATAGTTTTCCGTGATCCCGACCAGGCCCAGGTCCTGCATCTCGTCAAAATATTTTGCAGCCTGCTCCGGCGTCACCCTTTTTCCCAACCCGGCTTTTTCAAAAACCAGCGCCGAGGCATTGGTCATAATGCAGAACCCGATCGGGTATTTATCTTTGCATTCCCGGATCCCGAGTTTTTCCGTCCGGGTCCGGCACGGGCAGGGAACCAGGGCCAGGTGATTGGCGGATTGAATGATTTTATGCGCCTCTTCGGTATCCAGAATTTTCTGGCTCGGCTCCAACGAGCGCCGCACCGGGATCACCCGCATAGTCGGCGTGCCTTTTTCCGAACTTTCATAATATTTGTAAAAGCCTTCCTTGATAAAAAACTGCTGGTATAATTTCGCGGCCTCCAGGTCTTCCGGCTGGAGCCGGGCATAAAACTGATGGTTGTTCAGAAGCATCGGAATCATCGGCAGGCAATACATATCATTGATCCCGATGATCGCGCATTTTCCGGCCAGGGCGTCAAGCGCGCTTTTCACCGCGGCCTCATCCCTGCCCGCGGCCTGGGCTATCTCCGGAATCTTTTTAAACCTGTAAGGAACCTCCAGTTGCTGAACCACTTGGGCTTGATCCGGGGTATAGACCAGTTTTAAAAAAGCCAGGAAGGCCTGGGAAACTTCTCCGCCCGCCTTGGGCGCGCCCAGGGGGCCGCGTTCAATTTTTTCATAGATTTTTAAATAGGGATCGTTTCCGCTCATTTTATTCTCCCGCAAATTTTCAGTGGTCAATTAAATTTCTCCCTCCAAACAGGATCACCTCGGTCAGCGGCGAGAACTGGTAAACGAGCGGCTTCTTGCTCAGGCCGATCTGTTTCAGGGTCTCGGCGATCTGATGATCCCCCAATTCAACCGCGGCGTCGTCGCCGCTGATGCTCTGTTTGAATTCCAGCGGATTGGTATAAATATTCGCCGCCAGCGGAATCCGGTCCAGGACCGAGTAAGTGACATAGCGGGTTACTTTTGCCGGGCTTCCGGGCAGGACCTTGCCCCGGAAGTTGAGGATTTTTCTGTTGCCCTCGGAGAGTTCGCATTCCCGCCATTCCTTGCCCTGGTTGAACTTGATCCCGGCGAGGAATTTCGGATACCCGAAAAGCTCCACCCCGCCGATCCGGGCGATCTCGGTGGTCACCGGCAATTGCCAGACATAGGCGCTGAAGGTGTTGGCTAACAATCCCTTCAACGCGGTCAGGCCGGGGATTTGCGCCCGGTTGTAGGAAATCAGGAAGGCGATGCTGAATTCGTTGTAGGGGTCAATGTCGGTCTTGCGGTATTCAAAGGCGGTGAACGCCACCAGGCACCTTCCCGGTAAAAATTCCACCGGGTTCATTTCCTTAAGCGGCAGCAGCTTCCTCGCCTCGGAGGTCTTGGCCGTGTAAATCGCGCTCATTGAGGAATTGTCATAATAAAATACCGGCAGCATGCCTTTCCGTCCCTGCGCTTCAAATTCCCATTGCTTGATCCCCTTGAAAAAATCCCCTTTCATCTTGCCCCTCTTTTGGTCATCCCAATTTTTTCTTTTCCGCATCGGCAATTGCCAGCTCGGCCCTAGCGTTGGAAAGCGGAAGCAGCGAGAGCAATGCCGAGTCGCGCATCATTTTTTCCAGGCCGTATTCCCGCATATATCCGTATCCGCCCAAAATTTGCACGGCATCGGCACAGACCTGAACCGCGGAATCGGTGACCCGGACCTTGGTTTGGAGAGCGCTCAAAAAATCGGCCGGATCCGAAGCGGCGTTGAAAACCGCTCCCCGTCCGGCTGCCGCTTTCGCGGAAATTGCTCCGAGAATATTTTTCAAATGTGAATGGTCAATGATCATCCTGGATCCCTGGTAGCGCTCGTTGGCGTAGGCGAAGGCTTTCTGTGACGCCTTTTCCATCGTGCCCAGGCTGGAGGCGGAAACCGCGAAGCAAACATTTACGATGATGCTCCGGAATAATTTTAACGCCTGTTCCGATTCGCAGACGATGTTGGCGCGGCCGATACTTTTTCCCTCAAGCTTGAGTTCCGCGGCCGGCATCGCCCGCAGTCCGATGGCCAATTCCGGGCCGGCCAAAAGATCTTTCGCATCGCTTTCAATCATCAGCGCGGCCGGAACGCCTTTGTCATTTTGGGCAAAGGCAATGATAAAACCATTTGGAGCAAGATTGATCGCAAGCCCGGCCGGGCCGGAAATTTTCGCGGCCGGATCAATCTTGAGCTCGGTTTCAATCCGGTCCAGCGAAATCATATCCGGCAACGCAATCCCGACGGGCCGGCCGGAGGCAAGGACCCGTTCCAGCAAAACGCGGGAATTTTCAGTTGCGAGTTCAGAGAGAGATTTGACCAGGGCGATATGCACGCCGAAGACCATCGCGTGCCCGGCGCAGGTTTGGGCCAGGGTCCTGATCAGGGCGCAAAAATCAGACAGCTCAAATCCAGACCCGCCCGCGCTTTCCGGCAAAAGCAGCCGGTCAAACCCGGCTTCAATTCCGGCTGCAAAAGCTTGCGTTGGGAAAGCCGGGCCGGTGTGGTCAAGCTCCGCGGCGAACGGCTCAATCCAGCGGGCCGCGAATTTGGACGCGCTCAGTTCCAACTCCCGATATCGGTTCGTTTCATTCGGCATGGGCCGCCTCCTCCGGGAAAAAGTTTATGAACATATTGTGCCGGTTCAACTGGTTGGTCCCCTCGTAAATCTGGGTCAGCTTGGCGTCGCGGTAAATTTTTTCCAGCTCATAGCGATGGAGAGAGGAGGACGCGCCCGCGATCTGCAAGGCCTGATAAGCCACTTCCATCGCCACATCGCTCCCGGTCACTTTGGCGAGCGAGGAATAAACCTGGATGTCGCGCTGGTCTTGGGGTTTGAGTTCTTTCTCAACCATCCGCTCCTTTATTTTCTGGACGGTTTTTGAACGGAGGAACTTGGTAAAGGGAGCGGTTTTTCTAACCCAACGCGGGGTGAGATCCAGGAGCATTTTGGTGGTAAGGGTGCTCATCAATTTGGGGGTTCCGGTGAAATCAAAGCTCATCGTGCTGTCCAGATATGCCTGCCGGGCAAGATGAATCTTGCGGGCCATCTCCGCGAGCTTGATCTGCACCCATTGCTGGTCAATCAATCTTCTGCCGCCCGCCTTGTGATTTTTCGCGAACTCCACGACCCGCTCAAACGCTCCGCGCGCCGTGCCGGTTGCGATCGCCCCGACCGGCCCGCGCGACGCCCCGAGCACAACCTCAATAAAATTCACCGCTATTCCTTCCTCGCCAATCAGATTTTCTTTGGGAACGAAGCAGTCCTCAAACACCTGCTCCGCGGCCGGGCATCCCTTCATTCCCATTTTTTCCTCAACCCTTCCGATTGAAAATCCCTGGTCGCCCTGCTTGACCAGGACCGCGCTCATGCTTTCCACCGGCCGCTTCTTGTCGGTCGGCGCGATCAGGGTGGTGTATTTGGCGATGGACCCGTTGCTGATGAACACCTTGCGGCCGTTCACCAGGTATCCGCCTTTAACCGGCTTAAGCTCGGTCATCAGCTTCGCGCTCTTCAAGTAAACCGGATCCTCAACATCCGACCCGGCCAACGGCTCGGTGATCGCCGCGGCGAAAATCACCGGCTCGCCCTTGCGGTCTCCCTCGGCCAGTTCAAAAAGCGCCCGGTCATAATGATAAAAATCCATGCCCAGCAGGATGCCGGAAACGCCCAGGGCGTTGGCGCCGAAAATATTGGCGATCCCGGCGCATCCCGCGCAAAGCTCTTCCATCACAATCGCGAACGCCGTGCACATCTGCCCGCCGCCCCCCAGGCTTTTGGGAACCAGGAGCGACAAGAAACCGTAAGGGGTGGATTTCTTAATCAGGTCCCAGTCAACATAACGCGGGTCTTTTGAGCATTTGAGATCAATCGCCAGGGCGTTCGGCCGGATATATTTCTCCGCATATTCCCTGGCCTTGGCCTGCCACTCTTCCAGGGCGGCAACATAATCCGGCATCAACGGAGAGAGGATTTTCAGACGGGGAGCCATTTCCAACAGGCTCCTCCGGCTGATCTCAACATTCAGATAGTCATTCATTCCTTTTCCCTTTCCGCCTAAGCGGCGTCCGCTCAATGAATTCCAAAATATGCCCCGCGATTTCCTCGCCTTTATCTTCCTGCAAAAAATGTCCCGCGTCCTTGATCACAATCTCCGGCTGATCCTTGGCCGTGGGGATCCAGGCCCGAAAAAGTTTGTCCGCGCCCCGGGTAATCGGGTCCTGGTCCGAGAACATCACCAACGCCGGCTTATTCCATTTCATCATCCCGTCCCGCGCTTTTCTCAGCTCCGCCGCGGCCGGATCATCCAACTTGATCGGGACCATCAGCGGAAACGCCCGCGCGCCCGCCTGGTAGCTGCTGTCCGGGAAGGGCGCCTGGTATCCCGCGATCACCCGGTCGGAAATTTGTTTTCCGAAAAAGGTGGAATTGCGGAAGATCATTCCAATCGGAAGGTCCGGGGTTTTCTCCACGAAATTACGCCATTTCATAAACGGCTCCGGCATCGGGTGCTCCCCGGTCGGCAGCCCGGTGTTCATAATCACCAGCCGGGCGATTTTCTCCGGGAGCATCGTCGCCACCCGGAGTCCGATCAGCCCTCCCCAGTCCTGAACCACCAGCGTGATCCCCTCCAGCTTGATCGCCTCAATGAATTTGATGATGGTATCGCGGTGCATCTGATAGGTGTAATCGGAAACCTCGCTGAACTTGTCCGACCGCCCGAACCCGATGAAATCAGGGGCGAGCGCGCGATATTTTTTCGCCAGGACCGGGATCATCTTGCGGTAAAGATAAGACCAACTCGGCTCGCCGTGCAAACAGAGGATCGGCTCGCCCGATCCCTCGTCAAGATAATGCACGCGCGCCCCGAAAATTTCCGTGTAGTTCGGCTTGAACGGAAATCCCGGCAGATTTAAAAACCGCTCCTCCGGAGTCCTGAGAATGGGCATGGTAACCTCCCCGGTTATTATATCAGGTTGGCAAAGACTTGCCTGCTTTGGCCGCGGCTTTCTTCAGCTTGCGCCGGTAAAGCAGGTTTTGAAGGATGGATTTCGGTTCAATCCCGAAATAAAATTTGTGCCAGAGCTTGGCTCCCGCCCGCGCGTCTCTGCCCATCTCTGCCTTGCCGATCTTTTGCGGATATTGCTTGCGGATTTCCAGGGCTTGCTCAAATGTGGCCGCGTTCACCATCCTCCCCTCCGGTCCCGGAACCACCAACCCCGACTCGATCAGGCAGTGATACCGGTCCCCGGTCTCCTTCAGGTTCGGCCCGCACACCAGCGCGCACTGGCCGCAGGTGATCACATTGAAATCCTTGAGTCCCTTGATCCCGACCTTCTCCGCGTATTCGGACAGAACCTTATTCCGCTCCAGTTCGTCCTGCGGCGGGTTCTCCAGCCCGGACATGGCTTTGATCCAATCCTCGGGCCAGAGCATGCTCCCCAGCCGCCGGATCAAATCGTATCTGAGCGTGGAGTCGCCTGTCCGGGAACCCTTGGCCAGCAGGGCCTGTCGGATTTTTCTTTTGTTGGCCGGGTCGGGTTCATGCTCGATCCAGGCGCTGATCCAATGCCTGCCCCAACTGGTCCATTTCCGGTCGCGCGAAAGTCCATGCAGGCCGAAGCAGGAGATGTTGCACAGGTCAATACTCCCCCGTTTTCCGCGCGGATGAAGCTCTCCGTTCAGGAGCACATATTCCTCGCCCTCTGCCTGGAACATTCCGGACGGGCAGACCTTGTCGCAGAGCTTGCATTTGTAACAGTAGTTGTCAATGAAATATCGCGGAGGCAGGAGCGGGTCGCTGGCCAGGACCGCGTCGGTCACCACGGTCCCGAGATAGACGGCCGCGCCGTATTCCCTGGTCATCACATTTCCGCTCCAGCCCTGCGCCGCGATCCCGGCGACGATCGCCCCGAACCGGTGCGAAAAACTCGGATGGGTGGCGAACACATCCGGCGATCTCCGGTAGGTGTTGTTGGGCGGGACCGCTTTTGCCCGAGGACCGAGCGATTGAAGGTATTGTTCCAGACTCTTGCAGATCCGGTGCATCTTTTGATTGCCGAGCAGTTGATCCATATTATGCGGCGCCGGAGATTTCTTGCCCAGGAAATCGTAGATGGCGGAAACCTTCATAGGCAGGGCCAGGGAAATTATGGATTGCGCCCCGCTCAGCGTGTAAGCGGGATCAAGCGAAGGCGGCCCGTCCAGTCGTTCCGGCCCGGCAACGCCCACCAATTCAACTCCCTGGGCGCGCGCGAAGTCCTTGATTTTTATTTCCAGACCGGACATAACTGCTCCTTTCCGGATCAGACGATTAAAATCTTGGCCGATCAGACCACCCTTGGCTAGATCAGCGATTGCAACTGAATCAAAAACATCATATCGCCGTCAACCTGCATCTTGCCTGCCATAAACAAGGCCTGTCCGTCGGTTTCCTTCTTTTGCATCCCAATCCAGTCGGAAAGGCTGATGCGCATGGTGACATTAGGGCTGGACTCGCCGTTAAACACCATTTTCAAGGGCGCGACCTTGCCGTCCGGCTGCGACAACTCCACATTCATGGTCCCTTTGGTGGAGAGCAGGGTATTGTAACGATCAAGGTTGGCCGCCTGGCGCGGATCCGTAAACTGGTCGGTTGCGCCCGCGGCTTTGCCCGTGACCGCGTCCCTCCAGAATTCCTCGCTGATCCCGATCGCGAGCATGGCCTTGTCAATCCCGCCCGGGATCACTTCCAGGTTCTTGCCGTCCTTGATCCGCAGGCAATATTTTTTGTCGTCAATATTGAACTGCACCGTGAATTCCTTGCCGGCCATGGCCGACACTTCCAGATTGCCCAGGGTTTCCTGGAATTGTTTGGGAACATAGACCTTAAAAAACTCATCAACCGTCACATTTTTCGGAACCTTTGAATCCATACTTGCTTTCCTCCTGTTTTTTGGTTTGTGTCAATTTTATTGATCAAGCGCAAACTTAGCAAACCCCTCCATCCTTGTCAAGCGAAAACCAGGCCCGGGTCCGACATATTTTCTCAAACCATCTCCCCGCATTCCCGTAAACGCTGTCAGCCGATCAGGCCCGGGAGACTTTGCGGAATCGGGCAACCAAAAAAGGACCTGCAAATTGCCGACCCCTGGTTACGGAAGTTCGCAGTTGTTCTTTGCGTCCAGGATAATTTTTTCGATGATCTTGGGCAATTGGGAGAGGTTGATCAGGAACTGGGTTCCCGCGGGGCTGGCTTGTGAAATCTGGACCATATATTCAATTCCGAGATCGGCGCCTTTATCCACCGGGTTGATGAAGGTTCTAATCCAACCCAGTCCCATGACCGGGGAGGTAAAGTAGCTGGAGACAAATTTTCCAGGCACTTGCTGGGCGCTGAAAAAATCCAGGGTGTAATCCACGCCCACGATATTGATTTTGGCCTGGCAGGACCCGGCCTTGAGATCAACCAGGCAAGGCCCCATATTATAGACTTGGTATTCGGTTTCCCATTTTTTCCAGGTCGCCGGGTCGGTCAGGTATCGGTGTACTTTTGGGGGAGGGGCGTTGACCAAAACGCTCAGGCGGTTGAAGCTGAAGAAGGACACATAAAACTCCCCGCGCAGTCCTTTTTCCAATAACCCCGGCACGGTCAAATTTTTATTGAAATATGCCTGGATCATCGCCGTGCCCTGCTCGGTTCCCTTGATAATGCTTTCCTGGAAATTGATCGCCCGGTCAATCCCTTTGGTGAACGGGTCCTGGGGCTCTTCCAATTCAAAACGCACGGTCAGGATGGTTCCGTCCTTGACCCGCTTCATCTGGTAGCGCAACACCGAAACTATAAACTCGTTCTTGGTCTCGGTCATATACCAGATTTCATCCAAGGGCTGGTATCGGATCATAGTCATCCGGTAGGGAACGGTCGCCACATTCAATACCCGGAACTGGTAATCCGCGCTGTCTCCGACCCGGGAAAATCTTTTGCCGGACAGCCGCTCAAGCTTGATCAGCTTCCCCAATTCCTGCTTCAACTTGTCCGGATCCGTCAGGTAATTCTCCAGCTCCTCGGGAGAAGCGTCCACCAACACGCTCAGCTTGTAGCCGTTGAATTTAACCGTGGACGATTCCTGCCGGACCGCCCCTAATTCCTCGGTTTTCCTGGCGCAACCGACCGAAATCGTCGCCAAAATGACGATCCCAATCAAACTTCCACCGAAAATCATTTTGCGCTTCATATTGTTAAATATCCTACCATCATTTCCAGCCGATCACAAAATTGTCAAGCCCGGACAAGTGTGATAAAAATGAGGAAATGAAATGGTCGCTCAAAACCAAATGGCCGATCCTCTGGCTGTTCCTGCTGGCCGCGCTGGCGCTGCTCCCTTTCATCTCCCTGCGACGCTGTTTCCATAATGACCTGGCCGCGCAGACCTTCCCGCTCCTGTTATTCGCCAATGACGCTTTCCGTTCCGGGAGCCTGCCGCTCTGGGACCCGTTCCAGGATTGCGGGATGCCCCATTTTTCCAACCCCCAGAGCCACCTCTGGTATCCGCCCCATCTACTGATCTTCGGGACCGTCGGATATTCCTTCTATTCAATGCAATACGAATTCCTTTTTCATTTTTTGCTGGCCGGGATTTGCTGCTATGTTCTGGCCCGGAAATTCAAGCTCTCTTATCCGGCATCGGCGCTCTCCGCTTCCAGCTATATGCTGAGCGGTATTTTCATCGGGCATTCCGAGCATCTGAATATTATGGTCACCTTCGCCTGGGTTCCCCTGGTCCTGGCCGGGATCCAGGGATGGCTGGATCAAAAAACCAAGGGCAACCTCTGGCTCGCCGGGATCGGACTCTTCCTGCTGCTCCAGGGCGGAAACCCGTCCGCTAATTTGATCGCGCTGTTCCTGATCGGGGGGGTGGTCGCGGCGCGGCTGGCGGAGCGGATTTATGACCGGGGCTGGAACCGTGACCTGGTCAAGGAATTCGGAAAGATGGTTTCGGCGTTCCTGCTCGCGGGATTGATTTCCGGGATCAGCCTGGTTCCGATGCTGAGCGATTTCGCGGAATACAGCGGCCGGGAACAGGGCCTGCCTTATCAGACGGTCCTGGAATTTAATCCGCTCCGGGTTTGGGCGCTCCTCAGTTTGATCTTGCCCACCGCCCCCTTCGTTTCTCTGCTTGAGGTGTTCCAGAACCAGACCTCAATCACAATGCTCAACTGTTATTTCGGCATCATCTCGCTCCTGCTCGCGCTCTTCGCGCTTTACTCCGGAAAATCCCGCGACAAGCTGATCCTGGCCGGGATCGGCCTGGCCGGCTTGCTGATCTCGCTGGGCAGCCGGGGGATGCTCCGGGGATTGCTTTTCGAGTTGGCGCCGTTTTTGCGTTACCTCAAGCACCCTGCCCTGTTCCGGGGTATTTTCATTTTGTTCTTCTGTTTGCTGGCCGGGTTCGGATTGGACGACCTGGTCAATTCGGATTCCCGGGCGGTGGAAAAATTCCGGCGAACAATTTTATTGGTGTTAATTTCCTTCGGCCTGATCCTGGGATTCGCGGCAGCGCTTACGGTTGCGCTGGCGCCTTTGGACCCCGAGACCAGCCGTCTATTGAAAGACCTGTTCCTGGAAAGCCTTCCGATCCAGATTTCGCTCCTGCTCGCTTTTTATTTCTGGCTCCGGAGCGACCGCAAATATTGGGCGATCGGGATCCTGTTCCTGGCCGGGCTGGACCTGGGATTGATGGTTCAGGCAAACCTGGACCTGGCAGGGGATTATTTCGATTATACCCGGCGCAAAATCCTGGTTGACTCTATCCAAAACCGGAGCCGGCAGATGGACCGCCTGACCCGGCTCAGCCGGGTTGACACCTGGCCGAATTTTGAAAACAACGGAATGGTTTACAAAAAATTCGAGACCTCCGATTACGCCAGCGTCTCCTCGGTCACTTACCGGAAAATAATGGATACCGGGTTCCACCGGGTAGTCGGCCAATCCCCGTTTTTTTTCCTGGTCCCCGCGGTCTCGGTCAACGACAATCTGGAGGACGCGCTCTTGATTTTCAAACGCGCCTCCATTATCAAGGCGATGCCGGCGCTGGTTGTTGGGGAGCCTCCGCTGGAAATCAAGACCATCGCGGAGGCCGCGTATTCCCTGGAATCGCTGGGGCTGAACCGAGTCCGGGTGATAAATTATTCCATCAACCGGATGGAATTGGAGTTTGAAAATTCCACGCCGATGGTTCTCGGCTCCACCGAGGGCTATCATCCCGGCTGGAGGGCGACCCTGGACGGGAAAGCGGTTGAAACCGTTAAATTCAATTTTGCTTTCCGCGGGGTGTATCTCACCTCGCCGGGGAATCATCGGCTGGTCTGGAATTTTCAGCCCGGAAGTTTCAAGCTTGGAATTCTCGCGACCATTCTGGGGATACTTTTGCTGGGAGCGTGGGCGATTTTTTCCTGGCTCAAGCCGATCAAGGAAACCGGAAGACCCGGATGAAGAAAATTTTTTTGGGCGCGTTTCTGTCGGCAGCGGTCTTTGGCCTGCTGCTTTGCCCGCGGGCATTTTCCAAGGAACCGGTCAAGCTACCGAACTGGCTCACGGATCCGGGGGAGCAGACCGGGAGGAAAACCGTGATGTTCGTTTTCGGTCATTTTGACGATGACTCCGCAATCTCGGGCACGATGAATATGTATCTCCGGTCCGGATGGCAGGTTCACGAAGTCTGGGTGACCACTGCGGGTATGGACAGCTTCTGGTATGGCACTCGCGAAAGCCGGACCGCGGAGATGGAATCGGTGGCGAAGATCACCGGCGTCCCGGTTGAGAACCGGCATCTGCTCGGGTTCCCGGACCGGCAGGCGGTCAAGCATCTGCCCGAGATCGCGGACCAGGTTACGGAGCTGATCGGGAAATATCAGCCGAGCGTGGTGATCACCTGCGCCTATGAAGGCGGGCACTGGGACCACGATTCCACTTCGCTCGCAGCGTATGTGGCTTCACGCCGGCTGAACTTTTCTTTCCAGCGGTTTGAATTCCCCACTTACAACCGCACCGGTCCGAAGCTGATGCCGCTCCGGTTCAACCATTTTATTGAATCCTACGGCCCGCCTCAATATATCCAACTGGACGACCAGGCCTGGGCGATCCGGAAGAAGGTCCGGGATGGATACCCAAGCCAATGGTTTCTGATGATGCCGGAAGGAATCCTGTTCGCATACCGTCATCTGATGGGCCGGGGAGAGCCGATGCGCCAGGCCCCGAATTATGACTACACCAAGCCGCCCCATCCCGGCACCCTCTTCATCCAGGCCAAGATCGTGGGCGCCCTGCGCGGAGCGCCGTTCTCGGAATGGGAAAATGGAGTGAGGCAGATTCCGGAGATCGGCCAAAAAAGTCAGTAGCAAACCGCGGGGCGCGAGGAACCGGGAACGAATAAAGGGATCAAGGGCTATGTCCTTGCCAGGTAAGATGGATGATGCCGGCTTCGCGGCCGTTGCGGATTTCGGAGGCAAATTTGGTTTGCGGATTTTTGCCGCCGTTCAATTCAATCAATTTTTCCATGGTCCCTGCCTGGATTTCTCGGAACAGATCCCAGGAGGGGGTGTCATCCACCGGATACCAGCAGACGATGGCGAATCCCGGGCCGGACTTTTCCAATTTGATGCTCACCTCGTCAATGTAGCGCCGGGCGATCATCACATAAGCCTGGATGGCCGCAACCGGGTCGGCTTTGGTCAGGAATTTTTTGGTTTCCTCGTCAAAGGCGGTATCCAGCCGGGACCGTCCGTGGAGCCGGACCAGGCTGTAATTATTTTTGGTCCGCATGACAAATAATCCGCGGCCGATCCTGCCCATCAGCTCGGCCGGATACCATTGGGAAGGAATGATGATGCTGCGCACGATCTGCCAGTCGGACTCGGTCAGGAACTTGTTCCAGTCCAACTCCGGGGTCTGGTTCACGGTCTGGACATAGTCCTTTAAGAAGTTGCCTTTTATGCGCATGTCATTCCTGGCGCGGACACCCCTGTCCGCGCGTAATTTTAATGCCCGGTGTAATCAATTTTGGGAGCGCCCTTGACGCCGATGGCAAAGCAGAAGCAATGGATGGCGGCATGCTTGCTGACCGGTTTCAGGCTGTGGACCTGGTTGGGCGGGATGTGGACGAGGTCTCCGGGCCCGATCCGTTTTTTCTCTTTGCCGATCGCCATGATCCCGTAGCCCGAGGTGACATAATAGAACTCGTGGGTCGGGTGCTGATGCGGATTGACAAAGCCGCCTCCCGCCACTTCAAACTCGCTGACCAGTTCCAGGAATCCACCCTCGGTGATCTTCTTGAATTCCCGCGGCTCCACCAGCCACCAGACCGCGACCGTGCCCTGATGCTCCATGGTCGGCGCCTTGTCCTTGATTGATCTTACATCCATATTAATTCCTCCTTCCTGCTTGTGCGGGCGACTTTAGTCGCAATTTCTTCTTGTGCGAGCGAGCTTGCTCGCGATTCATTTTCTTGCGAGCAACATAGGTCTGCCCCCTGCGGCCGGCTCGCCCTTCAGGCGTTTGACGCAGGCCTCGATCCCGCCGGCGCCCCGGCTTTCGAGGCTCAACGGCATCTCCGCAAGGATCGGCTTATGCCAGTCCCAGCAGATAATACGGGTTCTTCTTCACCATCTTTTCAATGTCTTTTGCCTTCACCTCCAGCGCCAGGAGCAATCTGATGAACAGCTTCATCCCTTCCACCGGATGGACATTGAGCATGGTCCCCAAATCCGTGCTGATCACGACCCGGTCCGGGCCCACCTTCTTGATGATCTCAAGCATCTCAAACGGGTCCCCGTTCGGGTTGTTGAAATGAGGCACCGACGAATACATAAACAACCCCACGAACGCTCCCCGTCTGGCCATTTCCACCTGCTGCTCAATGGTGGCCCGGTTCACATTCCAGTTCGGATGAGTGAGCAAAATCTTCTTGATCCCCATCTTGCGGGCGGCGTCAATCACCACGAACCGCTCCTTGACCGAGGCGTGGCAGGGGTCAAGGATCGCGTCAAATTTTTTCACCAGCGCCAGGATTTCCATCAATTCCTTGCGAGGCTTCCCCTTCGCGTCCAGAAGCTCAATCCCGCCCTTCTCCCCCATCACCCGGCGATGATGCGCGGAGTCGTGGCTGGGCAGCCAGACCTTTTTCCCGCCCGCGCGCAAACACATCTCCACCGATTCCGGGAAAAGTCCGCCCACATAATAATTGCAGACAATCCCTCCAAACACGGCTACCGCGGGAATGCCTTTCTGCGCCGCGTAAAGGTCAACAATCTCCTGGACATAAGGCGCGGTAAAGGCAGTGGGCATGGTCATGGACTTGAACAGCACCGCTTTCATGCCCGCGTCGGTGGCGCGCCGGGCGATGTCGCTCTGGGTCCAGCCGGTGTCTATCAGCGGGTCCGGCCAGCAATGGATATGAAGGTCGCAGGCGCCGCGCATGATCCCGGCAACCTGATCCTCGCTGATCGTGCCCAGCCGCGACCCCATCCCCTCCACCGTGTGATACGCCCGGAGCGCGTCCTGCCGATACTTCGGCTCAAAGCTCGGCTCGTAATCCTCCCTTACCTTCTTTCTCGCCCTTGCCATTCTTTTTGCCTCCTCAACTAAATTCTTCTACTTATATTTTTCTTTAGCAAAATCTTCCGCCCAAGATTTCAATTCTTTGATTAATCCTCTTACCTGCTCCCGGTCCAACTCCATTTCCGGTTCCTCCGGCAAAACATCATATCTAAATTCCACTGCAAATGGCGTCAGATACCTTAGCTCTTCAAATTTTTCAGGAAGCTTAACGCCCTGAGCCTTGATCAAGTCAATCAGCTCCGCAATCCGGTGAGACTGCGGATAAGTCGTCCCTCCTGCAACCAGAATGGCCTTTAATAATTTTTCCGCGGCTTGTTGGGCATGAAATCCGATAATCTCCAGCGGCGCCTCAGGATCATCAAGGGTCTTATCAAGAATATATTCATCCTGAGCTGCTTTAAGAAATAACAATTCAATCTGCTTTTTCTGGATCATAAAGCACCTTTCCTTCGGTCGCGGCCCGGTAAATCACGGTTCCCGGAATTTTGGACCATTCCTCAAAATTCTTTCGACTGGTCACCAAAATATCCACCGGAATTTTCAAAGGCCGAAGCACATCGCTCAGCCTCACCATCTCCATCCTCCGCGCCTTCACCTCCGGCTCCACCACCAGTAAATCCAGATCGCTCCGCTCTCCGGCTTCCCCACGCGCACGAGAGCCGAATAGAATTATCATGGCCTCGGGAGCCGCTTTGCTGAGCCGTTTGATGGCTTCCTTTATGGTTTTATCTTGGACCATAAATTATCCTCCTATCCTTTTTATTCAGAATCAGATGTCTTATAAATTTTTTCCAAAGGAATTCTTTCTAATAATTGGATGTTCTCTTTGGAATGAATAATAGCTGGTTTTGGATGTTTGACTGGCATATTAAACCTCCTTTTCTATATTTTTATCTCACCAAGAATCTCTTTTCCCAAATTTTAATCTTTAATTTCCCGGCCCCTCATCCCGTAAACCTCCCTGCGATGACCGATCCTCAAAATCCTGACTTGCTCACCGCTGATTTCATAAATCACCCTCCAATCACCTACCCGAAGCGACCACATCCCTTTAAGATCTCCTTGAAGAGGCTTGCCAAACCTTTCCGGAAACGTGGTCAAGCGCCGTTCGATGGCTTTTCCGATTCTCTGCCACTCAAATTCACCCAGCCGATCACGATCTTCCCTCAGCACCAGGGGGTGATAAATCAGGGAAAATCTTTTCATTTCTTCTTGCCAAAAACCTGCTCATGAGTGAGTGCGGTCTTGGGATCAAAGGTTTTTCGCCGCTCTTCCCCTTCTCTGGACCAGAAGATATCCTCCTCTTCCTCATAAGCCTCCTTAACCAAGTCTCGCAACCGCAGGGACAAGGAAATCCCTTTTCTCCGGGCGCTCTCCTTGAGCCACCGATATAGCGGCTTTTCCACCACTGCAGTCAATCTCGGATTTTTAGCCGGCATTTTCCTCACCTCCTGAAATAAGTGTAGCACAAGTGCAGAACCGATGCAATTAGATCTTTGTTTTTTTCCTTATACCCTTTAGCCTTTGATCTTTTTATCTCCCCAGAAAACCGCCGTCCACCGCAATGATCGCTCCCTGCACATAGTCGGACGCATGGGAAGCGAGGAACACGATTGCGCCTTTGAGGTCATCGGGTTTGCCCCATCGGCCGGCGGGAATCCGGTCCAGGATTTGGCGGCTGCGGATTGAGTCGGCGATCAGGGCGATGTTCATCGTGGTGTCCATATATCCGGGCGCGAGGGCGTTGACATTCACGCCCCGTCCCGCCCATTCATTGGCAAGCGCCTTGGTGAGTTGGGCGATCCCGCCTTTGCTCGCGGAATAAGCCGGAACCGTGATCCCACCGGAGAAGGAAAGCAGGGAGGCGATGTTGATGATCTTTCCCGAGCCTTTTTTCAGCATCACCTTTCCGGCCATCCGGCAGAATTCAAACGCAGCGGTCAGGTTGATTTCCAGAACCGCGTCCCAGTCTGCGATCGGAAAATCCTCGGCTTGGTGCCGGCGCTGGATTCCGGCGTTATTGACCAGGATGTCAATGGTCCCGAAAATTTTGATGAATTTTTGGAACGCGCGTTTCCGCTCCGGTCTTTTGGAAAGATCGGCCTTGATCCCGGTCACGGGTCCGGATTTCTTCAATTCTTTGACCGCGGCTGGGAGTTCGTTTGAGATGTCAACAATCCCGACCTCCGCGCCGGCCTCCAGCAAAGCCTCTGCAAAAGCCTTGCCCAAGCCGTAAGCCCCGCCGGTGACCAGGGCCTTTTTCCCTTTCAGTTCAAACTGTTTCAGATTCATGGTTTGTTCCTCAATTTATTTCTTTGCGGTCTGGAAACCAAATTCCTTGAGCTCGGACCAGACCCCGGCGCCGAGGGGGTTGGTCAGGAATTCAAAATAACGGGCGGTGGTATAGTTCTGCATCCAGGCGCACATATCCCCGCACTGGTCCGGGCCGGGGCCATGGAAATTATTCGCGGTCTGAAGTTGGTTCGCGGCCTGCCAGCACTCGTCCACATTTTTATAGTCCAGCAACTTGAGATAGGCCGGCTCCACATGCTTGGGGCCGCGGCAGGGCCAGGCGATCCGTCCGTCCGGGTCCACATGCGGCCTAAGCGTGGGCAGGCAATGGTAGTCCTGGACCTTGAGCAACATATCCAGGATATGGTTTGAGCCGACGATCAGTTCGCCGGCCTTTTTGCGGGCGAGAATTTTCCCGGCCAGGGTCTGATAGTCCGGCCGGGAAATCATATCGCGCTTAAAGGCAAACCCGCCCTCGCTCTTTTCGCCGTGGTAGTTGATCGGGACCGGCGCGAACCAGACATCGCCCAGGTCGTTGGCAAAATCCAAAACCTCGCCGGCCTCTTCCACCGTGTTCTCGCCGATCACGGCGTTGACGATCAGCTTGAAGTCCACCACCTTCCGCAACTCCCGGAGCATGAGCAAATTGACCAGAACCTGCTCTACCTTCTTCACCCCCCAGAGCCCGCGCAGCCGCTCAAGGTTCAGGCCGTCCAGGCTCACGATGATGATGTCCATCTGGCGGAGCCAGTTGTGCCAGTCCGATTTTTTCAGGGCGCTGTCCAGGACATAGCCGTTGGTATTGATCATCAGCGGATGATAGCCCTGGTTGAAGCAGATGTCCGTGAACACCGGAAGGTCCGGGTCCATGGTCGGCTCTCCGCCGCAGAAGTAGATCGCGCTGGTGCCGGTGCGCATGGTCTTGAGCACCTTCACCCGGTCGGCAAAGCCCAGATGCTCGTCCTCCAGGTTGTAGTAGGCGTTGCCGCGATGGTCGTCGCAATAGGTGCAGCGGAAATTGCATTTGTAAAGCAGGGTCCAGATGAAATAGAGCGGCCGGAGCGCGTGGTTGCCGCTCTTGAAACGCGAGCGGTTGATCCGGTAGTTGTTGGCCACGGTCAAGAGCGAACTGGCCTTGCGCGTCCGGTCGGCGATCCGGTCGGTCCAGCTGTCATCCGCGTCTTTGTGGATCAGCGGCTCGATCTCGCGCGCCAGCGCCACCGCCTCCTCATGCAGCGTTTTCCAGTCCGGATGCCCGGCCTTGGGCTGATAGTAATTGAACTTGAGCGGCTTCGGCTCCAAATCCTTCATCCCATCACCTGATATAAGGGAGCTTCGCCCCGGAGCACGCGCACCGCTTCCATTGCCGCGGTCTCTTTCAGCTCCTTGATCGCGCCCTCGGAATACCAGGCGTAATGGCTGGTGATGATCACATTGTCCAGCTTCCGGAGCGGACTCTCCAAAGGCAGCGGCTCAATTTCAAAAACATCCATTCCGGCCCCGGCGATTTTTTTCTCCTGGAGCGCCTCAACCAGGGCCTGCTCGTCAATCACCGCTCCCCTGCTGGTGTTGACCAGGTAGGCTGAGGGTTTCATTTTAAAAATCATTTCCCGGCTGACCAGGTGTTTGGTCTTGGGAGTGGACGGAATATGGATGGATAGGAAATCACCGGTCATAAAAAGTTTTTCCAAACTCACCGGCCGGACCCCTTTGACCGTAAGCTCCTCCGGAGGGATCAGCGGGTCATAGGCAATGATCTCGCCGAATAAGGGTTTGGCCTTTTTCACCATCCTCCTCGCGATCCGGCCGAACCCGAGCAGCCCGAGCGTAAGGCCGGACAAGCGCGGGATCGGTCTGAGCTTTTCCAGTTGATGCCGGTCCTCCCGGAGCAGACGGTCGCCGATAAATATTCTCCGGTGCAACGCCAAAATCATCGCGAGCGCGTGGTTGGACACCTCGTCCAGACAATAGTGAGGCACATTACAAACCTTGATCCCCCGGGATTTGGCCGCGGCCAGGTCTATCGTATCCACCGCGATCCCGTAACGCACAATCACCTTGCACTTCTCCATCGCCCCGATCACTTCCCTGGAGCATGGCGCGTATTGGACGATCAAGGCGTCCGCATCCCTGACCTCCGGAATAAACTCCTCCGCCGTACGGCTGTGGCTCTCCACAATCTCTATCCCCGGGATCTGACTGAGAATCCCCTTCTCTATTCCAACCTCCGTGTATTCCTGGTAGTTGATTACAACTTTCATCCGTCATTCCTTTTCACCGCAAAGGCGCAAAGAACGCAAAGATTTTTTATTCTATTCTTTTGTCTTCTTTGGCTTAAGTTTATTTGCCTTCTTGGTCCGACCACTCCACGATCCCCTTAATTTTGCGGCATCCTTTTTAAGGGTCAAATTTTTCGGCGGCGGCAAGAAGTCCTCTACCACCTCCGCTCCGATCGGCTCGTCCGTGTAACGAATTTTCTTTTTATCATGTTTTTCCGCTTTTTTCATTAAAGATTTTTTACCCTTTACATTTTACAATTTACACTTTTTATTCTTGCTCTTATTCCCCACCGGTCAGGCACAAGGCCTGACGCTACCGTCTGACATCCCCTCCCCGGCTCTTGATCACCTGCTCCACTTCCTCCTTGCCCGCCCAGAAGTAATCCCCGCGCATGCCCAGTTTCATGGCGCTGGCGGCGATGCCGAATTTGAGTCCCAGGGCCAGGTCGTGATGAAGGTATCCGTAAATCAATCCCGCGGTAAACGCGTCCCCGGCTCCGAGCCGGTCCACGGTTTCGGCGATCGGGTATCCCGGCTCAAACAGAAGTTTTTTTCCGTCCCAGACCATTCCGCCTTTTCCGCCGATGGTCAGGACCGCGATCCTGGGGGAAAAGCGTTTTTTCATCTCGCGCACCATCCGCTCCGGGTCGCCCTTGATCTTGAACACGGTTTCCGCGTCATCCCTGGTCATAATCAGGATTGCGCAATCCATAATCAAGGGAGTGAGCGACTTGGCGGCTGCTTTTGGTTTCCAGAGTTTGCCGCGATAGTTGAGATCAAAGGAAACCGGGATTCTTTTCGCCAGCGCGCGCTTCCTGGCCTCGGCAACCGCCTGCCGGCAACCAGCGGAAAGTGCGGGCGTAATCCCGGTGAGGTGGAGGACCCTGGTGTTGAGCAGAAAATTCCAGTCCAACTCGCCGGGCTTGAGTTTGGACACCGCGGAAAATTTCCGGTCGTAACTGACCGCGCTGGCTCGGGGCGGGGTTGCGAATTCCACATAATAAGTCCCGATCCGGTCCCGGTTGGTCCAGACGATCCCGGAAGTATCAACGCCGTGCCGAGAAATATCCGCGGCAACCCTTCTTCCGAGCGCATTATCCGTTAGCCTTGACACCCAGGCGGTTTTCATCCCCAAACGGGAAAGCGCCACCGCGGTATTGCTCTCGGTGCCCCCGGTATGCAGGTCAATCCGGGTCGCGTTCTCCAGGCTCTGCCCGGGCCGGACCGAAATCCGGACCATGGTCTCGCCGAAAGTCGTTAAGTCAAACTTCATGTTTTTTCCTCGTGGCGCGGGCATCCCGCCTTATTTCTTCGCGCCCTTAACCGCCTCCACATATTTCCGCGCGGTGTCATTGATCCTGTCCCAATTCCAATGCTCCATCCATTCCTTTTTGAACAGCTCCCCGCCCACACCCAGCGCGTTCGCCCCGGCCTGGAAATATTCCGGAACGCTTTCCAATGTAACCCCGCCGGTGGGCATCAGCTTGATTTCGGGAAAGGGCCCGCGCAAACTCTTGAGGTATGAAGGACCGAAAGATGAAGCCGGAAACACCTTGACCATTTCCGCCCCGGCCAAATGCGCGCCGAGGATTTCGCTCGGGGTCAGAGCGCCGGGAAAAATCGGGATGGATATTTTCCGGCAGTATTCCATAACCTCAAACACCAGCGCGGGCGTGACAATAAATTCCGCCCCGGCCTTGATCGCTTTTTGCGCGGCTTCCATAGTCAGCACGGTCCCGGCCCCAAGCTGGATTTGATCCCCATAACGGTCCTTGATCAGGGCGATCTGTTCAAAGGCCTCGGGCCGGTTCAAAGTGATTTCCAAAGTCAGGATCCCGGCTTCTACCGCCGCTTCCACCGCGCCTTCCAGGGATTTGGTCTCGGCCCCGCGCAGGATCCCGATCAAGGGTGTCTGGCTTAAAAATTTCATTCCTTCTCCTAGCCCCATTCTATCAAACCCGCCTCTGATCCGCAAATTAAAATTCCAACCATCAAAAACCCAGGAAGAAAGATTGCCATTCCCGTTTTTCCCGCCAAGACCTGGATAGACCAATGGCAACGACCGCTTGTGTTGATCCACGCGCGCTGTTGAATCTTTTGAGCGGCACGAATCTGCGCAGTAATTTGAGAGCGGTATCCCGCGGAGTGAAGCGAGCCGGGATGAGAGCGAATTCAGGCGCGGTTCAATTTAATCTTCACCGCAAAGCCGCAAAGAACGCAAAGGATTCTTGGGGCGCAGTGTACGGGCATTCCGGTGGAAAGCCCCTGGAGCAGAGAATTCAAAAATTTCTATTGGCTTTTAACCCGAAATCCGAAACCAGCATCCAGAACATTCCTTCCCTGCATTTTAATCAACAGCTAATATTATTATTATGTGAATATAGTTAAAAGTTAAGGCCGGATCCCGGTGGCTTCTCTTATTCGCCCCAATCAGCAGGCGCAATCCTAGAATAAACAAAATCAAGAAATGTTTGCAGGTCTTTCCTTCCTTTTTCAGTAATTTTAACAAGATCGTCCACTTGCTCTAGCCACCCAATCTTCTTCAAAATATCAACCTGTATATCGATCTCATTTCTACCGTGCTTTTCTTTGAATTTATCGTGGAATTTAGTCAATTCTTGCGGCTCTCTATATACTCCAAGAATCAATCGTTTGCCTATTCCAGTTAATTTTGTTGCATATTGAATCATTGGTATTTCCTCTAGTACATTTATTCTGCCCTGAAGTTTCATAAAATTATTTTCATTTTTAAATTGAGAGGGAGCATATATCCTATTATGCATAAATATCAACATATACAAATAAGCCGCAAAAGCTACGCAAGGGATTATGATTAAGGCATAAGAAATCACATTTAATGGCGGATTGGATACATCAATCTTATTATAAAATAAAGGCATTAGAATTATTAAAGGGAAAACTATGGCTGAGGCAAATATGGCGTGTGGAGTATTAAAATACCTGATTGCTTTTCCTGATTCTTCTATTTTGCCCATCTAAATCCCCCTCAAAGTATTACATCAGCTTTCTTTGCGCCTCTGCAGTAAATCTTATTTTTCTCCTTCAACAATATTTATCTCCTCCTCCGTCAATCCATAAAGCTCATACACCAGCCGGTCAATCTCGTCATCCACGACCTTGATCTCACGCTCAAGCCGAACCCGCTCATCCGGAGTTTTTGCCGCTGGCAGTCTCTTGTGCAAATCTAGCATTTGGGCAACCAATCCTACAATCTTATCGTGCATGGACTTTTCTTTGGGCTCGGTGAATCTTATTGGTCGGAAAGGCAGTTCTCTTGTCTGCTTAAGGACGATTTTGGGAAAATCATCTCTTCGTCCTACACTGCTGATGGCAAGGAAATACCAAGAAAGCAGTCGGCTATTTAGCAAGCCAAGCAAGTATAAAAGATCATAGTTTTTGTCTTTGATTAAGATTGATTGCATGGATTTATTGGTTATAAAATCTTTATCGGTGAAGTAAGCCTGTAAGCGAAATTGGCGGCTGATCAATTCCCTTAAAAGTATTCTGGGTCCCTCAAAGTATCTTTGAGGCTTGTATTCAGCGAGGCTTTCATCATATCGAATATTCTCAAGCTGAAGATCAAGAGAATATCTTCTTATAGTGCCTGTGAAAGCTCTGAATGAATTCACTGGAGCTTTTTCTTTGCTGGCATTGAAAGGCG
>CAIYYW010000356.1 GCA_903930515.1 uncultured delta proteobacterium | reverse complement strand
TTTCTCTTGACCTGGGCTTTGATCGATGACCGCAAGTATCCAGGTTGAATCAAAATTCCCGGCAAAAAATTGTGATTGATCATAAATACGAAGATAATTTAATGGTGGGATGGAGATTTGGTTATTGCAGGAAACAGATTGCTTTTCGGGAACCGGGGTTGGCAATTAGCTGGGCGGATTTGCCTTTGGTGGACTCGGGGATGTTGATCAGTTTGACGAATTTTTCGTATTTTTTGGCGTCGGGCAGTATTTTCCGGAGCGAGTTGGCGGAGTTGTAAAAAAATGACGGGTTAAATTCGGTTTTGGGGTCATCGGGATAAACCGGGACGAAGATGATTTGGGCTTCCACCAAATCCTGGAAGAAATGGGTTCCGTAGGAGATTTCGGGGGAATGTCCGGCTTCTTCCCGGGCGATTTCCACCAGGACCGAGGCATTATCAATATCCGCGTACCCGACATTGATGCCGAGGTCAATATTAGAGCTTCCCCATCTGCCCGGTCCCATCATCATAATTTTTCCTTTGATGATTTTGGGATGCTTGTTGATTTTTCCCACCAGGCGGCCGAGGGATTTTTTAGTCTCGTAATCCTTGATCTCGCTGTACCATTTGGGGTCAATAAAGAGGATGTATTTTAGATCGGAAACCACGCCGGAGCCGATCATCCGATTGGAGCGGAAGAGGATGGCTTTTTTGCCGATATTTTCGGGAATGGAGATCATCTCGGCGGCGCTGGGCATATAAAGGGAGCGGCATTGGAGCAGGTTGATTTTCAGATTCTGGTTGTGGTCCAGGGAAGCGGTGAACTCGGTGTCAACCGGATGGTTATAGGCTCGTTCCAACTCTTGCATCATCGTTCCGAAAATCTTTATGAAGTCGGTGCGGGCAATGAGGTTGTTGAAAGTAAGCACATAATCGTTCTCAGGGCCTTCCAGATAATTGCTCACCGGGTCTTGCGGGAAGCCGCTGTTCATATTGGAGACCAGCAGGAACAGGTTCGGGTAGTCGGTTCCGGCAATCACCTGGGTTAGAGGTTTGGAAGCGAACTCATTTGCCTTTAAATCAATCAGGTCAATCATCTTCTGGGAATACTTGGCGATTTTGATTCCGGTTTCGGGCCGGAGCAAGGGATGGCTGATCGCGATCATTCTCGGGTAATCTCCTCCCACCCGCTCCACGGCGCGGGTTCCCAGTCCAAACACCATCCGGATGATGCCCTGGTCCGGGTCAATCCGGTCGCTCCAGGTATAAAGGTTTTTTGAGAAAGCCACTCCGGCCAGGGCGGGGAAGAAATAATGCCGGTAGGGAATCCCGGATACCCTTTGCACCAGGATCGCCATCTGCTCATCGCTCTCTCCCAGGCCCCGTTTCTGCCGATAGGAAAGCGCGTGGGGATTAAGCGCGCTGGCATAAACCAGCTTGACCGCACATAGGAAAGATTCCAACCGGGTATCAAAATTCCCCTGGTTGGCGCAGAATTCGCTCCGGTATTTCCCGGCAAAAGCGTTTCCAAAACTGTCTTCAAGGAGACTGCTGGACCGGACGATGATCGGGGCCTGTCCATAGTAATCGAGCAGGTTCCGGAACTGTTCCAGAATCGGCTCCGGGAATTTTCCAGCCAGGAATCTCTGCTCCACTTCCTCAAATTCCTCCCGGCTGATCTCGGAATTGCTGGTCATCCGAAGTCTCAGCCGGAACAGATCGTTCTCCACCAGAAAGGTGAAAAAGACATCCGAGCCGATATAAAAAGAATCGTGATCCTCCAGGATTTGGGAAAAGATAATTCCCGCCTGGTTGGAGTTGTCGCCCAGGATTTTGCGGGCCAACAGCATTCCGACCGCCTTGCCTCCGATCCGGCCGGAGCCGATCATCCTCTCCCGGATCGAGAGCAAATCCTCCAGGGTAAAATATCGGTCGGCGATCTTGCTGAACTCGGGATGATTCCCGAGCAGCATCCGGCTCAACTCCCGCTTCAGGGCCGAGAGTTCCGGGTCGCTCTCGTCCAGGTTTTGCGCGATTTCGCAGCGCTGCTGTAATTTGGCGAAGATGCTGTCCCAGGGAGCGCAGGCTGCCGCGGCCGCGGGTAATGGCCGTTTCTTGGCGGAAGTGGCTACTGCGGCCGCTTCCCCGCTCTGGAAAACCGGAACATAGCCCTCTTCAGAAACTATATGAGGAACAAACATCTGGGGAGAATAGCGGTCTCCGACCTTGATCGGGTTGATATACATCTGTCCCCGCACCCGGTAGACATCAATCAGCACCTGGGTGGTGTCCCGGATCCGCGCCACCGCGCTGTAGGAATGTTGACCGCGGGTCAAGGCAAAATAGGCGATGGTGTCCATTTCATATAGAAACGGGCAGGTGAGCTTGAAGAAATTGGCCAGGAGTTCGTCGGTGGCCCATTCCCCGACCAGGGCGGAAAGGTTATCAAAAACATAGAACACCCCGGGTCCGTTTTCTTCCACGATTTTCTGGACCGCGCGGCTGAAGCTGTCAAAGCCGGCGCCGGGATCCAGCGTAACGATGTCCAGGCCGGCTTCTGCCCGAACCACCTCCGGGTGCGGTGCAAAACGCAGATAAACGCATTTCCGGCGGGAAATAATCGCTTGTTTGACAAAGGGCTGGGCGAAGTGCCGGTAATCCTCCAGGTCGTCCACCTGCCAGACCACATTATCCCCCACCCGAAGTCCCTGGATCACCTCGTCCAAAGCCGGGATACCGGTTTTGATGAACGGCTCTTTCACCTTAATCAGCCCTCGGGGTGATTGTCATCACCCAGCCCCCTTGCAGCCTTATTTTTCAGCCGGGGATGATTCCTGAAATGGTCAAGGCTCAAACCCAGCCGCGGGCTTTCATCGCATCGGCCACTCGTTTCACCGCGATCACATAAGCGGCCTTTCTCATATTGATCTTATAATCCTGCGAAGTTTTCAATACCGCCTGGTAGGCATGGGTCATCTTGCGATCCAGTTGCTTATAAACCTCATCCTCTTCCCAGTAATACATATAAAAGTTTTGCACCATTTCAAAATAGGACACGGTGACGCCGCCGGCGTTGCAGAGGAAATCGGGGATGACATGGATTCCATTCTTATAAAGAATATCGTCCGCTTCCGGGGTGGTGGGTCCGTTGGCCAGCTCGGCCACGATCTTGGTTTTAAGGTTTTTGACATTTTTATCCGTGATCACATTTTCCAGGGCGGCCGGACAAAGGATGTCCACTTTTAACTCCAATAACTGCTCGTTGGAGATGGGGGAAGTTCCGGGAAAATTTATCACCGAGCCGGTCTTGGTTTTATGCTGATTGACCTTATCGGGATCCAGCCCGTCTTTATTGATAATCCCGCCCTTGGAATCGCTTACCGCGATGACCTTGGCGCCGAAAAACTTCTTGGCCAAAAGCGCGGCGAAATATCCGGCATTCCCATAACCCTGGATGGCGATGGTGGCCTTGCTCAGGTTGATCCCCAGAAACTTGCAGGCTTCCCGGATCGTGTACCATCCGCCCCGCGCCGTGGCGTCTCCTCTTCCCGCGGAACCGCCCAACCCCAGGGGCTTGCCGGTAATGGTCCCGAATTGGGCTTTGCCCATCAGCTTGGAATACTCGTCCATCATCCAGACCATAATTTGCGGATTAGTGTAAACATCCGGCGCCGGAATATCCTGCTCCGGCCCGATCAATTGCCAGACCTGGTCAATATATGCCCGGCTCAGCTTCTCCAGTTCAGTTGGCGACATCTCTTTGGGATTGCAGATGATCCCGCCTTTGCCCCCGCCAAGGGGCAGGTCCAACAGCGAGCATTTCCAGGTCATCCAGGCGGACAGGGCGCGAACCGTGTCAATGGTCTCCTCGGGATGGAACCGGATCCCGCCCTTGGCCGGACCGCGCGCGTCATTATATTGCACGCGGAACCCCTTGAAAACCTTGACCTTGCCGTCATCCATTTTAATCGGGAGCGTCACATGAATCTCCCGCTTGGGATTTCTCAACACCTGATGAGTCCCCGGATCCAGCTTCAAAATCTTGGCGCATTCGTCCAGTTGCCTTTGAGCCACTTCAAACGGATTGATCTTTGCCATTCTTTTCCTCCTCTGATTTACTGCCGTCTAATTTTATTAAAAACCCGGCGTTTAATCGCAAGCCCATATTATAGAACTTGGGGGGGGGGTTGTCAATCGGTTAAGCCGAAAAAGAGAAGCTGAATTTACAAAGCTACTTTTTAATATTGTAGTGGTTGGTGATCGGGAGCCTCCAGTCCCTGCCAAAGGCGCGCGAGGTGATTTTGATCCCGGGCGGGGCCTGTCTGCGCTTGTATTCGTTCCGGTCAACCATCTTGATCACAGCCTTGACCATCTCCGGTTGGTATCCCTTTTCAATCAGTTCTTCGCATCCCAGGTCTTCCACAATGTATCCCTGCAGGATAGGATCCAGCAATTCATACGGAGGCAGGGTGTCCCGGTCTTTCTGATGCGGCCGGAGCTCGGCGCTTGGCGCCCTTTTCATCACCGATTCCGGGATGATCGGCTTGCCTTTCAACCGGTTGTAATATTCACAAATCCGATAGACCAGGGTCTTGGGCACATCCTTGATCACGGCGAACCCTCCGGCCATATCCCCATAAAGGGTGCAATAACCGGTGGCGATTTCACTCTTGTTGCCGGTGGTGAGCACGAGCCATCCGAACTTGTTGCTGAGCGCCATCAGGAGATTCCCCCGGATCCTGGCCTGGACATTTTCCTCGGTCACATCCGGCTTGAACCCGGCAAAGACCGGCTTCAAGGTTTCCAGGTAGGCCTTAAAGGTTTGTTCAATCGGAAGCTCCAGGCATTTGATCCCGAGGTTTTTCGCCAGAAGATGCGCGTCGGATTTGGTGCCCTGGGAGGTGAACCGGCTCGGCATAGTGACCCCGATCACGCAATCCCGGCCCAGGGCGGAAACGGCGATACAGGAAACCAGCGAGGAATCAATCCCGCCGGAAAGACCGATCAGGACTTTTTGGAACCCGTTCTTTTGGACATAGTCTTTGGCGCCCAGGACCAGGGCCTGGAACAATTCTTCAGCGCCCTTGGGACGGGGAGCGATCCCGGAATGGAGAGGTTTCCGTTTTGAGGCCCGGGCAAAAGGCGGATCCTCCAGCCTGACCCGAACCGCTTTCTTTTCCGCGATTTCCAGACCTTTCAATTTCCGGATCCTGGGCTCGTGGAGACGACAATTGAACACCTGCTCCAAATCCAAATCCGCAACCAGGAATTCCTCTGCAAAAAATTTGGCCCTTGCGATCACCTCGCCCTTCGGGTTCAGGATCATACTCCCGCCGTCAAACACCAACTCGTCCTGTCCCCCCACCATATTGCAGAACGCAACCATCGCCTGGTTATCCGAGGCGCGCGTTCCGAACACGCGCTCACGCAACACGGCCTTCCGGTAAAAATAGGGGGAACTGCTGAGGTTCAATATCAATTCCACTTCCCCGAGCTCCGCCCCCTCCGGGTACCAGAGGTCCTCGCAGATGCTCAGCCCCAGCTTGACCTCGCCCCATTCCAAAATCAGCGGCCTCTCCCCCGGCTTGAAATAACGGTCTTCGTCAAAAACGCTGTAATTGGGAAGGTGGCGCTTGTAATAAACGGCCTTGATTTTTCCCTGCTGGAGAACCGCGGCTGCGTTATAAATATCCTTGGCCGCGTCCACGAACCCGACCACGGCCACCAAAGGCAGTTTCGCAATGGAGCGCGCGAGCTGATTAAGCGCGGCGATATTATCCTTGACAAAGGTAGGCTTTAACAGCAAATCCTCGGGCGGATACCCGGTCAGGACCAGTTCCGGGAACAGGATCAGGTCAACCTGATTTTTGGCCGCGGCTTCACAGCAATCACGGACCCGCTCCAGGTTCCCGCTGATGTCCCCAACCAAGCCGTTGATCTGGGCGAGAGCAATCCTCAGGCGCAACGATTTTTCCGCCTTCCCAGCCTTAATTCCCGATCCCGAAACCCTTTCCACTTTCTTCACTTTTTACATTATACCCAGCAGGGCAAGCTGAGCGCAAATCCGATGGGGAGCAGGCTGCGGGCGTTCCGGCGGAACGCCCAAAAATAGGGGACAGCCACCTATTTTCTTGAATAGGCCTAAACATAGATGGCTGTTCATCCCTTCCAAAATAGGTGGCTGTCCCCATTTAATTAGGTTGCGCGCACCGATGACCCTGGGCGAGCAGACCTGCTCCCGAGCCTCAAGGACCTTCAAAGGCATCCATCCCCTTGAGCCCCGGGCCGTGGCAGCAGCCGCGAAAAAATACGGCAACAATCTGATCCGCTTTTAAAAACGGTTTCCCGACACCAGATCAATCAGGGCGTAAATCTGCCCCCGGTATTATCCGCGCCTCCTCCCCAGATAATCATCTGGCTTCCGGTCCAGACCCCTGCCAAATGAGACCTTGCGCTCGGAGCGTTGACCGTGGTGGTGGGCACCCAGAAATTAGAGACCGGATTATATCTGCCCCCGGTATTAGCATCTCCTCCCCAGACAATCATTTCCGTGCCGGCCCAGACGGCAATATGGTAAAACCGGGCGGAAGGAGCATTGGTGGTAGAGGTTGCGGTCCAGGAGTTGCCGGACGGGTCATAGATACCGCCCGTGTTTAAAACGCTATCGGCATTGCCTCCCCAGACGATCATTTTACTTCCCGTCCAGACCCCGGTGAAGCTATATCTTCCCGCCGGGGCATTAACGCTGGAAATCGCGGTCCAGGAATTTCCGCTCGGATCATATTTGGCGCCGGTATCCAAGGTTGAACCATTCCAGCCTCCCCAGACGATCATCTCCGTGCCGGTCCAGACCGCGACCTGCCGGTCCCTCGCCACCGGGGCGTTGGTGGTGGAAATCGCGGTCCAGGAATCGCCGGTCGGGTCATAGAGTCCGCCGGTGTTTAAAAAGTCGCCATTATCTCCGCCCCAGACGATCATTTTGTCCGTTGCCCAAACCGCGGTAAACACTCCCCTTGCTCCCGGATCATTCGTGGTGGAAGTCGCGGTCCAAGAATTGGCGGACGGATCATAGATTCCGCCGGTGTCAGTATATGTATATCCGGTTTGAAATCCTCCCCAGATAATCATCCTGGAGTTCGCCGTGTCCCAGATCGCGCCGTGGTCAACTCTCCCGGTGGGTGCGTTGGCAGTGGAAGTTGCGGTCCAAGCGTCTCCGGCCGGATCATATTTCCCGCCGGTATTGGTATAGCCGCCGGCATCTCCTCCCCAGACAATCATCTCGGTCCCGGTCCAGACCGCAGTGAGATCGTATCTTGCCGAGGGAGCATCGGTGGTGGAAGTTGCGGTCCAGGAACCGGGATACATGATGGTCCAGCTATAACTCGCCGGGGTGCGGTCACTGGCACCGGAACTATTCGTGGCTTTGACCTTGAAAGTGTGAGTAACCTCGCCAAGATTTGAATAGCTCTTGGGAGACTTGCATTTTTTCCAGGCCAGCTCGTCCAATTTACATTTATAGGTGCAAGGCTTTTGATTGCAGGTAAAGGTAAATTGCGCCGTGGCAGAGTCAGAGTCCAGCAGAGGCATACTCTTGATCGTGGTATTCAGCGCCGTGGCATAGCTCTGCTCAAGATCAAATCCCGAATCCAAGCCGGCCGCTTGATCCAGGCCGTTCTCTTCTCCGGCCGGGCCGCATCCCAAAATCCCCAGGCTCAACCCGATCACTAAAATCCATCCCATTTTCTTTTTCATTTTTCTTCTCCTTTGCTTTTTTAATGTGCGAGCGCCTTCCTGCTTCGCTCGGATTACCAAGTGTATCGCACCCGGTTTCTAGGACACGATTTAAGCGCATTTTGCCAAGCCTTTCAAATAGCTTTCTCGGGCTTGTTTCGGGCTGAGAAAGCCGAGCCGCTAATGGATGCGGTGAAAAAATCACCCTCTCCCTGACCCTCCCCCATCAAGGGGCGAGGGAACAAGGCCGTTGCCCTTGACCCAATTTTTTTCTCTGTGCGCCTTCCTGTCCTGCGTAGCCTCCTGTCATCCGTAGCTTTAGCGAAGGCTGATGGCGAAGGAGGATGTGTCTCGGTGAAGAGATTAACAATCAAAATACAGCGCGAACTCCCAGGGCGTCGGGCGTAGTCTCATCGGGCTGACTTCGTGGTCCATTTTGTATTCCAGCCACATTTCAATCAGGTCCTTGGTGAAGACATCTCCCTTGAGCAGGAATCCGTGATCGTCTTCCAGGGCCTTGAGCGACTCTTCCAGCGAGGCCGGGGTATTGGGGACATCCTTGAGCTCCTCAGGCGTAAGTCCGTAAATATCCTTGTCCAAAGGCTCTCCGGCCGGGAGTTTTTTCTCAATCCCGTCCAGGCCGGCCATCAATAGGGCTGAGAAGGCCAGGTAGCCGTTGCAGCTCGGGTCCGGGAACCTGATCTCCAGCCGCTTGGCCTCGGGCTTGGACGAATACATCGGGATCCGGATGCCGGCGCTTCTGTTCCGGCTGGAATATGCCAGGTTGATCGGGGCCTCAAACCCGGGCACCAGCCTCCGATAGGAGTTGGTGGTCGGGTTGGTGAAGGCGCAAATGGCCCTAGCGTGACGGAACACCCCGGCGATGAAATGAAGCGCCATCTCGCTCACCCCTCCGTATCCGTTCCCGGCGAACAGGGCCTTGCCTGCTTTCCAGAGCGAAATATGGATATGCATCCCGGAGCCGTTGTCTCCGAAGATCGGCTTGGGCATAAAGGTTACGGTCTTGTTATTGCGGAACGCGACATTTTTCAGCACATACTTGAACCACATCAGGCTGTCCCCCATCTGCAACAGGGGCAGGTATTTGAGGTCTATTTCCGCCTGACCCGCGGTCGCGACCTCGTGATGCTGCGCCTCAATCCGGAGGCCCAACGACTCCAGCACCATCACCATCTCGCTCCTAAGGTTCTGCTGGCTGTCCATCGGAGGCGCCGGGAAATATCCCTCTTTATAACGAGGCTTGTAACCCAGGTTGGGATTCTCCTCCCGGCCCGAATTCCAAAAACCCTCCTTGGAATCCAGGTAGTAATAACCGCAATGCTCGTCCTGGTGACAGCGGATGTCGTCAAAGATAAAAAATTCAGCCTCCGGCCCGAAATAGGCGGTGTCCGCGATCTTGGTGCTCTTCAGATACGCCTCTGCCTTGCGAGCCACCCAGCGCGGGTCCCGCGTGTAAGGCTCCTTGGTTACCGGGTCCACGATGTTGCAGATCAGGCTCAGGGTCACCGGGTTCATAAACGGGTCTATCTTGCCGGTGTCCGAATCCGGGATCACCAGCATATCGCTGGCGTGGATAGGCTGCCATCCCCGGATGCTTGACCCGTCAAAACCGAACCCCTCTTCAAAGCTGCTCTCCTTGAGCTGATGCATGGGAACGGAAAAATGCTGCCACAACCCCGGCAGGTCCATAAACTTCAAGTCAACCATCTCCGCCCCGTTCTTCTTGGCCAGCTCTAGCACCTCTTTTGGTCCCATCTTCCCAACCTCCATTTGATTTTCTTCCCTTAATCCTTACGCAACTCCTATGCCTTTTACCACAAACCAAGGGTTAATGCAAAAATAAAAAATTTCCCCCCGTGCCTTCCTCTAATCCCCTAATACGCATACAGCTTCCCATAGGGACGCGCGGAAAAAGGATAGAGCTTTAAAAAAGGCTTGTCTGAAATTTCCTCCGGATCCAGTTCAAATTCCCGGCAATAATCCTGGAGCAAGGCGGTCAACTCTTTCATTTCCTGGTCCGGAATTTTTTCCGCAATGCCCACTTCCTTGCCCAACTGATGCCGCTCAACCTCGCCCCGGAGATATATCGCTCCGCCGTGAATGCCGGTTCCGACCCAGTCGCCCACGATCTTTTCCTCCGGCTTTCGCTCCAGCCCAAGCAGAACCAAAATTCCGCCCGCCATATATTCCCCGAAAAAATCCCCCGCGGTTCCGCCTGCAATAATCACCGGAGCCTGTTTCTGATAAGCCTTCATATGAATGCCCACCCGGTAGCCGACATTTCCGCGAACATATAGCCTTCCTCCCCGCATTCCATATCCCAGAACATCGCCCGCGTGCCCGTGAATAATCACTTTGCCCGAGTTCATCGTATTAGAGACCGCATCCTGGGCATTGCCGAAAACCTCAATCCTCGGCCCGTCCATAAAAGCGGCAAGGTCGTTGCCGGGCGTGCCGTGGATGGAAATCTGCAAATCTTTTTCCGTCAGCCCCGCGCCCAGATAGCGCTGACCATTGACATTGCCCAGCTCAATCCGCGAAGCGCCCTCCTGAGCCAGCTCCCGGATTTGCCCGTTCAAATCCCGATAATGAACATCCCGGGCGTCTATGATTACTTTTTCTTCCTCCCTCCGCGGAATCAAAACCTCTCTGCCGACTTCCATTATATTTTCCATCTTTTCCTCCTATAAATATCCATTACGGGCGAGCGACTTTAGTCGCGACACGCTTCACCCCATCGGCGCTCCGGCCGGCTTGACCCCCAGGATTTTCAAAGTCTCGTGGTCCAGTCCCAGCCCGCGCAACCTCTCCCGGTTTCCGCGCAAAGACTCTATCGCGTTGATGCCCATTGCTCCCATCACATCCTTGATTTCGTGCTCCCATCCCCGGACCAGGTTGACCAATCTTTCCGCGGCCCACTCCGGGTCCAGCCTTCTCACCAGCTCCGGTTTTTGCGTGGCAATGCCCCAACTGCAATTCCCGGTATGACATTTCTGGCAGAGATGACAGCCCATCGCCACTAATGCCGCAGTCCCGATCGCAACCGCATCCGCTCCCAGCGCAATCAGCTTAACCGCGTCCGCGGCGCTTCTAACCGACCCTGCCGCGACAATGGTTCCCAGATGCCGGATGCCTTCCTCCCGAAGTCTCTGGTCAACCACCGCCACCGCCAATTCCACCGGAATGCCCAGATGATCCCTGGTGATGAACGGCGCCGCGCCGGTTCCTCCCCGGAAGCCGTCCAGATAAACCTGGTCCGCTCCGGCGCGGAAAATGCCCGAGGCGATCGCCGCAACATTATGCACCGCCGCGATCTTGACGCAGACCGGCTTGTACCCGGTGGCTTCTTTCAGCGCATAGATCAGCATCCTTAAATCCTCAATGGAATAAATATCGTGATGAGGCGCCGGGCTTAAAGCGTCCGTGCCTTCCGGGATCATCCTGGTTTTGGAGATATGGCTGGGGATTTTCTCGCCCGGAAGATGACCGCCGATTCCAGGCTTGGCGCCCTGACCGATCTTGATCTGGGTGCCCACTCCGATATTCAGAGACTCCGGATGCACGCCGAATCTGCCGCTCGCAACCTGGAGAATTATATGGCCGCCATAAGGATATAGCTCTTTGGGAAGACCGCCCTCGCCGGTGTACATCAGGGTGTCCAACTCCTTCGCCGCCATACAGAGCGCCTGAAAAGCGTTATAGCTGATGGACCCATAACTCATCGGCGCGAACAAAATCGGCAATTCCACCTTCAGGGTGCTGGGTGGAGGCCCGGCCGGTTTCCATTTGCCGGCATCCTTTTTAAACTCCAGCTTTTCCGGCCGTCTTCCCAGGTAAGTGCGAAGCTCCATCGGCTCCCGGAGCGGGTCAATGCTGGGGTTGGTCACCTGGCAGGCGTCAAGCAGGAGATGGTCGTTGATGATCAGGTAGGGCTTGTCGTTGCCCATCCCGGTGAGCAGGATTCCGCCGGTCTCTGCCTGTTTGTAAATCGCCTTGATATGCCCGGGGGTCCAGTTGTCATTGGGACGGAACGCCAGCGGGTTAAGCTCCACGGTAATCGCCTGCTCCGGACAGAAGCTCACGCACCTATGACAGCCCGCGCATTTCTCCGGCTCCGGGATAACCCGGTCGCTGAACCGGAGCGCGCCGAACCCGCAGTTGAACGAGCATCTCCCGCACTTGCGGCATTTTTCCTGATCTATCACGATCCGGAAATCCGGCTGAATCATTCTCATGGTTGAACCGCCTCGTAGCTCGCAGCCACCATCTCGCCCGCCCTCGGCATCCAGACCAGGTCCGGCTCCGGGCAGATTTCCCGGATCGCGCTCTCCTCGCTTGCGATATAAAGAACATCGTCCTTCTTCGCCGCAATCATCGGCCTGAGCTTGACCCGATCCGCCAGACCGAACATTCCCCCCCGATGTCCGACCACAATGGCAAACGGTCCGTTCAAAAGCGCGGACCCGTACACCTGCCGGATGGTTTCATTCAATTGTTTTTGAGCCGGATCCATCAGGTCAATATTTTTCCAGAATTGACTGGATAGAATCGCCGGGATCAAAGCGAGCGGGATTTTATGCTTTCTATGAAGCAGGTCTAACAGATATGCCACCACCTCGGAGTCGGTCATCATCGTGCATTGGTATCCGAACATCTCCACATATCTACGGTTGATGCCGTAAGAGCTGATTTCTCCGTTATGCACGATTGAGGTGTCCAGCATCGTGAACGGATGCGCGCCTCCCCACCAGCCCGGGGTATTGGTCGGAAACCGGCTATGACCTATCCAGCAATAACCCCGGTACTCCTCCAGGCGGAAGAATTCTCCGATCTCAAGCGGGAATCCCACCCCTTTGAAAACCCCCATATTTTTGCCCGAACTGATCACAAACGCGCCTGGAATCCGGCTGTTGACCTCGGTCACCCGGCTCATCACATACTCATCCGAAGCCGGCTCAGTCCAGTCCGGATCCAGAGCGTCTTCTTTGGGAAGAACAAAGTAGCGGTGGAAGATCGGCGGAGAGACGATGCCGGCGACGAACCGGGTCGGGATGGGCTCCGCGTCAAAAATCCGGAAATGCAGGGACAGATGCTCTTCGGTTAGTTGCCTGGCTTTGACATCGTCATACATCAGATGAAGCGCGTAGTAATCCTTGCGCTCCGGATAGATGCCGTAGCTGGCATAACCGGCTCCCAGG
>CAIYYW010000355.1 GCA_903930515.1 uncultured delta proteobacterium | reverse complement strand
GGGAACAATTCATATAAAAAAGTTCAAAGTTCAAAGCTCAAAGGTGAAAGGAAACATGAAAGTCAAAGTTCAAAGGTCAAAGCTCACCGGAAAAACGATCGTCATTCCGGCGGAAGCCGGAATCCAGGGGATTTTCCTATGACCTATCACCTATGACCTGATAACACCGACACTGATAACTGGTTATGGAATTTAATTTTCAAAACCCAACGAGGATAATCTTCGGCTGGGGAGCCCTCGGAGGCCTCCGCCAGGTGGTTGACGGCTTCGGCCCGGGCCGGATCCTGCTGGTAACCGGTAAATCCGCGATGCGGAAATCCGGGATAACCGGGAAAATCATCCAGGAACTGGGACCCGAAAGGGTGGCGGTTTTCGATCAGGTCGAGCCCAATCCCTCCGCCCTGACCGTGGACCGGGGCGTCGAGATCTGCCGGAGGGAGAAAAGCGGTTTGATCATCGGTCTGGGAGGCGGGAGCCCGCTTGATTCCGCCAAGGCCATGGCGGCTTTGGCCAATAACCCGGGCCAGGCCTGGGAATATCTGGAAGGAAAAGAGCTGAAGCATCCGGGTCTGCCCTTGATCGCCGTTCCCACCACTTCCGGTTCTGGAAGCGAGGTTACCCCCTTTTCGATCCTGACCATTCCGGAAAAACATCTGAAATTTTCCCTGCGGCATCCGATTCTATATCCCCGGGTCGCGATCATTGATCCGCTTTTAACGGTCAGCCTTCCTCCCCGGCAGACCGCGGCCACCGGTCTGGATGTGTTGGCACACGCCCTGGAATCCCTCTGGTCGAAGAATCATCAACCCCTGGCGGCCCTCTTCGCCGAGCGCGCCATCGAGCTCATCTTTCTGCATCTGGTCCGGGCTTATCGGAGCGGGGACGACCCGGCCGCCCGGATCGGGATGTCGGAGGCCAGCATGCTGGGCGGGTTGGCCATCAGTCAGACCGGCACCACCGCCATTCATCCCGCTTCTTATCCCCTTACTTTTGACTTCGATTTTGAACACGGCCTGGCCTGCGCCATTTTCATCCCGTCTTTTTTCCAGATCAACCGGCCGGCAATCGGGGATCGCTTGGCCCGGCTCCTGCGGATCCTGGACCTGAAAAACCTGGAAAGCTTGGCAGGGAAGATTCAAACCTTGATGCGGGAGCTCGAGGCCCCGATCCGTCTCCGGGAAATCGGGGTGAAAGAGAAGGATCTCTCCCAACTGGCGGAGCGGGGGATCGGGAAGAGCACGGCTTTGAACCCGGTTGAGTGTCGGCGGGAAGATCTGGAGAAAATCCTCAAAGAAATATTTTAAAATTGACGATTTACGATTGACGATTTATGAGTGAAAACCAAAGATTATGCTAAAATTCAAAGCTCCCATATCAAATCAAGCTTAAACCCGAAAAATGCGATTGAATCCATTCCTTTGTCATCCGCAGGCGGATTTTTTTTGTAGTCTGCCGATTCACTTGTCCCTTCGCTGAGGGGATCGGCGGTTTTCAAAAGCGCCCGATAAATCGGGCAACTACAAAACATCAGGTAATAACAACTGTATTTTCCGGCTTAAAGTTTGTTTGCTAAAAGTCTTGGATTTAAATTTTGAATTTGGTGCAATCGTCAATCGTCAATCGTAAATTGTCAATCG
>CAIYYW010000354.1 GCA_903930515.1 uncultured delta proteobacterium | reverse complement strand
GTGATCAAGACCGCGGACTGGATCATTGACCTGGGACCGGAAGGAGGAGACGACGGCGGCCGCGTCATCGCCCAGGGAACGCCCGAAGCCGTCGTTGAAATCCCGGAATCATATACCGGCCGGTTTTTACAAAAAATCCTTGCCCGCAAAAAATCCGTCCGGATCGCGGGATGATTTTCCCAATTTCTGCGGAATCCGGGATAAAATAAATGCCCCTGACCACACTTCTAAAAATCCGGCTCTGATCCCTCAATACATCGGCCGCGCGCGGCTGATCGTTCAGTCAACAAAATACAGCCTCAGGAAATTCAACTGATACGCCGAATTGCCCGCGGGCCGGATGGTCAAATCCAGATTCCCGTCCTTCCATCCGCCGGGATCGTCCAGCCAGTAAAGGTCCAACCCCTCGGAACTGGCCGGGTCTTTCGCCTGATCCAGCTTTTTACCGCTCAAAAGAATTTCATAAGCGCCGGTTCCGCAAATAAACAACTGAATAGTCTTCGCGTCTTTCGGAACTGGAATCCGGTACCCGACCCTTCCGCCTTTGTCAATCCTGAGAACCTGGTTGCCGGGGAATCGGCCGGTCAATTCAGAAGCCCCGGCCTTGGCCAACTGCTTGCCCGCCAGATACTCTTTGGTTTCTCCGGCATTAACAAAAACAAACTGCGGCTCAAACCTTTTCGCCTTTTTCCAACTGATCGGCGCCAGATACGCCCCGTCATAGAACCAGCCCGCGTGGCTCGCATACCACTTACCGTCAAAATTCAAAATCTCCGCGCAATGGGCGATCAAGCCGGTAACCTCGTTTTTCTCCTCAAACCGGTATGGGTTCTCCGAGACAAAAATCCGGGTCAGCCGGTAATGATAAAACGGCGAGCAAATCGCCAAATAATATTTGCCGCCGTATTCAAAAACATAGGGCGACTCGGTATGTCCGGAGTTGATCAACCTCGGATCCTCCGAAAGCGCCAGGGCGAATTCCGGCTCGGACCAGTGGATCAAATCCCGGCTCCGCCGGAACGCCACCGCGCTCCGGTGATCGCCCCGCGAATAGGTCTTGCAATAATAGAGCAGGTATTCGTCTCCGACCTTGAGCGCCATCGGATCGCGTGCGTCATAAAAATCCCGGAACAGGGGATTGACTCCCGCGGGCCGTTCCCAGTTGAACAGGTCTTTGCTCACGGCCAGGTTGATCATTGAGTCCCAATGCCCGCCGCCCCCGGCATAAAACATATAATAGCTTCCATCCTTCTCAATGATCTGCGGCGCCCAGAGATGGGTTTCGCCCAGCGCCTTGTCCACCCCGAGCACCCGCGGATGTTTTTGCCAGGGAAGATCCCAAAGCTCCTCCGAACTCGCGTGCGCAAAACTATGCTCGGCCCAGGGAGGCGGGATCAATTCCTTCCGGTGGGTGATCCCGAAAAGATGATACCGTCCGTCATTGCCCTTGATCAGGCAATGGTCATTGATATACCAGGGCCGGTTCTCGCCCGCGCCCTGGTTGAAAATTAAAACGCTCCTGCCCATCACCGGCAGGAAAAAAGGTTCCGGCTCCGCGGCCTCAAGCCGGAGGCTGAAAAGAATCAGCAGCCAAAATCCAAACCCGATTTTTCTCATCCGCCCTTAATCCCGTTTTTTTTCGCCGGCCGCACTCCCCCGAACCTGGCCCAACCCCATAAGATGCTGGCCAGGCTCAGGAAAACCGCGGGATAGAAAAATAAATAGGACTTGGCAAACACCTTCCAGGGAACCGCCAAATTGCGCGCGACCCGGGGACCGTAGCTGAGCCTCCGGAGCATAATGTGATTGTAAATGGCCTGATGAAAAATCAGGGTGATAAAACCGGGAACGATCCAGCCCAGCGTGAACAAAACCGCGGCCAGGGCGAAACTGATAAAAAAGCTCAACTCGCTCAAATCCGCGAAACCAGATTCGGCGCGGAGGTACAGTTGCGGATGCTTCCGATAAAGGAGCCAGTCATATCCTCTCCGGATCGGATAGAACCAGAACAACCGAAAGGGCCGGACCGGCCGGACCGGATGATCCACAACCGCGTTCGGCTCAAATCCGATTTTGCCCCCCAACTCCAAAATGGAAAAGGCCAGGTCCGAATCCTCCCGCCAGGGATGCCGGAACCGCTCGTCAAACCCGCCTGCTTTTTCAATCCATTCCCGATGGTAACCGATATTGCAGGTCAGATATTTACCGCCTTCCAGATTATCCAGGAAATGAGAAAACGGATTCAACTCCTCCAGGTTTTGAGAGACGGTTTTGCCTTCAACCCCGGCCAGGTCCGGATTGGATTCCATCCGATTGCTCATCGCGGAAAACCAGCCCGGCAACGGCGCCACATCCGAATCCAGGAAAATCAGAATCGCCGAGACGGCGCGCTTGACCCCCAGGTTGCGAGCCGCGGCCGGCCCTTGGGGAGACTGCCTCTCCACTTTCAAATTCAGCTTCCCGCCATATTCCGTTTCCAGAAAATTCAACGCCTTTTCCGAGCCGTCATCCACCAATATCACTTCCACCTTTTGCCCGCCAATCTCCTTCACCAGCGCGTCCAGCAAACGGCGCAAGCCCGGTTCCATACCCCGGCTGGGAATAATGATGCTCGCTTTCATATTTTCGCTCATCGTCGGCCTAACCCTTCGGGGCGCACACCCCCTGCCCTATGCTCCTTAATTACTTGATCCAGCCTGTCCAAAAGAGACTTCCCGATCGGAAACGGCGCGAACCGTTTCTCAAATAGCGCCTTGCCGTTCCCGGCAATCCGTTTCCGTTGCTCCGGGTTATTCTTCAATAACAAAATCGCCTCCGCCAAGGCCTTGCCGTCCTCCGCAGGAACCGCCAGAAAATCCGCGCCGGCCGCTCCCACCTCTTGGGACCCCTTGCTCTCCCGCGTGATCAGCGCGATTCCCATCGCCAGGGTCTGGAATCCCTTGTTCGGAAATACCCTTTCCCCGAACCCGGTTTTTCCAAAAATACCCAGGCATACCCCCGCTTTCGCCATCCGCTTCGGCATCTCCTCAATCGGCAAGGTGTCTATAAATTCGATGTTCTCCGGATGATATTGTTCCATCCGAGCCATCACATCCTTAAACGACGCGCTGCTCCGCTTGCCGATCATTTCAAATTTTATACCCGGCTCCTTTTCCAACCAATGCGCCGCCTCTATAATCGCAGGCGCCCCCTGGAGCCTATGATAAAAACCATTATAATGCACCAGGAATTCTTTTTCTTCCAACTCCGGCCGGGGATAAAAAAGTCCGTCATCCGCGCCGATATAAACGGTTTCAAACCTGGCCCGGCTAACCTGATACACCCCCGAAAGATAATCCGCGTGCGCAGAAGTGTCCGCCAAAACCAGGTCCGAATGCCGGAGCGCGAATTGTTCCAGTTGCCAGGTGATCCGCGCCTTGGCCGATGACTTTGCCACTTCCATCTCATCGTTCACCAGGGCGTCCCATCTTGAATAGAAGGCGTCGTAAACCAGCGCCGCTCCCAGCAGCCGCGCCGCGATCCAGGCCGCGGGGAAACTTTCCAGATCGCATTCCGGAACCAGGATCGCGTCCGGCTTTTTCGCGCCGAGGGCTTTTCCCATCAGCCTGGGCCAGCGCAACAGCCTCTGGGCCGGGACATTCAAGCTCATAACCTCGGCCCCGGCCTGGGCCAGCCCTTTGCGAATCACCCGGTTGCGAGGATACCATTCCGGAAAAGAACCGAAATACCAGATCAACATTATAGCTCCATTTTAAGTCCACTTTCCCGCCGGTCAAACCTGGTAGGCGCAACACCCTTGCTTGTCCTGCGTAGCTCGTCTAAGCGGAGCAGGGTCTGCGAGCAATATTCCGCTAGTCCCGCGGAGCAAAGCGAGACGGGATGTGAGCGAATTCCTTGTCCGCCGAAACTTCTTGTCATCCATAGCTTCTTGTCCTCTATAGCTTTAGCGAAATAGGATAGCGACGGATGATAGCGAAGGCCGGAGCCTCTTCTTGCTCGGACAATCTGTTCCATCCTTCAAAGTAGCAGCAGGCTGCTGCTGCTACCGAGAACGGACGGCGAAGGCGGAAGCCGCGATTCCATTAAACCCGACCAGCCCTAAACCAAGACCCGGCCTCAATTTCTCAATATGTAACCGTGAGCGTAAATGTTCCGGAAACTCCTTGATATCCGTCAACTACTATATAATATGTACCAGCCGGAGCGTTGGAATAAGTGGCGATAGAATCTCCATAGGCTGCGCAGGAATCCGCGCTGCAGGCATTCAATATATTAACATCCAGGTCCACACCTCCTAAATTAGATAAGGTGGCGGTGATGGTCCGAACAGATCCGGTGGTGATGGTAAAGACTTTTTCCGGACCGCTTTCAATGTAACCTACGCAACTATAATAGGGGACATTGGAATTACCGCCGATGGTGGTGCCGTTATAAGCGACTCCGGAACTCAAGGGAATTGCTCCAGAACAATTTAATACCGCACAATCCGACGGACAGCTATAGGGGTTTTCAAAATAAGGATTGCAAACCGCATCCCCGCAACCGACCAGACAATCATTCGGGCAGGAATCCTCATCCTCTCCATGCATGGCATTGCAGACAAAATCTCCGCAAGTCCCGGGACAAGTCCCAAAACCGAGCACATTCTGCGGAACATTGCTATCGGTATTTGTCCCATTCCCAAGCTCACCATCATCATCCTTCCCCCAGCACTTTACTCCACCGCCGGAGGTAATAATAGCACAGGTCTGATATAGACCAGCAGATGTTGAGCTTACGCCGGAAGATAATCCGGAAACATTAACCGCAGTTTTGCTGTTAGTCCAAGTCCCGTCCCCAAGTTGACCATATAAATTCAACCCCCAGCACTTTACTCCACCGCCCGTGGTAAGGGCGCAGGTATGAAAGCCGCCGGCAGAGATTGCGCTTACCCCTGAAGTCAGGCCGGAAACATCAACCGGAACCTTCCTGGTAGCAGTTGTCCCATCCCCGAGTTGACCATAAAAATTACTGCCCCAGCACTTTACTCCACCGCCAGTGGTAAGGGCACAGCTATGCATTCTGCCGGCAGATATTGCGCTTATTCCGGACAGGCTGGAAACACTAACCGGAACCTTACGATTAGCAGTTGAGCCATCACCGAGTTGACCCGCATTATTTTCCCCCCAGCCCTGAACTCCACCGCCGGAGGTTATAAGGGCACAGGAATGATACCCACCGGCAGAGGTTGCGCTTACGCCGGAAGACAACCCGGAAACATTAACCGGAACCT
>CAIYYW010000353.1 GCA_903930515.1 uncultured delta proteobacterium | reverse complement strand
GAGGCCTTGCATTTTTTCCAACCCGCATCATCCAGGTTGCATTTGAAGGCGCAAGGGCCCGCGGTGCATTTAAATTTAAAATTAGCCGTGGTTGTATCCGCGCACAAGGGAGGTCCTGCCGTGATTTTGGTGTTGAGACCTTTGGCATAACTTTCCGTGATGTCAAAAGCCGAGATTCCAGAAGACTGATTGCTCTCTTCCGCGCTTCCTGCCTGGCAACCTGCCTGGATCAGGAAAATGACGAATAAAAGACTGATGATTGCCATAAACCCAAGTCCCTTGTTAGTCCCTTTCATCTTAGCTTTCTCCCTGTTTAGTTAATCGCTAAAACCTGATAAAAATAATTCTCTGCTTTATGGAACTATTCATTCGTTACCTGACTTTATGAGTATAAGGAATTTTTAAAGCAATGTAAAGAAAACTACGGGCGGGTCATAGGGCCTGACCCCGCCAGTTCCACCCGGGATAAGAGAACCGCTTTTTCAACAGCCTGCCAACGGGAATGGAGCAAGGCGGGATTGTAAAGAGCTTTGATCCGGCGCATAATAAGCGGGATAAAAAGTATCCGGATCAGGGTCTGAAAATCGGGCATTAAGATTTGGAGGGTGGAGAATGAAAACGGTTAGTCTTTGCTATCCCTGTTTTTTGAAACAGGCGCATACCAGCGCGGGCTTCCTGACTGAAAAAGAGGGGCGCCGGGTTGAGGTCTTGAAGGAAATTGCGAAACTGCTTCCAAGCCTCAGCCCGGAAAGGGATCCGGCCTATAATTCATCGTTGGTTTTGTTCAAGGTGAACGAGCTGATGAATGCGACCGACCCGTATCAGGAGGAGCGGGAGCGGTATGATCGGCTGGCGATGGAACTGGTTCCGGAGTTAAGGGGAGAGATTGAGGCGAGCGATGATGCGCTGGAGATGTCGGTGCGGATGAGCGTGGTCGGGAATGTGATAGATTTGGGGATCAAGGAGCCGGTGGACATCGCGGGCACGATGGAACAGGCCAAGGGGGACGGGTTCAAGATTTTTGAATTCGCAGGGCTGAGGCAGGAGCTGGAGAAGGCGAAGCGGGTTCTTTATATCCTGGACAACGCGGGCGAGATCGTGTTTGACAGCCTTCTGATTGAACAGATCCGGAAGCTGGGCAAGGCCGTGATCGCGGTGGTCCGGGGAGGGCCGATTTTAAACGACGCGGTGATGGACGACGCGAAGCGGGTTGGCTTGGACAAGCTCTGCAAGGTGATTGACACCGGCAATAATTTCGTGGGAGTGAACCGCGAGAAATGCTCGCCGGTTTTTTTGAAGGGCTTGGACACCGCGGAATTGGTGATTGCAAAAGGGCAGGGGAACTACGAGACCCTGGAAGGCACCCGGCCGAATATCTTCTTCATCCTCAAGGCCAAATGCGAGGCGGTGGCCGAGCATATTGGGGTGAGGCAAGGGGATCTGGTCTTGAAAAGATCTTAAAGAAATCGGCTGAAGGAGTTCAAAAATGAAATCGCTGAAATGGTTGTCGGTTACGATTCTATTGATGGTCTTTGCCATTCCCGCGCAAGCCGGGCAGTTCCGGGCCGGCGCGGCCAAGGTTGAGATCACCCCCCAAATGCCCACCCCGCTTGCAGGATATGGCGCCCGGGAAAGCGCGATCTCCACCGGGGTGATGGACCGCATTTTTTCGCGCGCCCTGGTGATTGACGACGGCGAGACCAAGGTGGCGTTGGTTTCCAACGACCTGCTCCTGGTCCTGGCGGACCTCAAGGATGAGGTTGAGAAAAATGTCGCGGACCTGAAGCTGGACGGGCTGATGCTTTCCGCCACCCACACCCATTCCGGTCCCGGAGGATACAGCGACATATTGGTGGTCAAGGTGGCGGTGATGGGGAAATATGTTCCGGAATACCGGAAGTTTTTGGTGGACCGGATCAGCAAATCCATCCGCGAGGCCGACGCCAATCTGCAGCCGGCGAAATTCGGGTCCGCCATTTTCCAGGCCCCCGGGTACGGCCATAACCGGAGGCATCCGGAAGCGGGCGCGCCGGTTGATCCCAGCCTGGGCCTGATCAAGATCACCGACCTTTCCGGAAAACCGATCGCGGAGGTGATCAATTACGCGGCGCACGCGACCGTGCTCGGACCGGACAACCTGAAAATATCGGGCGATTACGCGGGCTTGCTGGAGCGGACCATTGAGGAAAAAGAGCCGGGAACGCTGGGGATGTTCTTTGCCGGGCCGATCGGGGACCAAGGCCCGAATTGCCGGATCGGGGAGGACTCGCATACTTGCAAGGACCGGCTGGGAACCGGCCTGGCCGGAGAGGCGCTGACGGATTTGGACAAGATTGCGCTCACGGACCAGGTGAAGATCCGCGTGTATGATGAGCGGGCCAAGATGCCGGGACTGCAATTGCGCCAGGGATGCTATGTCGGCCTCAAATGGCTGATGACCAAAGCCGGCAAGGGACTGGAGCGGGAAACCGCGGAATTTATGGCCCTTGAGATCAATGACACCTTGATTTACGGAGTAGGCGCGGAACTCGCGGTCCAGGTCGGGTTTGATCTCAAAAACCAGCACCCGGATAAAAAGGCGATGGTGTTCGCGCACACCAACGACTGGCTCGGGTATCTGCTCACGCCCGAGGAATACGACTTCGGAGGATATGAGGCCTGTATGAGCCTTTACGGACGCGAGTTCGAGCCGTACCTGG
>CAIYYW010000352.1 GCA_903930515.1 uncultured delta proteobacterium | reverse complement strand
CCGCCTGTCCTGGATCAACACCATTATGGCCGTGCTCGGGTTCGGATCCCTCGGACTGTTGCTCCGAAAATTGAAAGGCCTGGACATCCCCCGGGGTTGACCGGCTGGAAAAATCCTTGCGGGAATTGGGCCGCTTCAGGCGCATAGCCCGGAACAGGATTTAAAAAACAGGAATTTTCGCTGTTATCTCCGCAGTCATATCGATCACATAAAACCTTCCGGCCGGAAGCTTGATCGCCTCCTGGTACTTGCACCGGAGGGTGGAGATCTCGCCCAAGTCCCCTCCCGAAAATTCAAAACTTTCCGGCTGGAGCGCAGGCAGGCCATCCTTCCTGGCTTCGGCTATCAACTGCTCAATCATATCATCATAGCCGGTATGGGCGTAATCCATCATCCGGTCTTCCATCTGGTGCTGAAACTTGGACTTCCGGAGATAAGGAGCGCTGAAGACCGCGACCGACCATCCGATCAGAGCCAGCGCGATCAGCACCAGGAAGAATTTGATCTTGGCTCCGCCGGATATATATTTATTGCTTGCCCGCTCCATATTTCCACTTCCCTTTGCTCCGCTCCATTTCCATTGCATAGCTGAACGCCTCCATTTTATCCTTAAAGATTTTCGTTTCCGGCAGATCGTTTAAATCTCCTTCTTCAGTGGAATCGCATACCACCTTGTATTGGTTCTCCTTGCCCGAACGATCCTTGACAATCGCCACATACAACTGTCCCTTCCAGCCGGGAACCTTCTCACGCTTGCCCATCATTATAATCTCGGCTTTTCCTTTATCGTCCGGCATTTTCCCTCCGGTTCAAAACATTTTAGCCGATCCGGTCCCGGAATGCAATACCCCCTGATTCCCGGTTAAGCATATTCCCGATTTGCGGCCAGCCGGCGGAACCCCGGCGTCGTCATAAGAGACCGGACGAGAACCGCTTCACTCTCCGAGCCTGGCCCCCCGACTTGAAGATCCGAAACCCGCTCTTGCGCCGGCTGATAACATAATAAGGCCCCGCATAAACGCCTTGCCTCCTTTCCGCTCGACCTTCACCCGGCAATACCAGCTCTCAATAAAATCTGCTACAATGAAAAGATGAACCGGAAATCTCTCGGCCTGATCCTGGTCGGTTTGGCTTTCCTCGGCCTGATCCTGGTCCGGTTCAGTCGAATAAACGCCGACCCTCCTCTCTCCTTCTCCAACGGATTGCGCTCCTACGAAACCTTCACCGATGAAGCGGCCAAGGCCTATCAGGCCCGGAACCGCGCCTTGTTCGGGAAATGGAACCTGAGCGACCAGGACCAATACCGGTTCTGGAAAGTCTTAAGCCCGGTCTGGTGCTACCCGCTTTTGATCTGGCTTAAAATATTCAAGGTCAGCTATCTAAGCCTCCGCTCGTTCTCGATCTTCTGGTTCGCGCTTGGGCTTTGCTTTATTGGGATCGCATTCCGCCGAGGCCGGCTGAAAAAATCCGCCCTTTTTGCCGGCCTGTTCTACGGCTTCAATTTTTACCTGTTCATTTATTCCCGGCTCGGTTTGATGGAAACCATGCTCAATAGCTTCCTGATCCTCTCCGTCGGCCTCCTGGCGTTGAGCGCGAAGCGGAAATGGCTTTTCCCCTTAAGCCTGCTGATTTTTTTTATGTCCTATTTCCTCAAACAAAACGCCCTGCTCCTGTTCCCGGTTTTTCTGGCCGGTTTTTTCCCGGCCTTCGGCTCTCCGTTCCGGGAAAGATTCTGGAAAACCCCGGCGGTCTGGGTCAGCCTGGCGCTGGGGTTGGTTTTCCTCGGCCTCCTCTACCACCTCTGGCGGCAGCCGGACTACCGGCTGTTCACGGTGATGAATTTCCGGCACGGATACGGCTTTCCGCCAGACCGGAGCAGGATGTGGCTGGTGGTCCGGCCGGATTTCATCCGGGAAGCGGTTCTCTATCATTTCAGCCCGGCCGGCATCTGGCAAACCCTGTTCGCGTTTGATCCGGTGGTTGCCGGGCTGGGAATTATGGAAATACTTTTCATACTTTATTATCTGGTCCGGAGGCGGAGCCTGGAAAACCTGGAACTGTTGGCCTTGATCTGGTTTCTTTCCCTCCGGATATTTTTGGCCGCGAGTTCGGCGCGGGTGGAAAGGTTTTGGATGCCGGAGCTTCCGGCGATGATTTTTCTGGCCGGCCTCGGCCTGGCCAGGGTTTCAGAATTTTTGGAGCGGAAAAATTTAAGGCGCGGAAGGCCGGCGCTGATCGGCCTGATCCTGGTCTTGAGCTTCGGGTATAACTTTCAGGCCTGGCTCAAATGGTTCTCGGCCCCGGAATATCAAATGGTGGAGCAGGGCAAAAAGCTGGAGCAGGCCCTCGGGACTCGGCAGGCGGTGGTGATCGGGAAATGGGCCGGGCCGCTCCTGTTCCCGGGACGGCATCAATACTATTATGTCAAGAATATCTTCAACCGATCGCCGGAGCAGATTGAAAGCTTCGGCGTCACCCATCTTTTGCTCGGGGAGGTCCCTCGGTTGGTCCGGGATCAGGCCGAGCTGGAAAACGACCCTTACCCGATCAGTTTTAAAGCCGCGTTCCCGGACCGGTTCCAAAACCGGAAAACCATCTTGAACTTGCAATTCTACGAAGGAGATCTGGAGCTGGATCAGGTAAAATGAGCGGGCTGGAAGACGGCGCCGGCGGATGGCCGGTCATTGGAATTGACGAACCCGCGGAAAAAGGTTAGAATAAAATCAGATGAGGCGGTGGGCTTTAATCCTGATTTTGATTGCCTTCGGCCCGGCCCGGGCCGGCGGTCTCTATTATTTTATTGATCATAACGGCGTCTATCATTTCAGCGATGTCCGAAAGGATGATAAATATAATAAAATGATCGTCTGGGCGGACGCGGGAGGCGGCTCCCGGATGGACATCCAGGTTGATTTTGATCGCTATATCAAGGATGCCTGCGCAACTTACGGGTTGGACGAGAACCTGATCCGGGCGATGATCAAGGTGGAAAGCAATTACGATCCCAAGGCGGTATCTCGGTCCGGGGCGCAGGGATTGATGCAGTTGATGCCGGCGACCGCGCAATTGATGCGGTTGATTGACCCGTACCATCCGCGCGATAACATTTACGCGGGGGTGGCTTATTTCAAATCCCTGCTGAGCAGGTATCAGGGGAACGAGACCCTGGCGCTGGCGGCCTATAACGCCGGTCCCAGTTGCGTGGACAAGTATCAGGGGATCCCGCCTTATGCCGAGACCAGGAATTATGTTAAGAAGGTTCAATCCTATCGGGACAAGTATGAGGGCAAGAATTTAGGCGTCCGTTACCAGAGCCGGGTGGTAATCCTTTCCGAACGAACCGTTACCCGGAAATAGGTCAGGAGATCCCGAAATGCCCGATCTTGCAAAACCGCCCCGTCTTTTTAATCTCGCCAATATTCTGACCCTGCTCCGGATTGTGCTGGTTCCGATCGTGCTGGTCCTGATTTTATTGATGGAGGTTGAGCCGACCCAGGGCTGGATCCGGTGGGAAATCACGGAGCCGACCCGGAATAATTTGATCCTGTCCATCGTGGCCACCGTGCTGTTCGTGATCGCGAGCCTGACCGACCTGGTGGACGGGTATGTGGCGCGCAAGTATCAATTGGTGACCAACTTGGGAAAACTCCTGGACCCGCTCGCGGATAAGCTCCTGATTATGGGCGCGATGGTGATGTTGGTGGAAAAAAACCGGCTGCCGGGATGGATCGCGGTGGTGATTATCGCAAGGGAACTGGCGATCACCTCGCTCCGGTCGTTGGCGGGCGCGGAGGGGGTTGTGATCTCGGCCTCCCGGCTGGGCAAATCTAAAACCGTTTTCCAGGTCGTCAGCGTGGCCGCGATTATTCTTTATTACCCGTTCGGGCCGATCAATTTTTATCTGATCGGGATCACGGTTTTTTTGTTGGCGGTGTTCCTGACCATCTGGTCCGGGGTGGATTATACCCGACATTTCTGGCTGCTGATCCTGGGTAAAAATCAGGGTCGGAAGTAAGTTTCAAAGTTCCGGGACCGACTCCACCATCGCGTAGGCGTTATGGCTGTGGATGCTTTCAAAATTTTCAGCCTCCACCTTGAACCAGGGGAAATTCCCATTGTCGCGCAGGCGCGCGGTGACTTCCCTCACCACATCCTCCACAAACCGGGGATTATTATAGGCCAGATCGGTGATATATTTCTCGTCCTCCCGCTTTAAGAGCGCAAAGACCGAGGCGGACGCGGACTGCTCGATCATCTCAATCACATCCTCAATCCAGAAGAACTTCTTGAACTTCACCGTCACCGTGACCAGGCCGCGCTGGTTATGGGCGCCGCGCTCGCTCATCTCTTTGGAGCAGGGGCAGAGGGTGGTGATCGGAACCTGGATCCCGACCAGGAACTCCTGTTTCCCCCCCTGGCGGTTCCCGATATATTTGCAAATGTATTCCATCAGGCTTTCCTCTCCCGAAACCGGAGCCTGCTTCTTGAGGAAATACGGGAATTCAACCTCAATGTGCGCGGCCGCGGCGTTCAAACTCCGGATCAGGTCTTCCAGGATTTGAGGGAAATTCTGCAGGCTGATCCGGCCGTGATGCTGGTTTAGCACCTCAATGAAGCGGCTCATATGGGTTCCCTTGAATTCGTGGGGAAGGTTGACATACATATTGATTTTACCGATCGTAGCCTGGTTCTTGTTGGCGCGGTCCAGCACAATGATGGGATAGTGAACCTCCTTGACCCCCACCCGGTCAATCGGGATCTGGCGATGATCTTTTTGGTTCTGAATATCTTTATCCATTTTACCGCCTCAGTCAGTCAGTAGATTACAGATTTTCCGGAATTTTTCAATCCCAAGCGCCATTCCCGAATTACACTCCCATCCCCAGATAAAACCACTCCTGGAGCGCTTTTCCGTCCGATCCATATCTCCCGATCAAATTCCCGAAGATATCATAGACAAAAACCTCATACCCGGTCTCCAGCTTCATTACCCTTTGCCCCAGATGATCATAAGCATAGTCGCCAAAAGACCCAGTGGTTCCGAGGACGCTGGCAAGCCTGCTGTCATCATTATTGCTATAAAGCACCATGTCGCCTTCTTTTATTATGTCCCACCTTCGTTTACATATATCACATTGTTATTTTTATCGAATATAATACATATTTGATAATCTATTCCGGTGCGATACCAAAAAGCTTTATTAGGATTATCAATTCCTTTCTTGTATTGTGAAAGATCGCCATGATACTGAATTAATATTTTATCGGTATCGACCAATTTTGGTTTTCCTAATATCCTTATTACATCATCCTCTTTCATTCCAACTTTAATTTTATTGAAATTATCAATAACTTTGAAATCGG
>CAIYYW010000351.1 GCA_903930515.1 uncultured delta proteobacterium | reverse complement strand
TGAGATTGATCTCGATCGCGGCCTGGGTGGTGGAATCAACCTGCTCCAGAATCCGGTTGAAATAATTGCCCATCTCCTCCACCAGACCCGCCCCGCTCTCCACCGTCTTCATCTCCTCTTCGGAAAGCATCACGATCTGGTTGGTCAGATGCTGGATGGTTTCCACCATCTCCCTCACCATCTTGGTCGCGTCCAAAGTCCTCCCGGCCAGTCTCCTAACTTCCCCGGCAACCACCGAGAACCTTCTTCCCGCCTCTCCGGCCCCGGCGGCCTCAATCGCGGCGTTCAAGGCGAGCAGGTTGGTCTGCTCGCTGATCTCGTTGATGATGTCAATCACCGAGCTGATCTGCTGGGATTGCTGGCCCAGTTCCAGGATCCGGTCGGAAACATTCTTCACCCTCCCCTTGATGTCCTCCATGCCTCCGATCACGCTTACCATAAACTCCTGGCCCTTCCGGCTGGATTCAGTGGTCTCCTCCGCGATCTTGCTCACCTCCTCCGCACCCTGGGCGATTCTTCCGAAAGTGGCCGCGATCTCCTTGCTGGTGGAGGCGGCTTCCTGGACCGAGGCGGCCTGCTCGGTGGCGCCCACGGCCTGCTGGGAGGAGATCTGGAATATTTCCGCAGTGGTGGAAGAGAGGGTTTCAATGGTTTCACTAATGGACCGGACCATCACCTGAAGACGGTTGGTGTGCTCGGAAAGCCCCCGGACCATATCATTGATGGTGTAGGCGAGCAGGCCGATCTCGTCGTTGCTCTTGACCGGGATCGCGATGCTGAAATCTCCGGCGCCGATTTTCTTGGCGTATTCCGAGATTTCCACGATTGGCCGGGTCACCCTTCGGAGCAGGTAGAGCAGGGCGATGATCAGGATCACGATCGAGACCAGGGTCACCACCAGTCCCCAGAGCCTTCCCATATACTGCTGGTTATAAATCCTGCTTAAATCCAGCCCCAGGACGATCTCTCCCAGGTAAGATCCTTCCCCGGAGATCCCGGACTCGGTCAGGATCGGAGACCAGAACACCAGGAATTCCTTGCCCGAGACCGAGATCATTTCTTTCTGGACCAGGGCCTCGCGGGAAATTTTCGCGAGCAATTCCTTCTTCCGGACCTCTTCCGCGGTTACCCCTTTCTCTTTCTGGTAGGTCTCGTAGATCACCTGGCCGTCCGCGGAAACCAACAGGAGGAAACTGAGTTTTTCGGTTTCAAAGGACTTGTTCAAACGGGGTTCCAGGATTTCCCTCTGGCCGGCGATCACTCCCATCCGGACATTATTATCCTGGCTCAGGGTCTGGGCGATCCCCCTTCCGGTGTCCTCGTAACTTTTTTTCTCGGCCTGGAACCTGGCTCCGGTGGTGATCCAGAGGTTGATCAACTGGTAACTGATCAGGGCCACGAAGATGGTTACCAGGATGGCCAGGAACCGGGTCTGGATTTTGCCGTGGAATTCCTGGGCTTTATTCCCTTGCTGGTTCATGAGTTATTTCCCTCCTTTTTTCTTAAGCCCGAAGGCGCGGAAGATCGCGTCGGGGATTTTTTGCAATGGAGCCACTTCGTCCACCCCTCCCAACTTAATCGCCGAGGCCGGCATCCCGAAGATAATGGAGCTGGCCTCGTCCTGGACGATGGTTTGGCCGCCTCGTTCGTGGATTTGTTTCATCCCGGAAGCGCCGTCGCTGCCCATTCCGGTGAGGAGCACGGCCAGGACGCGGTTGCGGAAGGATTCCGCGAGCGACGCGAATAACACATCCACCGAGGGCTTGCAGTTATTTACCGGGCCGGAATCCCTTAACTCAACGATGTTGTTGCGGATGGTGAGATGGAACCGGGCCGGGGCCAGATATGCGGTTGCGGGCCGGAGCCGCTCCCCCTGCTCGGCCACCTTGACGGTCAGCTTGGATTCCCGGTTCAGCCAACTGGCCATCCCGGCAATGAAGGAGTCGGCGATATGCTGGACAATCACGATCGGGACCGGGAAGTCTTCCGGGAACAGCTTCAGGATGTCGCTGATCGCCTTGGGGCCTCCGGTGGAAGCGCCGATGGCGAGCAGGTCGAATTTGGGATGAGCCGCCGTGCCGGGTTGGGCCGCGCTTTGCTCCGCGGGATGGAACCTTCCCTGGAATTTGGCGCGGGGATGGGGGATCACCGGGATCCGGCTCAGGATCCGGATTTTTTTTAAAAACTCTTTCTTGTCCGGTTGCGAGTTTTTGCCCAGGCCGTTCGGTTTGGCCATCACATCCAATGCCCCGCGCGAAATCGCTTCAAAGGCGATGTTCATCTCCTGGTTATTGACCGTGGAGCTGAAGATCAGGATCGGGGTGGGGTAATAGCCCATAATTTTTTCCGTGGCTTCCAGCCCGTTCATCCTCGGCATCAGGATGTCCATAATCACCACATTGGGGGAAAATTTTTCCACCAAATCAAACGCCTCGATCCCGTCCCGGGCCTCTCCTACCACATTCAAATCCTCCTGCTCTTCCAGCCAGTCGCGGAGGATCTCCCTTACCACCGGGGAATCATCCACAATCAACACCTTGATCATCCCTATTCCCCGATCAAATGTTTGATCATCTCAACCAGTCCTTGCGGATCAAACTTGCTTTTGACCATATAGCCCTGGGCGCCGGCTTCCACGCCTTTGCGCCGGTCTTCTTCTCCACTCCGGGTGGAGATGATGATCACGGGGATGCGTTTGGTCTTGGGGTTGGCCCTGAGCCTTTTGGTCAGTTCAAACCCGTTCATACCGGGCATCTCGATGTCCACCATCAAAATCGCGTAATCCTTCTTCTCAACCTTTTCCAGGGCCTCAATCCCGTTCTCGGACAAGTCCACCTGATATCCGGCCTGCTCCAGCACATTCCTCTGCACGATCCTTGAAGTGAGCGAGTCGTCAACCACCATCACCGAAATCTTTTTCTTCTCCCCGACCGGCGATATTATCTCCGGCGCCCGGGTCTGCTTCCGCCTGATTTCCTCGAACAGTTCAATCACATTCAGGATCAGACCGATTTCCTCGCCCCTCAGCAAAGTGGACCCCGAGACCAGACGCACCTGGCCGGCCAGGGGATACCCGAAGGTCTTGGTCACCACCTCTTCCTCTCTCAGCACCTTGTCCACCACCAGGCCCACCCGCTGCTGGGAATAAGACGCCACCAGGATCATCAAATACCCGTTCTGCTGGGGCCATCCCATCCTGGTGTCAAACCCGAGCAAATCCCCAAGACTGTAAACCGGGATCATCTCCTGCTGGAACTGGACCAGGGGCATCCCGCGGTCGGTCTGGAGATGCTCCCGCTTCACCCGCAAGGTTCCGTCCAGGAAATGCATGGGGAAAATGTAAACCACCTCTTCCACCATCGCCAGCACGCACCTGAGAATGGCCAAGGTGAAGGGGACCTGGAGCCGGATCATTGTGCCCCGGCCCGGCTCACTCTCCACCAAGATTTCCCCGCCCAGCCTCTCCAAAGCGATCTTGACCACATCCAGCCCCACCCCTCTTCCGGAAACCTCGGTCACGATCTTGCTGGTGGTAAAACCGGGTCGGAACAAATATTGACGAAGCTCGTCCTCGGTAACGGCCTCGGCCTGTTTTTCATTGAGGAATCCCTCTTCAACGGCCTTGGCTCGGATCCGATCGTAATTGATCCCCTTGCCGTCGTCCGCGATCACGATTTCCACCTGGTTGCCCTTAGGATAGGCGCTGATCCGGACCTGTCCCATTTCGGGCTTGCCCGCTTTCAGCCTCTGCTCCGGGGTCTCAATCCCGTGGTCGCAGGCGTTCCGGAGCAGGTGCACCATCGGCCCGCGCAACTCGTCCAGCACCCTCCGGTCCAACTCGCTCTCCCCTCCCTCCAGCTTTAACTCAATCTTCTTGCCCAGCTCCCGGGCCAGCTCGCGCACCGCCATCGGGAACTCTTCAAACAAGATGCTGATCGGGAACATCCTTAGCGAGAGCGCCTGGTAATGGGTCTCCTGGGCATTGTGCTCCAGCTCGATCAGGTCATCGTAGTAAACCTGGTGCAACTCGCGCAACTGGTCGTTGACCGATTCCAGCTGATGGAAAATTTCCGGAGAACTCTTGCCGATGCTCTCGCGGCAATTCTTTAAAATGCCTTCCAGCAACTCCTGCACGCGCTTGAGGAAGAACAGATTCCCCTCCAGCTTGACCCGGTTGATCATCAACTGGCCGGAGAAATTGATCATCTGATCCAGACGGGACGCCTCCACCCGAAGGCTCTCCTTGAACAGCGTCCGGGCCGGCTCCAACTCCAGCTTAACCCCTGATTCGGTCGCGGCCGGGGCGGATGGGGCCGGGCCGGCCGAATATTTCTTGCCTTCCGCGGCCGCGACCAGGCACTGGACCATCATCTCCTGGGTTTTTTCATCCACCTGATCGGGGTTGATGATCATCCGCTCGATCAACTCCAGGCCCCTGAGCAATAGCTCCAGGTTGGGGCCGTTGAGTTGTTGCTTGCCCTCCTCAATCGCCTTAAGCAGGTCTTCCATCCGGTGAGCCATCTTCCCGATCTCCTCCAGGCCCACCATCCGGCTGCTCCCCTTGATCGTGTGCGCGCTCCGGAGCACGCTGTTGAGCGCCTCCTGGTCTCCCCCCTGTCTTTCCAGAAGGAGCAGGTTTTCCCGGATGCTCTTCAGGTGCTCTTCCGCCTCGGCCCGGAAGATCTTCAGGTATTTATCGCGCTTGGTCTTATCCATTTCCGACCTTGAGTAAATCCCTTTTCATCAGACCCACCAGCTCCTGGTAAATGGCGAGATCCGATTCGGGAAACCAATCCAGGGCTTCCTCCACCAGCGAACTCCCCTGCTTCCGGAGCCTTTCCAAAAGGTTTTTGCCCAGCTCCGAAACCGGCTCCGCCCCGGGGGCTTTGCCCGAGCTTTCAATAAAATATTTCGCCGGCAATTCCCTCCCCAGCCTTTTCAACTCATCTTTTTCCCCGTGCGCGTTCATAATCACTTCCTGGATCGAATCCGGGATGCCCGAATCCTGGCTTTCATCCAACAGAGGCTCCACTTCAAAATTGGCTTCCTCCCAGCGGATCAGGCGGTGGATCGCTTTCACCCCTTTCAGGTTCCCAAACTGGGAACTGGTCAGCTTGCCGGCCACGAACCCGATCCTGCCTACCCCGCCCGAGGGATGGGAGATCTTGAGGATTCCGGTTTTGCTGTTGATCCCGAACAACTGGAGCAAATCCGACAGCTCCATCATCTGGGTGGACCCGCGAAGACCCTTGGCCTGGATGATCTTCTCCTCCTCCCGCTTGAGCATCCGGTGGAAGATCGCCCGGGCCCGCGCCAGAAGCTCCTCCGGCTCGAACGGCTTGGTCACATAATCGTCCGCGCCCATCTCCAGCCCCTTGATCCGGTCCGAGACCTCGCGCTTCTCGGTCAGGAAGATGAAGGGGATGAACGAGGTGTAGGGGTGCTTGCGGATCTGACGGCAGACCTCCCAGCCGTCAATCCCGGGCATCTTGATGTCCGCGATGATCAGGTCCGGAGGGTCCTTCCACGCCAGCTTCAGGGCATCCTCCCCGGTCGCCGCCTCCATCACCCGGAAGCCCTCGGCCTGGAAGGCGTCCCTCAGCAACTCCCGCACCAGCGGGCTGTCGTCAATGATCAATACTTTCAGCCTGAGCATTTTTTCCCTTCAGCGCGAAAACGCCGTCAGTTTCTCCGATCCCAACAACTGTTCCAGGTCCAGGTAGATCAGCATTTTTTCCTGTTCCGGAGAGATGAAATATCCTTTCAGGAACTGGGACGGAATCCCCGTCTCTTCGGTGGAAATCGCCTGCAACTCTTTCAGGTCCTCAATCAAAATATCTCCGATCCGGTCCAAATAAAGCGCGATGGTAACCCCCTGGGATTCCACCACCAGCAGCCTCGAGTTTTCGCTCGGGTCGGAAAGTTTGATCCCGAACAGCCGTCTTAAATCCAAAACCGCCACGATCTCTCCCCGGAGGTTGAACACCCCCAACAGATACTCCGGCACCTGGGGCAACTTGACGATTTTGGGAATCTTCAGCAAATGCCTCCCCAGGGAAAGGCCCACCCCATATTTTTCCTCGCCCAGCCAGAAGGTGAACAGCTCCACCCGCTCCTTGCTCTCCTTCTCCTCCGGCTCGGTCACGCTCTTCCAGTATTCCTCCCGCAACCGGACCAGGATTTTATCCAGCGCGAGCTCTTTTTCTTCTTTTTGCCGGTCAAGCTCTTTCATTTTTCACTTCCCCAATTCCCGGATCTTTTGCAGATGCAATTCCGCCCAGTCAACCAGCGTCTTGCGGGTCCAGACCCCGGAGAGATAGACCCGGTCCGGGCCGCGCCGGAGCAGTCCGATAACCGCCTTCAACTCGCGCTCCGCGTTTTTCCACTCGGAGACTCTCCAATACAGGCAGGCCAGGTTGAAATGCGCGATCTCGAAATCGGATTTCAGGAAGATCGCCCGTTGATAGTTCTGGATCGCCTTTTCCCATTTCTCCTTCCGCTCGGAGAGCAGCCCGCGCAGATAATAACTCTCCGGGATCAACCCGTTCTTCTCCGAGGCCATCTTCAAATAATTTTCCGACAGCTCGTCCTCGCCCTGGTTGGCCAGGATATAAGCCGCTCCCAAATACCCCATCGGGGAATCCGGAGCGCACCGGATCAAATTCTCAAAGCAGCCCCGGGCCTGCTCATATTCTTCGTTCTCGAACAATTGATAGCCCTGCTCCCAAAGCTGGTCCGGGGGAAGAGCCGCGGGGACGGGTTTCCGGCCGGAAGACTGCGCTCCCGCGGTCTTCGGCTCCGCGGCCGGGGCCGGACGGGTCTCGGGGCGCGGGGGTTGGAAAACGGGCGCGTGGGGTTTTTTCGCCGGCCGGGCCGGGGATGCGCGGTGGGGGGCGATTTTCCGGTAGAAGAAGGCCTCGGGGACATAAATTCCCTCGAAGGGGGAATTCATTCCGTACAGGGATTCGGAAT
>CAIYYW010000350.1 GCA_903930515.1 uncultured delta proteobacterium | reverse complement strand
TGAATTTCCTCAAACGGCTGGATCTGGATCTGGATCAAATGGCTTCAAAAGCAAAAGCCGGGCTTAAAGGATAAGCCCGGCTTTCCGATCTATTCCGCTTCTTTTTTAGTAGACGATTTTCCAATGGGTATAGATAACCGAGACCGGCGGCAACTCGTCCTGTCCGTCATTATCCGGGTCGGGATCGCCGAAGCTGTTCTGGCGGTAGTCCAGGGTGACCCAGAGGGGATCATAGGGATGATAGCAAATTCCCGCGGTCCACATCGTCTCATCAAGGCGGTCTAAATCCGGGTCGGTATTGGGCTGATACCGGTCATACCTGCCGAATAAATTCAGCTTGTCCGCCAGCTTGATGTCAGTGTAAATCGCATACCCGCCGTAGTTGACCGCGGAATCGTCCTCCAGGAAATCTTCCGGCTCCGCGGTGGCCTTGAGCGCGTCCACCGCTCCGGTCGGCCAGACCCCGCGCGCCAGGGGATACGATCCTCCGGTCATGGTTAAAATTCCCTGGAAATATTCCCCGGCCAGATGGATCCTCCAGAAGTCCATCCCCAGCCCGGTCATCAGGACATCGTCTATGAACCCGTCATTATCATTGAAGCGATGGCTGGAATAGCCGATGCTGGGATAGATCCGGAAGGTGTCCGGAGAGCCAAGGTCCAGGGTCAGCCGTCCCACATATTCCTTGAACCGGTCGGTCTCTACCCCGGATCCGCCCTCGCCGTTGAGAACCGCCAGATGGTATAACAATTTCTTGTCAAACACGCTCCCCAAAACCGACAGGCCGTAGTCCGCGGTGGCAAAGGTTCCCCAGTAGCTGTAAAAACCCTGCTCCACCATCCGGTAGCGCCAGAGCATATTGTCGTCATAAGAACCCCAGGGGACCTCCTGAAGCCCGAACCGAACCTTGCTGTCCGGCCAGAGATTCTTGATGTCCACATAGGCGAATTTAAGAAAGAGTCGCCGCACCCCGTCCGGGTCGGCCTTGATATCGGTGGTCACATTGGAATAGAGTTTGTCGTTCCAGTCCGCGGAAAAGGTCAGGTAGGCGCGGGTGAGGTCAAACTGATTAAATCCCTTCGGCCCCTGATCCACCCAATCGCTCCCGTCCAGAACCACGGAATATTTGCCTTCCTCGTTTAGATACTCCTGGAAATTGGCCAGGACATATCCGCTGAGATTAACCGCGGGATCCGCCTTGCTTAAAGAGGCCCATCCCAAAATCATCAGCATCGCCAAGATCAAACCCGCCTTCTTCATTTTCTTCTCCTTCTGAACCTTTTCCCTGGTTTTCCCGAATCCACCGATCCGACATTTTCAACTGATGCTTCCCTGGATGTATTCGCGGGTGAGTTTTTGCTTGGGATTTTCAAAAATCTCCCGCGCCGGTCCGTGCTCAATCAATTCCCCCATATATAAAAACAGCACATAATCCGCGATCCGCTTGGCCTGCCGCAGAATATGCGTGACCACCACGATGGTGTAACGGTCTTTCAACTCCAAAAATTTCTGCTCGATCCGCTGGCTGGAATTCGGGTCCAGAGCGGAAGTCGGCTCGTCTCCCAGAATAATTTCCGGCTCCACCGCGAGTCCCCTTGCCAGGCAGAGCCTCTGCTGCTGACCGACCGAGAGCCTTGAGGCCGGGTCGTGAAGGCGGTCCTTGACCTCTTCCCACAGGCTGGATTCCTTCAGACGGTATTCCACAATTTGGTCCAACTCTTTCCTGCCCTTGGTCCCGTGGATTCTCGGTCCGTACGCCACATTATCGTAAATAGACATCGGCAGCGGATAGGGCTTTTGAGAAAGCAGCCCCATCTTCTTCCGGATATCCACCACTTCCGCCTTCGGGTCCAGGATGTCCTCGCCGTCCACCAAAATCTTCCCGGTCGCCTTGACATTATCCATCAGGTCAATCAGCCGGTTGAAGGATTTGAGCAAAGTGGTTTTACCGCACCCGGACGGGCCGATGATCACGGTGATTTTTTTGTCCGGGATCTCCACCGAGATGTTCTTGAGCGCCTGGACCTTTCCGTAGTAAACATTCAGATTCTGGACGCAGATATGGTTTTTAAATTCCATTTTTCTCTCCTATTTCACCACATAACCCTGGAAGCGCTTGGTCAGAATCCGAGCGCCAATGCTGATGGTTATAATGATGATGGTCAGGATCAGGGAAGAGGCGTGCGCGCGCGCCTGCACCTCGGGAAAGGGGGTGCCGAGTTGGTAGAAAATAGCCAACGGCAGGGTCGCCACCGGCCGGAACAGGGAAAAGGAAACGGAATCGGTGAACCCGGCGGTGAAGATAACCGAGGCCGCGTCCCCGATCCCTCTCCCGAACGCGATCAGGATCGCGGTCAGGATTCCGGGCAAGGCCTGTCTCACCACCACCTTGAACGCGGTTTCCCACCGGGTGGACCCGAGGGAATAGGACGCGTTCATCAGCTCCTGCGGGATCATCTGCATCACTTCATCCATTGCCCGGCACATAATGGGAAAAATCAAAAGCGCCACCGCGATAATTCCCCCCAAGAGCGAGGCTCTTAGTCCGAAGAAGAGCATCAGGGTGAACCCGAACGCGCCATAGACAATGGAGGGGACTCCCCACAGGACATCAAGGGAAAACCTGGTGAAGACCGCGAGCCGCGCCCCTTTTTTGAGATACACATTCAGATACAGCACCAGGGGCAGGCTCAGGAACAGGGCGAGAGCGGTGGCCCCCCCGGCCAACAGGAGCGAGCCTACGATCGCGTTGAGGATTCCGCCTTCTTTTCCCAGATAGAACCCGCCTTTGGGCGCCTGGGTGATCATCGCCAGGTTCATGGCCGGGAGGCCCTTGATGATGATCACGGCCAAAATCCAGAGCAGGCCGGCGGAGATGACGAGCGATGAAAAGATCATCAGCCCCTTGAAAACATTTTCTTCAATTTTGCGGGAATCCATTATTGGATTCTCCTTTCAATCCGGACCAGGAACATCCGGGAGATGATATTGAAAATCAGCACCACGACCAGCAGGATGAAGGACGCGAGCATGAGCGCGGAATCGTATAACGGTATGGAAAGCATCTCGCCGTAGTTGTTGGCGATCAGGGCCGGGAGGGTGTAAGCCGGGTCAAACATGGATTTGGGCAGGCGCGCCACATTCCCGGCCACCATTAAAACCGCCATGGTTTCCCCGAAGGCGCGCGACAACCCGAGCACGACCGCGGCCACGATCCCGGGCAGGGCCTTGCGCAAGACCACAAATTTCACGGTCTGCCACTTGGTGGCCCCGACCGCCAAAGAGGCCTCGCGGATCTCCTGCGGAACATAGCCCATCACTTCCACCGAGACATGGATGATCACCGGGAAGACCATAATCGCGAGCACGATCCCTCCGGCCAGCACGCAATATCCGGTGATAAATTTCCCGAACAGCGGCGCGATCTGATCCTTGATCAGGGGCACCACCACCAGCAGTCCCCATACCCCATAAACCACCGAGGGGATCCCGGCCAGCAGATCAATCGGAGGCTTGGACCATTCCCGGATCCTGCTCCCGGCGTATTCCGAGAGGTAGATGGAGGTGAGCAGGCAGAGCGGGACCGCGATCGCCACCGCGACCAAAGTCACCCAGAGGGTGCCGGCGATGAAGGGCAGGAATCCGAATTCACCGCGCGAAGGCGCCCAGACCGTGTCCAACAACAGATAGGTCAAGGGCTTGAGCGCAAGGATCGGCCGGGACCGATAATATAAGGCGAAGACCATAATGAACATCAACAGCCCGGACAGGCCGGTGATCGCCAGCATCAAATACCGGGCGGCCTTTTCTTTGATTGCTCGTTTTCCCCGCATCAAACCGCGCCTTTAATCGGGATTATTTGCCGTCCATTTTTTTCAATTGCGCATCAAGACGGGCCTGGGATAAATTGATGTAACCGGTTTCCGGAACGAACTTCTGCCCGTCGGTGAGCACCCATTTGATAAAAGCCTTCACCAGAGGACTCTGCGGGTTGCCCTTGCAGACAAAATTCAATTCGCGCGCCGGAGGAGACGGATATTTGTCATCAATGATCGCCTTCATCAGCTCCGGCAAAGTGCCGTAAAAACTTTCCTCCGGATCCAGCTTGCCGTTTCCATTCAGGTCCAGCGGAACCACCTTCAAGCCCTGGATCGGCTTTTTGGTTTTAGCGTCATAGGCGTAATTGATATTGTTATAGCCGATCCCCAGCGCGTCCCGCCGGACCGCCTCGGCGATTCCCGGATCCCCGTAAACGCCCACGCCCCGCAAATCCTCCTGCTTCTTGCCCAAATATTTAGCCCAGACCTCGCCCGCGCCGCAAGCGTCCGACCGGGTGTAAGTGTTGATCTGATCTTTCACCTGGGTTCCGCTCACATCACTCCAGGTTTTGGCCAGTTCCGTAACCCAGATCGCGATAAAGGTCTCTCGTTTAACCCCTTTGCTCAGAAGGTCCTGGGCTACCGGATTCAACTCGTTGATCACCGGAACCACCGCGTCCTTGGTCACCCCGACATACCAGGCGCCCTTGGTCACTTCTTCCGGATAGATGTCCCGCGAAACCATCCCGACATCAACCACCCCGGCCAGGGCGTCCGCCATCCCCTTGCCTGCGCCCCCCGCGGAAATGTCTATCTTAACCTTGGGATTCAGCTTTTGATACTCCTCCGCCCATTTCACTGCCATCGGATACAACGCCCATGCGCCGGAAACCGTGATCGTCCCTTCCAACTTCGGAGCTTCCGCCGAATAAATAGAAACCGCGACAAAAGCCTGAACCAGAATGATCACCAAGCCAGCTATAATTTTCTTCTTCATCTTCCGCTCCTTTTGCCGTTAAATAAACATCCCAATTTACAAGTTGCTGATCATCCGCATACCCTATATCGTAATAACTAATTGATTCTACTGACAAAGAACAAATGGAACACCCTTATTTTAGTCAAGCAAGGCTATTATGACACTCTTATAAGGGCTTGTCAAGTAAAAAAACAAAACCGGGGGGTTCCGCATAAATGGTGATAAATTACCCCTATGTTAGGAACCCGCCTAGGTCGGGCTTGCCCTGCCCTTTCTGGGCGCGACAATCTGAGCCTCCAAAGGGAGAATCCATAGATATCACCAACTATATCGCACCCCCGGAGTAAGTATTTACTTTTTTAAAAAATCTGCTAAGGTAACATTGGGTATTATGGAATTAAAGAAAATAATGCTGGTTAAGCCCGGGAGATGGCGTCAACATGATACCTTCGGACAACCTTTAGGGTTGCTGTATTTGATCGCTATTTTACGCCAGCGTTATGGGGGCAAATACCGGATAAAATTTATTGAACAGGCGCTTTATGATCTCACCACTGAAGATTTACTCAAACAGTTCAAGGATTTCAGCCCGGACCTGGTAGGCTTTAGCGCTTTGACCGAAGAGGCCGGCGAGATGGAGGATGCGGCAAGGGTTTTTAAAGAAGAAAATCCCCAGGTCAAAGTCGTGCTGGGCGGTCCGCACGGCTCATTGTTTTACGACCGGGCGCTTTTGAATAAAAACATTGACTATGTTTGCTTGAACGAGGCCGAGCGGACCTTCCCGGCGCTGTTAGAGGCTCTGGAGAGAAATGATCCCATTGATAAGGTTCCCGGGCTGGCGCTACGGATTGAGGACAAGGTTGTTCTGACCCCCCCGGAACAAGATTTTATTGAAAACTTGGATGGCATCCCCTTCCCTGCCTGGGACTATATTGATTTTGAACGGTACTCGCGCCAGATCTCTATGAACGGCTATTGCCATTCCCGTCCCTGGGCAATCATCTTCACCAGCCGCGGCTGCCCGTTCAAATGCGCCTATTGCCATCATCTCTTCGGCAAAAGAGTGAGAAAGCGTTCGGGGGAAAATGTGATTGATGAAATTAAGCTTCTGAGAGGCTTCTACAAGGTCAAGGAGATCCAGATTTGTGATGACATCTTCAACTTTGACCTTGCCCGCGCCAAGAATATTTGCGATGAGATTGTGAACCAGGATATTGAGGTCAGCATCTCATTCCCGAACGGGGTCCGCGCGGATCTGATGGACCGGGAATTGATCCAGAAGCTGAAAGCCGCGGGCTGCTATTCCATCACCTATGCGATTGAGACGGCGTCTCCCCGGCTCCAGAAACTGATCGGCAAAAACCTTGATCTGGAAAAAGCCAAGCAGGCGATTGAATGGACCTACCAGGAAGGCATCATTCCGCAAGCATTTGTCATGCTCGGGTTTCCGACCGAAGTCCCGGAAGAGATTCAAATGACCCTGGATTGGATTATGAATTCCAAAATACTGCGCTGCGTATTTTTTAGTGTGGTGGTCTATCCCAGGACCGATCTGTTTGAAATCGTCCGGCAGCATTACCCTGACTTTGACTTTTCGGACTACCACTGGTCTGACTTCTACTACAACAGCGAGACCCCGTTTTATTCCCGGGTCACCCCCTATGACGGGCAGGAAATCCGGCGGGATGCCTATCGAAAATTCTATTTCCGTTTGTCAATTATTTTGAAAATTCTCTGGTGGTTTCCAAAAAATACCATGATTATTCGGAGGATCTGGTGGGGACTCAGAAAATCCTTCTCTTCTTTTTCAAAAACGGACAACCTCTTCCGCTCTATTCGCAAACTGGCAATAAAATCCTTCAGCTTGCTTCTATTATTTTAGTCAAAGTTTAAAATCCAACCCTTGATTGAACGGATGATAATGGTTTCCGATTTCAACCGCCTACGGCCTTGATTCTCCTTTTGTTTTACCCTGGAACCCTTTCCATCTTCTTCCTTCCTCCCCCGCCCATCTACATTAAT
>CAIYYW010000349.1 GCA_903930515.1 uncultured delta proteobacterium | reverse complement strand
GGCGTTGTTGCGCTTGCAGACGGCGACGAAATTATCATGGGCGGGTCCTTTGAGGAACAGTTTTTCGTAAATCATTTTTCCGGATAATTCCGCCGTGGAGGAAAAGCCGCGGCTCCAGGCGCCCACCAACGGGAGATAAAAAATCTTGACGGCTTCGCGCAAGAGTTCTCCCATCAAAGCCGGCAGGCTCCGCAGTCCCAGCGCCCGCCACAACTGCATGATCCCGCGATCCATCGGAATGGCCGCGGGCAATCCCGGCCCGTAAAGCCACTTGCCCAGCGCCCAGGCCAGGCTGAGACCGGCATTGGCGTCTCCCAAAAGATGCGGATAGATAATCAGCAGCCGCGAGCCTTGCCGATGGTTCAAGGCCACAACCTTTATGGGCCAGCCCTGTTCAAATTCCAAAAAGGAACTCAGATGGCGATTTTCTTTTTCCTCCAAAGAGTCGCCGGCGTCCTCCACCGCCACCGCCTTTTCCAGCGGGAACCCCGGAAGAGGCTCCCACCGGTCGCGCCATTTCCCGGGCACATAGCGGCAGGCCAGGATCGGGAAGGATGACACCAGACCTTGGACCGCGCGGCTTAGCCGCTCAAAAGTCAGTGGGCAAGAAAGCTCCACCACCACCGCAAGCTGCATCATACCCCCGCCCCGTCCATAGGCATAGGCAATCGGCTCCGGCAATTCAGCCCGAAACCCCGGCTTTTTCATAAGTTAGATATTAGTAGAGGGGCAAGAGCCGGTCAACTTGCGTTTGCCGACCCCTCCGGCTTATGACCCCTCCGCTATGGCCTTGCCTTGCCAGAATCCGCCGCAGAAATTGCTTTGCGTAGAATTCCATGGCAAGTCGCCAAGAAGCTCTTGCTGCATGTGTTTTCTGTTAATAATGCTGCTATGGGTCTGCGGCAAATGGTCCTGGGCAAGTTCAGGGCTGGATTTCCAGTCCTTTTTCCCGGATTTCGTAGATCAGGGGGATCCAGGTATCGTGCTCGAGGGACTTGGGAGAGACGGGCACCGGCTCGAGGCGGGGGTCAATTTTACTGGCGATTTGGAACAGTTTCACTCCTTCCTCAAACCGGTCCTTGCCAAAATCCGGGGACACGATTGCCACATCAATATCGCTGCCGGCCCGGACCTTTCCGCCGGCCCTAGATCCATAAAGAATCATTTTATCCACCCGGATGCCCTGCGCTTCCAGGGCGGCGCGGAATTTCCGGAGCGTCTTTATAATCTCTCGCGGAACCATTTGAACACCTTCCTGACTTGATCCAGATTTTTCCTGGCAAAATCCGGCGCGCATTTCTTGTAAAACTCCCTCTGCGCCTCTGGATAGCGGGACTCAAAATAAAATTCCATAAACATGGCCAGTTTCCCGCTGATCTCCGCGGGTAATTCCATTTTGAGTTTGCTGGCCAGAAGCGGCAGCGAATGGGTATAATCCGCATGTTTCCGGGTCTGCTTGACCACCAGCGCCTTTAGGAGTTTTTCCAGGGCCAAATGGCCAAAAAAGAGCGCATAGGGATATTTTCCGCTTTGAAGCAGGCTTTCCGCGACTTCCAGATAATATTCCGACCCTTCTTTCCAGTAAGCCACGGTTTTTTCAACATCTAATTTCACGCTCTTAGGGTATCATTATTTATGCCCGGGTCAAACCTTCGCGGGTTGCCCCGCGGCCGATTCGGCATTCGCTCTTCTCTCCACGGACTTGGGGAGGCCTTGGGGGGCAAACCTAGAGGGTCTGTTGCCCAAATCCTTCTGACCGGATAGAATTATATTGTAATCAGGATTTTGAATCAAAGAAGGAGCGGAAGAATTTATAATGGGGAAGCAGAAGAAGTCCCGCGGAACGCGGGATTCAGTTATTCGGTCAATCTGGAATCACGGATCCCGGCCCACCATTACCTTCGTAAGATCAAAGCGGTCTTAGACCTTTCGTTCGTGAGTTCCGAGGTAAAAAATTTTACGGGTATAACGGGAACGAGGCTGATCCAGAGGCTGGAATCCCGGTTTTGGAGCTTATTTTTGGCTTTTGAGAGAAGGTTTTTGGGCAATGGCAGCCTTTTATATCAAGAAGGCTGAATTCCGGGATACCATAGATAAATGATCAACGGTGAATCAAATCTGAAACTCAAGAGCTATTTATGACCCCTCCGGCTTAATAGTTGATTTTATAGAGACGGACTTCGCCGGTTTTGCAGGAGAAGTTCTGGTTTTCAGGGCAACCGGCGGAGGCGAGGTAATTGTCTTTGTAGGAGATGGATGAGATGGGATGTGCGTTGATGGAATCAATCAGGCCTCCGGAGGTTCTCCAGAGCTTGAGGGTTTCATCGGCGGAGGCGGAGGCGACGATTTTTCCATTCCCGGAAAAGGCGACGGCGGTGACGGTTTTTTGATGACTGCCGAGGACCCGGCCCGGTTTTTGATTGTCAACATCCCAGAGTCGGACCTGCTTGTCGGTTCCCGCGGAGGCGAGCGAACTTCCATCGGGGCTGAAGGACAGGGAGTTGACCATTGACATCATCGGCCCTTTGAGGGTTGCGAGTTCTTTGCCGGTATCAAGGTCCCAGAGCCTGACCTGGTAACCGGCGCCGGCGGAGGCGAGTATTTTTCCCTTCGGGCTTATTGCCACGGTCCCGCCGAGGTTGGAAAAGGTCCCGCCCAGTTTTTTGTAAAGGTCTCCACCGTCGGGATACCAGATTTTTATCGCCGCGGTTCCGGAGGATGCGAGATATTTGGAGTCGGGGCTGAAGGATAGGGATTTGATTTCACCCAGGCCGGAGCTGATCGTTCGGATCAATTCTCCGCCGGGCATCCTCCAGAACTTGATCGCGCCGTCGCGACCGCCGGAGGCGAGCAGGCTTCCGCCCGAAGAGACGGCCAGGGCGGTGACGCTGGAATGGGCCTTGATGGTTTTAAGCAGGGATCCGTCGGACAGGCTCCAGAGCTTGATGGTTCCGTCCTCACCGGCGGAGGCCACCAGGTTTTGCGAGAGGCAGACCGCGATGGAATTGACCTTGCCTTTGTGCGCGGAATCCGGGAGATTGAGGCCGGCTTTCCACAACAGATATACCTTGGCCGCGGAAGCAACCGGTTCCGATCCGGGTTTTGGTTCGGGTTTGGGTGTGGTTTTTTTCAACGCGGTTTTAGGCCCGGTTTTTTTAAAATGGTTAATGCTGAAATATCCGCCCAGGCCGAGAGCCGCGACCAGGGCAATAACCGCGAGCGCGACCCAGCGAGGCGATCGGCTTTGGGGGGCTGGGATAACTTGAGCGCCG
>CAIYYW010000348.1 GCA_903930515.1 uncultured delta proteobacterium | reverse complement strand
CGGTAATCCACCGATTCCTGACCCGGAGCGCTCCGGCAGAGGCCGTTGATCAGGATTTTGGCGCAACGGCGGTCATTTCTATAAAGCAGGATTTTTTCCAACTGGTAAACCGTTTGGCAGGACGCAATAATGGCTTTGCCGGCCAATTCAAAATTGATCTGGTCCTGGTATTTCCAGTTGTCCCCGGCCGAGACCGGGTGGTCCGGGAAAACCAGCAGGTTCAAATGGTATCTGTGCCCGGCCGGGTATTTTACCACTTGGTCCACCCTTCCCAGTTGATCCATAATCTTTTCCACCCGTTCCTCCGGGCCGGGCAGGCCCACTTCCGACAAAGTAAAATCTCCGCCCTGGTATTTCTTTCCCCATTCCTGGAGCAGGTATTTGTCTCCCTTGGTCCGGGTCAATTGCCAATGCCGGACAAATTGCAGATGAATATTTTTGCTCTCCCCCTTTTGTTCCTTGGTCCCCTCCAGGTAGGTGTTATAGGTATAGCCCTCCCGCGAGGGTTGGTAGGCAAGGGTAATCCCGTTTTTCGAGGTCGCGACCGCAAAAGCGGCCGGGATCAGGAGCAGGACCGGGATTTTCCAGGACCGAAAATTCATTTGATCCCGAGACAATCCTGCATTGAATATAGTCCGGGGGATTTCTCCATCAGCCACTTCCCAGCCCGGAGCGCGCCCAGGGCTAATGCGGCTCGGGAAGAAACCCGGTGGGTCAACTCAACCCGCTCCCCGGTTCCGGCCAGGATCGCGGTATGCTCTCCCACGATGTCCCCGGCCCGGATGCTCTGAATCCCGATCTCCTGGTCCGGCCTGGCCCCGATCATCCCCTCCCGGTGATAGCGGGCCACCTGTTTCAAATCCCAGCCCCGGCCCTCGGCCAGAGACTCGGCCAGCTTGAGCGCGGTCCCGCTCGGCGCGTCCTTTTTCATCCGATGATGAGATTCCACCACTTCCAGGTCATAGCCCGAGCCTAAAATCTTCGCGCTCTCTTTGGCCAGCGCGAAAAGCAGGTTCATCCCCAGGCTCATATTCGGAGACCATAAAACGGGAATTTCTTTGGAATGCTTTTCAATCTCCCGCTTCTGTGCTTCCGAGAAACCGGTGGTGCCGATCACCATCCTGACCCCAGCGGAGGCCGCCACCCGGAGATGTTCCAGGGTCGGCTCCGGCAAGCTGAACTCAATCAGAAGCTCACTCTTCCGGATCGCCGTCTCCGCTTCCACGCCGATCCTGACTCCCAGCTCGGAAACCCCGGCGCAGGTTCCCGCGTCTTTCCCCGACTCCGGGTGGTCTTTCTGCTCAAAAGCGGATGCCAGTTGAAAATCCCGCGACTGAGACACCGCCCGGATCAACTCTTTTCCCATCCGGCCCGAGGCGCCGCTGATCGCAACCTTGATCTTTGGATCAGTCAATTAAACCCACCTCCCGCATCGCCGATTCCATCTGGGGACGGAACTTCTCGCTCAAAACCGTGAGCGGAAGCCTGATTTCATCGCTGATCAGGCCCATCCGATGAACCCCCCACTTGACCGGAATCGGGTTGGTTTCCAGGTATAGCACCCGGTTAAGTTTGTGCAATTGATAATGGAGGGCCTTTGCCTGCTCCACCTTGCCCGCCTTCCATAAATCCCAGATCCGGCCGGTCAGCTTGGGAGCGATGTTGCTGATCACGCAAATACCTCCCGAAGCCCCGATCACCAGCATTGGGAGCAACAGACTGTCATCCCCGGCGTAAACCTTGATCCGGCCCTTGGTCAGGTGAAGGGTTTCCGCAGTCTGGGTCAAATTACCCGCCGCGTCCTTCAGGCCGATGATGTTGTCAATCTCGCAAAGCCGGGCAACCGTCTCCGGAGTCATATTCACCCCGGTCCGGCTCGGAACATTGTAAACGATCATCGGCAGGCTGGTCTTTTTCGCCACCGCCTTGAAATGCTGATACAAACCCTCCTGGGTCGGCCGGTTATAATAGGGCGTAATCAGCAGCACCCCGTTGGCCCCGGCCTTTTCCGCGTGAACCGTCAGCTCAATCGCCTCGCGGGTGGAGTTGCTCCCGGTTCCCGCAATCACCGGAACCTTCCCCTTCGCTTCCTCAATCACGATGTCCGTAACCAGCCGGTGCTCCTCGTGGGAAAGCGTGGCGCTCTCCCCGGTGGTCCCGGACGGGACAATGGCATCGGTGCCGTTTTTGACCTGGAATTTCACCAGCTTGCGCAGGGCCGGCTCATCCACCTTGCCCTTTTGAAAGGGCGTTACTAAAGCGACCATTACTCCTTCAAACATCGGTTTCCTCCTCAAGAAAGATTATTCGGCGATTTCCACGCGGTTGCGGCCGTTGCGTTTGGATTTATAGAGGGCATTATCGGACAGGCGGATCAAATCGTCAACAGAGTTAATCCCCGGGTTCGGATAGCAGGCCACCCCCATACTGATGGTCACCTTGAGCCGATGATTCTTTTCCACCAAGACGAAATCCTCAATCCGCTTCCGGTACCGCTCCGACACCACCAGCGAGCCCTTCAGGTCGGTCTCCGGCATAAAGAGCGTGAACTCCTCCCCGCCGTATCTGCCCACCACATCATTGATCCGGAGGTTTTCCTGCAAAATCTGCGCGATCTCGTAAAGCACCCGGTCCCCCATCAAATGACCGTAGGTGTCGTTCACATTCTTGAAATGGTCCAGGTCGATCATCAGGAACGCGAACTTGGCCTGATAGCGCTGGCAGCGCTGGAATTCCAGCTCCAACAGCTCCATAAAATAACGCCGGTTGTAAAGCCGGGTCAGGCTGTCGGTATTGGACAACTCCTCCAGCCTCCGGTTGGTCGCCTTCAGTTCTTCCTGCAACATCTTGATCTTGTGGTGGACCTTGACCCGCGCGATCAGTTCCTGCGGGTCGAACGGCTTGGTGATGTAATCGCTCGCGCCCTGGTCCAAAGCCTTG
>CAIYYW010000347.1 GCA_903930515.1 uncultured delta proteobacterium | reverse complement strand
GGTCGCATGTCCGGGAGGAGGCGCAAGGGGGAAGCGATATTGACATCCTGGTGGAACTGGGAAAGCCCACCTTTGACAATTATATGGAATTAAAATTTTATCTGGAGGATTTGTTTCAGGAGGAAGTTGACCTGGTGATGTCGGACGCGGTGAAGCCCAGGCTCAAGGAGTATATTGATCAAGAGGTAATTTATGCCTAGGGATTACCGGCTTTATCTGGAGGATATTGTTGAGGCGGCGGAGAAGATTCAAAATTATAGCGAGGGTATGAACTACGATTCTTTCGCGGCTGATTCCAAGACGGTTGACGCGGTGGTGAGGAATCTGGGAATAATCGGCGAAGCGGTTCGGAATCTTCCCGAGGAAATCAAGACCAAATCGGGAGTTGACGATCTGGAATGGAAGAAAATCGTTGCTTTTCGGAATATCGTGATTCATCAGTATTTTGGGGTGAATCTTCAGGTGGTCTGGGATATTGTTGAGAATAAAATTCTGCCCCTGAAAGAATCCTGCCAGAAGATGCTCAGGAAAGATTGAGCATTTCCATATCTTCAGCTTTATGGATTCGGGGTCATTGGGATCGCATTCATTCCACAGTCACGCTTTTGGCTAGGTTCCGAGGCTGGTCCACATCGGTTCCGTTGAAGACGGCGATATGGTAGGCGAGTAGTTGGAGGGGCGGGGTTAGGACAAAGGGTTCCAGGTCTTCGGCGACTTTGGGGGTGAGGATGATCTCCTGGGTTTTTTTCCGGAGGACCTGTTCCTGGTCCTGGTTCCCGATTGCGATCACTCTTCCCTCGCGCGCCGCCACTTCTTCCAGGTTGGAGAAGGTTTTTTCAAAGAGTCGGTTGGATGGGATCAGGCCTACGATGGTGGCGTTTTTGTCAATCAGGGCGATGGGTCCGTGCTTGAGTTCTCCGGCAGGATATCCTTCCGCGTGGATGTAAGAAATTTCCTTGAGCTTGAGCGCTCCTTCCAGGGCGATCGGGGAATTGAGACCGCGGGCGATGTAGAAGAAGATCCGGGACTGGTAATATTTCCGGGCGATCTCTTCAATCACCGGATCGTATTCCAGACACTCCCCCACCAGGCCGGGGAGGCGGACCAAATCGGACAGCATCTTCACCCGCTCGTTTTTCTTGAGGGTATTTTTGGTCTGGGCCAGGAAGATACTTAACAGGTAAAGCACGGCCAGCTGGGTGATGAAGGCCTTGGTGGATGCCACTCCGATTTCCGGGCCGGCCCGGGTATAGATCACCGCGTCGGCCTTGCGGGACAGGGTTGAGCCGAGCACATTGCAGACCGCGAGGGTTTTTGATCCCAACTTTTTAGCTTCCTGCAAAGCGGCCAAAGTGTCCGCGGTCTCCCCGCTCTGGCTGATGAAAATGGACAGGGTATTCTCGTCCACCAGCGGGTCTCGGTATCTGAACTCGCTGGCGATCTCGGTGGAGCAGGGGATGCGGGCCAATTTTTCCATCCAGTATTTCGCGACCAGGGCCGCGTGATATGCGGTGCCGCAGGCGCATAGTTGAATCTTGTTGATCCGGGAGATGAATTTGACCCACTCCGGGGACAGCTCGTCAAAATTGACTAATCCCTGCTCCGGATTGATCCTTCCGGTCAGGGTCTCGGTCAGGACTCTCGGCTGTTCAAAGATTTCCTTGAGCATAAAATGTTTGAACCCGGACTTTTCCGCCATTGCCAGGCTCCAGCTGACCTCCATCGGCTCCCGGCTAACCTTCTTGCCGGAAGCGTCCCTGATTTCCACCGAGCCTTTCCGGATCAAGGCGTATTCCTCATCCTCCATCGGCATCATCCGTCTTGTATGGCTGAGCAAGGCCGGGATGTCGGAGGCCACTAAATTTTCGTCCTGTCCCAAGCCCAGGATCAATGGGCTGGAGCGTTTGAAGGCGAAGAGCGAGTCCGGCTTATCCTCAATCAGAAAGACCACTGCGAACGATCCGCGCATCCGGGTCATCGCGGCCCGGATGGCTTTTTCCGGGGAATGTCCGAGGGAAAGTTCCCGGTCCAGAAGCTGAGCGATCACCTCGGAGTCGGTATCTGAGGAAAATTTACGGCCCTGCTCTTCCAGCGAGCGCTTCAGTTCCAAATAATTTTCTATGATCCCGTTATGCACCGCGGCCACTTTGCCGGAATGATGCGGGTGAGCGTTCCGTTCCGAGGGTTTTCCGTGGGTGGCCCAGCGGGTATGGCCGACGCCTATTTTTCCCGAAAGCTCAAGCCCCTGGATCGCCTGTTCCAGGTCCTTGATCTTGCCTTCCTTGCGGGCCAGGCTCAATCCTTTCCCGGTGATCAGGGCGATCCCGGCTGAATCGTAGCCGCGGTATTCCAG
>CAIYYW010000346.1 GCA_903930515.1 uncultured delta proteobacterium | reverse complement strand
TATGGTCTGATACCATGGTGCCGATCATATCCAGGCCAAAGTCCACCTTCTTGTTATAAAAGTCCTTGGTGTATTCTTCATCATCAGAGAAATTGATCACCTTGACGGAAACCCCTTCTTCCTTCCAGAAACCCTTGGCCTCCGCCACATTGGCGGGAGCATCTGCAATCCAAGGCGAAATGGCGATCTTGTAGGTTCTGGGGGTTTTAACCTGAGCGCTTGAGTTAATCAGGGGTATGGCGAGGACTAAAATTATTAAACCTGCCACCGCCGACCATTTACTCCCAAAATTCCTTGTCATCTCCCATTCTCCTTTTTCATTTTTCTCGCCGCGACCGCCTCACCGACATCGGGGATCAATTTTTTGGCAACTGATCTTCTTACCATAGCCATATCGTTCTCGCAAGGCCAATTGATCACTTTGGTCTATTTATTTTTTTAAATATTTTATCTTTCTAACTGGTTTCGTCAAGTGCCGGCGCAACTTGGCTTGGAGCTCAACTTGGCCGGGCCAATATTTTCCAGTAGAAAATAGGCTTGGTTGGTTCCCGGAGAATTTAATCGGATTGGGTTTTGGGCTGATCGTTTCAGGTGTATAATGGCAAAAGCAATGACCAATCGTGAACGCTGGCTTAAAGTGATCCGGTTTGAGGAGTTGGACCGGCCGGTGCGGTTTGAGGCCTTGGGCATAGACCAGAACACCATTCTGCGCTGGCAAAAGGAAGGCGCGACTTTCAAGAATGAGGGCGAATTTTATCTCCAGTCCGGGTTTGATCTGCCCGCGCCGGTGATGATCGGGGCGCACCTGCATCCGGGCTTTTTCCCGGAGTTCGAGCAGAAGGTCATTCAGGACGACGGCAAACACCAACTGATCCAGACCACGGCCGGGACCATCCAGGAAGTCCACTCGGACGGCGCAATGAGCATCCCGCACTTTGTGAAGTTCCCGGTCGCGAGCCTTGACGATTTCCAGAAGGTCCTGCCCCGGCTAAACCCGGCGGACCACGCCCGGGTGGACAACTGGAAATGGGCGTTTGATCTGGCCAAGGCCGCCAACTGGCCGCTCAACCTTTATGTGTCCGGTTGTTTCGGGTTCCATCGCCACCTGATGGGGTTTGAAAACTTGATGGTCGCCTATGTTGAGCAGCCGGAACTGATCCACGCCATGAGCCGCGCCTGGGAGGCGCTCGTGACCGGCGTGCTCGAACGCGCCCGGACTCACGGCGCGGTTGACATCCTCTATTTCTGGGAAGATATGTGCTACAAGAACGGCCCGATGATTTCTCCGAAAATGTTCCGCGAGTTCATCCAGCCCTATTACCGGCGGGTCTGCGCCAAGGCGCTGGAGCTTAAAGTCCAGGGCCTGTGCGTTGACACGGACGGCGACTGCCGCCTGCTGATCCCGCTTTTTATTGAAGCCGGGATCAATTTTATGCTCCCGTTTGAAGTCCAGGCCGGGATGGATATCCGACAGGCGCGCGAACAATACCCGAGGCTCGCGATCCAGGGCGGCTTGGACAAGCGCGCGCTGGCAATTGGAAAAGACGCGATTGATCGGGAACTTGAGTCAAAGATGGATTTCATGCTTTCGCGCCGCGGCTGGATTCCCTCGTTGGACCATGTGGTCCCGCCGGATGTGCCTTTTGAGAACTGGCGCTATTATTTGGAACGAATCAGGAACTGGCGGTCGAAATAAATTTATTTTTTATTGGGGTCAATTATCCCCATCATTTTGCTCTTGCTGTATCCGACCAATTCCACATAAGCGAGTCCGTTCGCGGGCTTTCCCAGGACTTTGCAGCTCCCCTCCCAGTATCCCAGGTCCATGAACACGAACTCCTGGTCCGCAACCTTCGGGGCGACCACCAGGTCCACCTGCCAGGCCGGGACTAAAATCCTCCATCCCGAGGGATAGGCCGCGTTGGTGTGCGGGCTGAGCCAGAGACCGAGCGGGATGACCTTCACCTCGCTGATCGGAAGACAATCCTCTTTTCCCGTTGGATCAATCCGGCAGGCCCGGCTCAAAGGCTCCATTTTTCCATCCGGCCGCCTGATGATATAGATCATATACTCGGTATTGTCATCCAGCTGAATGCTGAACCAGTCCCAGCCGACATCCGGGGTCACGCCCATATATCCATACTCGTGGTCAAACCATCCGATCCCCTGGACCGGAATCTTCGCTCCTGCCAGCACAATCGTCCCCTTGATCTCCATCCGGGGATACGACATATAATAATTGGCGAGTCCCTCCCCTTTAGGCACGATCCCGTTTTGGCCGTGCAAGGCCGCGGGCTTCACCGGCTTCAGTTCCAGGTCCACTCCAAACTTTTGCGACGCCGCGGAAATATGCTGAACCCGCTCATCCCCGCCCGCGCTCCATTTTCCCAGAACCACCTGATATTTATCCTCGCTCGCGTAAGCTCCCTTTCCGGCCGGAAGAGCGACCCCCTGGCGCAGATATTTCCCGCTGCCCTCGTCCACCAATGCCAGATGCGCCATATACACGAGCGGAACCGCCCGATCCATCCGCATTCCCTGGTACCGGTCCAGGTCGGTCCGGTGCTGGAAGAAACTCAACTCAAACCCGTAGCTTTTTCCGTCCGCGCCTTGCAAATGCCCGGTGTAATACCACCATTCCATCTGAGCCCACTTATGCGCGGCCAGATCACGGGGCAATTCCATCGGCTTGGCGGGATAGTTCAAATCCAGCGGCGCCAAAACCGGGCGGCCGCAGGCAAAAACAGCCGCGGTCAACAGGGCCGCCATCAGGGTTTTCCGGCCTTTGGTTATTTCAGACATCTCCTTTTCCTCTATACTATTTATTAGCGAGTTAAATCCCCTTGTCAAGCCGTTCTTTTTTGGCGGCGTGAAATCATTTGTTTTAGCCCCGGCTTGCGCCTATAATTTTCAAGATATGCCGGAGGAAATTTCCAGAGCGGCCCGCAAATTAACCTTATTGGATGCCCTGATCGCGGTTTTGGTTTTGGCCGCGGTCTTGACCCAAGCCCCGCATACCCTGAACCAGATCGGTCCCAGCTGGGACGAGCCGGTTTATTTTCATTCGGTGAAAAATTACGCGGCCTGGTTCAAGAGCATCGGCCAGGGCAAGGCCTTTAACCACTACACCCTGGAAAGCGTGTTTGACCTCGGCCTGTTCACCGACTGCAGTCCCACCCTTCCCAAACTGCTCGCAACCATCACTTATTCCACGCTGAAAAATCGGCTCGGAGAGTTGCGCGCCTACCGGTCTTATGCGCCGATCCTGCTTGGAATTCTGATGGTCCTGATCTATTTCCGGGTCGGCTCGCGCTGGGGAAGGATGGCGGGAATGGCATCGGTCTTCTGCGCCTTTTTTATGCCCCGGCTGTTCACCGACGGCCACATCGGCGCGACGGAAATGCCGCTTTGCTTCTTCTGGTTCCTGACCGCGGTCCTTTTTGAAGGGTCCTTTAAAAAGCGCTGGCTGATGCCGCTCGCCGGGATCAGCTACGGCCTGGCGATGTCGGTTAAATTCACCGGGTTCGTCCTGCCCATCCCCCTCCTGGCCTGGGCATTGATCTATCGCCGCAAGAAAATTTTCTGCCCCGCGCTGTTCCTGCTCCTGATCGGGCCGCTGGTGTTTTTCCTGCTTGAGCCCTCAATGTGGGACGATCCGATTTTCGACCTGGTCCAGTTCATTCAATTCAGCGCCTTCCGCAAAGGCAAAACCCTGATCCCGGTCCTGTTCCTGGGAAAATACTATGAATTCTCCGGCCCCTTTTACTACGCGCCTTTTATGGTCCTGGTCACCGTCCCGGTTTGTACCTTAGGCCTTTTCCTGCTCGGATTGATCCGCGCAGCGGCCAACCGTTTCCGCGATCAACTCGCCGGGTCCTCCCTGATCCATTTTTCCTTCTTCATCCTGCTGATGATGGCCCCGAACGCCCCCACCTACGACGGCGTCCGGCTCTTTCTCCCGGCCTTCATCTTCCTCGCGGCCCTGGCCGGATACGGATTTGCCGGCGCGACAGAACGGCTGGGGAAAAAATTCAGCCGGGTCAAAATCAGGCCCGCGCTGATCAGAATTCCCGCAACCGCGATCCTTCTGGTCATTTCCGCGTATCCCCTGTTCAAGGTCTATCCCTACGGCCTGGAATATTATAATGAATTGATCGGAGGAGTTGCCGGCGCCAGACGGCGCGGGATGGAGACCACTTACTGGTGGACGGTGGTTAATCAAGACGCCCTCGCGCGGATCAATCAGGCCTTGCCTCCCGGGGCCTCCCTGGTCTGCTGGCCCCCCCGGGCCAAGGTCTGCGAATTTGATAAAGAACTCGGCCTGCTCAGAAAAGATATTCAGATCACCAAACGAATCAATTTTGACTACCTCCTCATCCTCTCCCGACCCTATTGGAATTTTGAACCCTTCCTCGCATCAATCGGCATTCCGCAGTCCGAACTCCAAACCGTCGCCTCCCAGGAGCTGGACCGGGTGCCGCTCTGGACTCTATATCAGCATCCGAAATAATTTTAGGGCGTGCCGGGGAAAAACCGATTCCGGCGTTGAGGGCGGGAAATAAGAGTTCCTTGACAAGGCCAGCGAGTGATTCCGCTTATCATCCGCTTCAAGGCAACAGAACCATATGATATTTCGCGCCCTTGATCACAGCATCCTTTTCCATCGGCGCCGCGATATATTCGCCTTTGAGCCAGACTTGGACCAGGTCGTCATAATGGGGCGAGAGCCACTGGCCGGACACCGACCCGTCAATCACCACCTGGGCATTTTCCACATCCTTCATATCCACCAGGTGTCTCCAACTGGTGCCGTTCATGCTCTTGAACGGGTCCTTGCCCGAGTCCGCCGGACTTTCGCACCGGACGGTGTGGCGCGAGCCGGGCACCGGCCATTTGCCGACCCCGAGATCGTGAAGCGGCCCGAACCCGAGGATATGGAAGAAGCGGATGTAATGGACATCTCCCCACTCCCAATTCCCGGGGTCTTGTCCGTATTTCTTTTGCAAAAAGGTCATACTGTCCTTCAGGGTGCGGACAATGATGTCATCCCGGTCTTCCACGATATCCTTGGTGCGCTGATCATCCCAGACCTTGGCCTCGGGCTTGGTGATCAGAAGGTCGGTAACCATATCTATATGCGACGCGCTCAAAAAGGTTTTAAAATCCTCCTCGGAAACCTCGTCCCCGAGAATATTTTTTCTCATCTTGACCAGGAAATCATAAAAGATGGTCGGGCCATTCTGGTCCAGGCTGGTTTGCAAATTCCAGCTTTTGAGGATCTGATATGCCTTGAGCACATCTTTATCCGTGACCTTCTTGTTCTCCACCGCTTTCAAAATAATGGGCATATAATACTCGGCCTGCTTGGAGTAGATGTCGTTCTGGATTGTCGCCATATCGTCCATAGAAATCGGCTTGAGCTCCTTGATTAACTCTTCAATCCGCCAGGCCCTCCAGCCCGCGTCATAGTTCAGGTCAAAAATATACGGATACCATTCCGCGTCCACCACCTCGTTGTTGGCGGTCGCCATATATCCGCGCTCCGGGTCCATCGTCCAGGGCAGTTCCATCGTGGGGATGAAGCCGGTCCAGTCAAACTCTCCGGACTCGCCCGGCGCGGGCATAACCCCGTAGCCCTTATTCCGGATCGGCACCAGTCCGCCTGGAAGATAGATGATGTGGCCGTCCGCGTCCGCCGCGGACCAGTTCTGGCTGGGCACTTCAACTTTATCCATCGCCTGGATGAAATCCTGGACGGATTCTCCCCGCATCAGGTATTTGACCGCGATCGCGGTCATAGTCAGCTCCCGCTCTTTCGCCGGCATCGCCCGGACCTTATCCATAAACTCTTCCACCGAGGTTGAGCCGACCAATGCCGAAAACATTTTCTGGTTCCGGGAGAAATCCCAGCCGGTCCAGCGGAAAGCCATCGGCGGAGTGCCCGCCGGGAGGGGAAGGTTGTCCGTGATGATCGGCCCGTGGATTGACTGCTTGATCTCTATTCCCATCTCTTCAAACTTGTTGCCCTTGCGGATTCGGATTTTTTCCTTCCGGACCGTGAACGGGATCCATTCTCCCTTATATTTATACATATTGGGATGGGACGCGTCGGTGGTCTCGATAAATAAGTCCTGGGCGTCGGCGATGGAAGTGGTCGCGGACCAGGCGAGTTTCCTGGTATGGCCGAGCGCGGGAAAGGGCGTGCCCGGAAACGCGGCTCCGAACACATCCACCCCCGGGCAATTCAGATGCATCATATACCAGACCGAGGGCTCCATATGCGGCTGATGCGGGTCGTTCGCAAGCAGGGCGTGTCCGTTCTCGCTGATCTTGGGAGAGATGAGCCAGGAGTTTGACGCGAAGGGGTTGTCGGAGAAGGTCGCCTGGCGGCGCGCGGTTTCAATTTTATAAAAGTCCAGCGCGGCGTCGGCGCTGAGCGGGAGTTGGTATCCGATTTGCTCGTCGGTGAGCCTGCCGCCCGGGGTAAGGTCGCGCGGGGTCTTGAGCTTGTTCTTCAATAGTTCGGGCGGGACAATGGTGGGCCCGGGCGCGCCGTGAACCATTGCCACGGTCCAGGCCAGGTCTTGCCCGTATTTGACCTGGAGACCGTAGCGGAGCACTTCCGCCAGCATATTGTAGCCGAGGGTGAAGCCCTGGAACTTGGCGATGGAGAGCACATCCGCGGGCCGCCACGGCTCGGGCTTGACCTTAAGGACCTGGAACTCTATCGGGAGCTGGTTATAATCCGGATGCGCGCTGATCCAGGAGTTGATCCCGTCGCAATAAGCCGTCAACATTACATAAACTTCCGGGTCATATTCCTTGAGCAAGGCCTCGCCGACCAGGCCGAGATAGTTCATCCCGTAGGTCCGGATCTGGCGGTCAATCTCCACCGTATTGAGCGGGAAGCCCTTGAGGGATACGCCCGGGACATTGAGCTTGCCCAATACTTCCGAGGTCCTGCCCGCCATCATCGCTCGAAGGAAAGTCATTTCCCAGAGCCGGTCCTGGGCCTGAAGGTATCCGACCGATAAAAACAGGTCGTGCTCATTGGCCGCGAAAATGTTGGGAACCCCGTATTGGTCGCGATAGATGTCCACCTTTTTCTCAAGTCCCTTAAGCTTGAGTTCGCCCTGGTATTGGGCGATCGGCGGATGAGCCTTATATTTCGGGATCACCCACAAGCACCCGGAAAGGAAAAAAAACGGTCCCAGCAAGAGCCCTAACGCCAGCTTTTTCATTTCCAGAATCCTCCCTGACATTTTTTTGAGATTCTTCAGATGGTCGGCCCAATAATTAAATTCTGATCCGGGTTTCCTGTCAAACCAGGAACCGAGGCTCTCTCCAACTACTAGGTGGCTGTCCCTAATGGGGACAGTCACCTATTAAATCGGGCGGCTGGGACTTGGCGCGGGGAGTCCGGGTTTTTTGTTGACAGCGGATGGCTTTTGGGATATGAGGGTTGGGAGTTGGGGCAAGGAGGAGATAATGAAAAAGAGTATGGCAGGGGCGCTGGCGCTTCTTGCGACGCTGTTCTTGGCTTGGGGTTTGTCGGCCCGGGAAGATGACAAGGCCTTGAAGGAATACCAGGTCCGGGTTGAGAAGGACCTGATGATCCCGATGCGGGACGGGGTGAAAATGGCCACGGACATTTATTTCCCGGTCGGCCTGGAGCAAGCCCCGGTGATCCTTCAACGCACCCCTTACGGCAAGAACCTGATGAACTCCAAAAAGCTGTGCCGGGATGGATATATCATCATTGTCCAGGATGTCCGGGGCAGGTACAGGTCAGAGGGGGAATTTTATCCGTTCCTGAAGGACGGCGATGACGGCCGGGATATGATCGGCTGGATTCAGAAGCAGCCCTGGTTTAACGGCAAGCTCGGGACCACCGGCGCATCCTATCTCGGGACCACCCAATGGTTCGAGGCGCCCGGCCAGGACCTCGCGGCCATGCATTTGAGCGTTACCAGCCCGGACCTCAAGGAAGTCATTTACACGGGCGGGGAGATGCATCTGATGACGGTTTATTTCTGGGGAATGGTCACGGGCGAGCATAGGAACAACTTTGCCGCGGTCTTCAACATCGGCCGGATCAACCGCGCCATCTACACCCTGCCGCTCGGGAAGGCTGACGACCGCGCGGGCCGGGACATAAAATATTTCAACGATTCGCTTGAGCCGGAGAAGATTTTCAAGACTTACGAGCAGATCAGCCTGGAGAACAAATACCGGGAGATCGGCGCTCCCGCGGTGTTTGTGGCCGGATGGTATGATATGTTCCTGGGTCCCGAGCTGAATGACTTCAACCGGGTAATCAAAGAAGGCAAGGGCAATGCCGGGGATTCCATCCTGGTGGTCGGCCCGTGGGGGCACGGCAAGGCCGGTGACGGCTCGGTGAGCTACGGCGATTCCGCGGGAAAAAGCGACGCCCTGGGCAAGGACCAGGAGCTGGTTTGGTTCGACCGCTGGCTCAAGGGAGCGGACAATCAGGCGGCGAAATGGCCGAAGGTCAGGATCTTCGTGATGGGCGAAAACAAGTGGCGCGACGAGAACGAGTGGCCGCTCCAGAGAACGCAATACACTAATTTCTATTTGCATTCCAGCGGCGCGGCCAACACCCTGAAGGGAGACGGCGCGCTCTCAATGGCAGAGCCTGCGGGCTTTGAGCCTGCCGACCGGTTCAGCTACGATCCTCTGAAACCGGTCCCGACCAAGGGCGGCAACAGTTTGGGCCTGAACCTGGGGGCGTATAACCAGGCCGCGCTGGAAAAAAGAAAGGATGTGCTCTGCTTCACCTCGGCGCCGCTGGAGAAAGATTTGGAGGTCACCGGGCCGATCAGCGCGGTTCTGTTCGCGGCTTCGGACGCGGTTGACACCGACTTCACGGTGAAGCTGGTTGATGTTTATCCGGACGGGAAAGCGATCAACATCCAGGACGGGGTGGTCCGCGCTATGTATCGTGACAACGACCCGCTCCGCCCCACCCCGCTCACGCCGGGAAAAGTGGAACGATATAATTTGGACCTTTGGGCGACCTCCAATGTCTTCAAGGCCGGACACCGGATCCGGGTGGAGGTGTCCAGCTCAAACTTCCCGCGCTTCAACCGGAACCTGAACACCGGCGAGCCGGTCCCGGACGCGACCAGGACGGTGGTCGCCAACCAGACCGTCTTTCACGATCCCGAGCATCCCTCTTATATTATCTTGCCGGTGATCCCCAGATAGAAGGGCAGGGCGGAAAGACAAGGCGCCGGCCCGTCCGGATGGAAAACCGCCGGAGATGGATTTAGTTTTTGAACTCAACCGAAAGAGTTCTTTTCACCGGCGAGTTGGTCATCTCGCATTTGCGGGTCTTGCTTTCGCAATGGAATCGGGTCCCGTCCCAGATGGTGTAATCGTCCTCGCCGTCTCCGAAGAACAAAACCTTGATGGACTTGTTCGCGTCATCCCATCCGTTCAAGTCATCGCGGTTTTCCTTGACCAGGGTGTCAATCTGAGAATCAAACAACGGCAGGATTTTCCCGGCCCGGACAAAAAGCGGGACCTCGCCTAACCCTGCCGGGACCTTGATCCAACTCGGCCCCCGGTAAGTTTTTCCGGTCCACCAATGCACCCATTCCCCCTCGGGCAAATACAGTTCCCATTCGCGCGCGCCGCGTTTAAGCACGGGCGCGGCCAGCAATCGGTCTCCGATCAGGAACTGGTAATCGAGCTTGCCGGTTTCAGGATCGTCCGGGTATTGAAGCATCAAATGTCGGATCAGCGGGTATCCTTTGGACGCGGCTTGGTATGAGAGCGTGTAAAAATAGGGGAAGAGCGAGGTATGAAGGACGGCGTATTTTTTATAATGGCCCAGGGTTTCTCGGTCCTGGTCGAAGTTCCACATATGGCAGACCTCGTCATTGCCGCGGTGCAGTCTCATCACCGGCAGGAGCGCCCCGAGTTCGGTCCAGCGCATAAACAGTTCGCGGTCCGCGCTCTTGTTCACAAAACAGTTATAACCGGCGATGTCGGTGGTAACGATGGGATGACCGGAAATACCCACGGAAAGTATGCCCGGGATATTGGAAGGCAGGCCGTCCAGGCGTTCAAAGTTGGAGTTCTGGTCCCCGGTCCACATCACCGAGGCGTACTTCTGAACCCCGGTGTATCCGCCCCGGATGTAAAAACAATAGTCGTGGTCGGGCCGGGCCTGATCCCAGAACTCGCGGCCCAGCTTGGCCCAGAGCAGCGGGTATTCGTTGTGCAAGTCCCAACCGGAGCGGCCGTCATCAGCCACCGAGTCGGGCGGGGTATGCTCTCCGAAGTCGTGCATCCATCCGTCCACGCCCATCTCCTCGGACATCCGGAAAAAACTATCCTTCCACCACTCCCGCGCCGCGGGGTTGGTAAGGTCCACCTGGGCCTTTTTGCCGAATCCCAGCGAAAAGGCGTAAGTCTCCCCCTTTTTGTTTTTGGTGAAGTATCCCTTGGCGTCACCTTCCTGATACGCCCGAGTGCCGCGACTGATATAAGGCTGGTAATACCCCAAATGCCGGAACCCGTCCGCGTGAAGGGTTGCGATCATTTTTTCATAATTGGGAAAGAGCGCGCGGCTCACTTCCCATTCCGTCCGCCACCACCACGACTCCGACCAGATCGCGCCGGTCGGAATCTTCTCCGCCCGGAGCAACTTGGCCACCTCCAGAACCCGGTCCTCGCCCTTCACCACCGCGTTCATCGGCGCGAACACCCAGGGAGCCGGAACCGTGATCCGGCCAGTGTGGCCGGTCATAACCTCGGTAACCTCCAGCGGGGACGGCCCGTAAAAGAGCATAAAGTCAAACCGGTTATTCCAGTTTTCTATGCTCAGCTTGCCGGGGTTAAGCACGCCGAAATCAAACATATTATAGTGGAGATCGTCCAGAAGGAATCCGAATCCCTTGGCCGGGTTCAGGAAATAGGGCGAGGGATAGTAGGTGGTGTCGGGCCCCTTGGGAAAGGGGTTGATCGGAGAATCCGGATCAATCTCGCTCAAATAGGAAAGCCCGAGTCCGCCTTCTTCCGACCAATTCCGAACCCGCTGGTTGCTATGCTCCACCGAATTGAAGCGTTCCCCCATTCCGAAATAGCGGTCGTCTTTTTCCTTGCGGAAATAAACCCAAACCCGGTTGACATCTTTTCCCAGCGTCCGGCTTTCCACCCGGAGCGTGCGCTCATCCAGGAAGAAAATCTTCATCGTCATCAGCGCCTTCCCGCCCGGCTGGCTCCCCAATCCCAGCTCCAGCCGGTTGTTTTCCGCTCGATGGGACACCACGCAGTCCAGGCTGGTCCAGGGTTTGATCAATCCCCGCGCCCAGATCCACCAAAGCACGAACCGGAAATTGGGAGGATTGGTTTCGCGGGAAAACCGGATCGGACCCTCGGTCGCGAGCAACACCCGGCCCGAATGGTCCAGCACCCTGAGGCTGAACGGCTGAGACTGAACTGCCACTTTTATTTTCGGGCTTTCCAGGCCAAGGGCTTCACCCTGGGCGATCCAGGAAAAAATCGCGCCCAAAAAAACCGCGATCAAAAACAACTTGACCTTGCCGGCGCTTAATATCTTCTTCATCCTCGCCTCCCGTCTTTTTTATTAGCAGGAGAATGGAACCCCGTCAAATCAGGGATTCATTTGAACGGAAAAAATTGGATTTGGTTGTTTTGATCCGGGGGATTGGCCTGGAGATAGGAATCAACGATGGAGGCGATAAAAAAGTCCTGCCCCGATCCCGGCGCTCTTTCAATCAAAGGCATCCGGGTGTCCAACCCTGCAATCCTGCTCTTCCGTTCCGGGCATCATCCGGGGGAACGAATCGACGCGGACCGGTTTCAGGCCCGCTCCCATCAGCCAGCCGCGGTATTGGGCGTCGGTGAAAAATCCATAGGGGAACTGGAAGTCTTTGAAACAATCTTTCCAGCGCGGATCCATGATCGCCTGGGCCACCGCGGGAAAGATCGGGCCGGCGTTTCCCTTGCCCGCCATCTGGAGCAAGGCCCTCCCGCCCGAGGCGAAACCCGACCAAAACAGAATCCATAGATGTCGCCAAATATGTCGCAGGCCCACTCAATTTGGAGAAATAGATAAATCCTGATAAAATATGAAAAAATCGGTAAGGAGATTTAGATGGCGCTGAGTTCGCTGTTTAACTTGTTTTCCAGTGACCTGGCCATAGACTTGGGCACGGCCAATACCTTGGTTTATGTCAAGGGCAAAGGGATCGTGATCAACGAGCCGTCGGTGGTAGCGGTGTACCGGAACCCGCGCACGAACCGGGACGAGGTCTTGGAGGTCGGGATGGAGGCGAAGCTGATGCTGGGGAAGACGCCGGGGAGCATCCGGGCGGTCCGTCCGGTCAAGGACGGAGTGATCGCGGACTTTGAGATCACGGAGAAGATGCTGAGCTATTTCATCGGCAAGGCGCACAAGCGGCGGACCTTGGTCCGTCCCCGGATCATTGTTTGCGTTCCGTTCGGGATAACCGAGGTGGAAAAACGGGCGGTGCGGGACAGCGCCAAGGCCGCGGGCGCGCGTGAAGTGCATTTGCTGGAGGAGCCGATGGCCGCGGCGATCGGGGCCGGCCTTCCGGTCCGGGAGGCAACCGGTAATATGATCGTGGACATTGGGGGAGGAACCACCGAGGTGGCGGTGATCAGCCTGTCCGGGATCGTGCTCAGCGAGTCCATCCGGATCGCCGGGGACAAGATGGACGAGGCGATTGTTCAATACATCAAGCGCAAGTATAACCTTTTGATCGGAGAGCCGACCGCGGAGCAGATCAAGATCAATATCGGAAGCGCGTATCCGCTGACGGAAGAGTTGAAGATGGAGGTCAAGGGAAGGGATCTGGTGAGCGGTATTCCCAAGACTGTGGAGGTAAGTTCGGTGGAAATCCGGGAGGCCTTGGACGAGCCGATCCAGGCGATTGTGGACGCGGTGCGGACGGCCCTGGAGCGGACCCCGCCGGAATTGGCGAGCGACATTGTGGACAAGGGGATCGTGATCGCGGGGGGCGGGGCGCTTTTGCGCAATATTGATCTGTTGCTAAGGGAAGTCACCGGCCTGCCGGTGATGAAGGGGGAGGACCCGATGAGCGCGGTGGCCTTGGGCGCGGGCAAGGTCTTGAACGACCTGGATCTGCTCAGGGAAATAGAAATTGACTAAACCGTCTTCTGAAATTAGATGGCGCTTTTATATCTCCGATACCGAAGAGTAATCCTTCCCTTCAGCCTCTGGCTGTTCAGCCTGATCCTGGTTTCCGTCCAATCATATCAACGGGGGCGCGCGGTCAGGAGTCCCTTTTCCCGCGGGGTGTCCGCGGCGGTCACCTTTCCCGAGCGGGCTTACGCATCCTCCCGGAGCGGCATGGTCGGGTCCTGGAAGAATTATTTATACCTGGTCGGGATTCAAAAGGAGAACCTGCTGCTTCAGAAGCAAATTGCCTTTCTGGAGATCGAGAACCAGCGGTTGCAAGAACAGGCGCTGGAGAACGAACGGCTGAGGTCCTTGCTGGAGTTCAAGCAATCCCTTCCCTACCGATCCCTTCCGGCCCGGATCATCGGCTGGGATTTAAGCGCCTACGCCCGCACCGTCACCATCAATGTCGGGTTCCGGGACGGCGTGCAAAAAGGACAGGCCGTGATCGGAGCGAAAGGCCTGATCGGACAGATCATTGACGAGCCGGGGAGATTGAGCGGGCCGAGTTGGGCCCAGGTCCTGCTGATCACCGACCCGACCTCCCGGGTGAGCGTGGTGGTGGAGCGCACCCGCGACCGCGGGATCTTGGAGGGCATCGGCAAAGAGGATAATCTTTTGCTCAAGTACCTGGCGCCGGAAGCCCGGCCGATCAAAGGGGAGGTTGTGGTCACCAGCGGGCTGGGAGGAATTTTTCCCCAGGGCATCCCGGTGGGGAAAATCGAGCGGATCGAGCAGAATCCTTTTTCCAGCTCTCCCCAGGGCCGGGTCAGGCCGAGCGCGGATTTCGCGCACCTGGAAGAGTTGCTGGTGATTATCGGAGAAGCCAGGCAATGATCAAGGACCGGATCAGGAACTGGGCGCTCGGGATCATCTTCGGCCTCTTGGCCGTGGTGATCCAGGCCACCGTTTTCCACGGCATCTTCGGAGATCGGATGGATGCCAACCTGATCTTCGGCCTGATCCTCTGGATCGCCTTTTTCAAAACCAACCCCGACGGGGCGCTATTGAGCTTCCTGCTCGTCTGGCTCCAGGGAGCGGTGAGCGGGACCTTGAGCGGAATCTTTTTGCTCGCGGGTATGAGCCTGTACCTGGTCTGCTGGCTGCTCCGGGAAAGGCTCGCGCCCAGGTCTATGATCGGACAATTCGCTTTCGCGCTGGGATTGGGCGTGTTTTACAAATTGGTCCTGCTCCTGGTTTTCGAGCTGTTCGCCGGAGGAACTTTTTTTCGGGTGCAACCGTTGGGAGATTTTTTGCTGGAAGTCTTATTCAACGCGATCCTGGCCATTTTGATCTTTACCCTCTTCAGCCGGATCCAGGGATTTTTCGACCTGATCCCGGAAATGGTTGAGCCCAGGCGGGGCTGAAATGCAGCGTTATTTCGACGAGTATGAGCAGGAAAAATTGGGGCGCCGGCTCCGGATTTTCCAGGTAGCGGTGATTGCGGTCTTCCTGCTGGTGCTGTTCCGGTTCTGGGAACTACAGGTATTGCAGGGCGAAAAATGGAAACTGATCGCAACCGAGAACCAGTTCCGTAAAATCCGGGTTTTTCCCAGCCGGGGATTGATCCTGGACCGGAACGGGAAAATCCTGGCCGGGAATAAGCTCGGGTTCAACATCACGGTGATCCCCTCGGATATAGATCAGAAAAGCGTGGAACAGTTGGCGCCGATCCTGGGGATGAGCCCGGAAGCGCTTCGGCAAAAGATTAAGCAGGGCCAGGCCTGGTCCCGCTATGTGCCGAGTGAAATCAAGGAGAACCTTAGCTGGGAGCAAGTCTCGCGGATTGAGGAACACCTGCGGAATTTTCCCGGGGTGGACATTGAGTTGCAGCCGATCCGGTCGTATCCGGGCGGGGAGCTGGCCTGTCATTTGCTGGGGTATCTGGGGGAAATTTCCCCGGACGAATTGAAGCTGCCCGGGTTTTCGAAATATCAACTGGGGGATTTTAGCGGCAAGGCCGGGGTGGAAAAAATGATGGAACCATACCTGCGCGGAGACTCGGGATATAAATACAAGGTGGTTGACGCGAAAGGGAGGGAGCGGGGGCAGGAGATCCTTCCGGGTTTGAAGCTGGAGCCTCAGCCTCCGGTTCCGGGAGCGAATGTCAGTCTTTGCATTGACCGGGATTTGCAGGAGCTGGCCCAGGGGATGTTGCAGGATAAAGTGGGCGCGATTGTGATGCTTTCCACCCGGACCGGCGAAGTGCTCACGATGGCGAGCGCGCCGGGGTTCAACCCGGAAGTTTTTGTCAACCCCTTCCATTCGGAAGAATGGCAACAACTGATGACCGATCCGGCCCATCCGCTTTACAACCGGGCGATCCAGGGAACCTATCCGACGGGGTCGGTGTTCAAGCTGGTGCTGGCCATGGCGGGATTGGAGGAAAATTTTATTGCCCCGGAAACCACGGTTAGATGCCGCGGGGTTTTTATGCTGGGGAAAATCCCGTTCAAATGCTGGCGCAAAAACGGACACGGCGCGGTCTCTTTCCATCGGGCGGTGGTGGAATCGTGCGATGTATATTTTTACACCCTGGGGAACCGGCTCGGGATTGACCGGATCGCGCGCTTCGCCAATATGCTCGGCCTGGGATTGAGGACCAATATCGGTCTGGAGCCGGAAAGCCCGGGCCTGATCCCGAGCACGAGCTGGATGGAAAAGCTGCGCAAGCAAAGATGGAATCCGGGAGATACCATCAGCGCCTCCATCGGCCAGGGATATGTTTTGCTCACGCCGCTCCAGGCCGCGGTATTGGCGATGGTGATCGCCAACGAGGGGGAGTTGTACCGGCCATTGATCGTGCGCATGATTTCAGAAGCCGGCTCGGGAGCCGATAAAATTTTCCAGCCCGAGCTGATCCAGAAACTATCGCTGAAGGATAAAAACTGGAAACTGCTGAAGGACGCGATGACCGGGGTGGTGAATGAGCCGGGCGGAACCGCTTACTGGACCGCGAGGAGCGACCGGGTGACCATTGCCGGAAAAACCGGAACCGCCCAGGTGATCAAGGCCAAAATATTTGAAGGGATATCCCCGGAGGCGATCCCGGAAAAATACCGCGATCACGCCTGGTTCGTCGCCTTTGCCCCGGCGGAAAATCCCAAGGTCGCGATCAGCGTCCTGGTCGAGCACGGGATGCACGGGTCCTCCAGCGCCGCCCCGCTTGCAAAACAAATGATTGAAAAATACTTCGAACTCCATCCCGATCAGATCCCTCCCAAGCCGGCCGCGGCCAAGCCGGGAGCAAAACCAAAACATTGATTGCCGACTGAAATTAAACTAGAATAGTCGCTGAAAAGATTCCGGCGCTCAGAAGAAAAATGCTCAAGAAAATCTGGATAGCGGTTTTGGGAATTTTGTTGATCGGGATCGCGCTCGCGTTTTGGCAATCCCCCTTTATCCATTCCCAGGGGCCGTTCGCGCAATTCGCCCGGGAGCGCGCAGTGCCCGCGGCCGTGATCGGCATCGGCGGGACCTTGATCCTGATCATCGGCGGATGGCGGCTGCTGAAAAACGGCTCGCGGTGAGCGGAAGGGAGACTTAAGGTCGGGGGCGAGTCAAGGCCCGGCCGGATCACGCGCGCGAAAAAAACAAGCGATGATGAAAGCGGGAACAGATCGGTTTAAGGCGATTGAGAGTTTCCTGGGCCGGAAAGGGGAGCTGGCGCGGGAGCTGTCCGGCTACGAGTACCGCGAGGAGCAGATTCGGATGGCGGAGGCGGTGCTCCGGGATTTGCAGGACAACGGCATTTTGCTGGTGGAGGCTGGCACCGGCACGGGCAAAACCCTGGCCTATCTGCTCCCGGCCCTGCTCTCCAACCGGAGAGTGGTGATCTCGACCGGGACCAAGACCTTGCAGGAGCAGATTTTTTACAAGGACCTTCCCCTGCTGCGAAAGCATTTCAAGTTCCAAGCCGTGATGATGAAGGGCCGGGGAAATTATTTATGCTGGAGGCGGTTCCATAAATTTTCCCGGCAGCCCCAAATGGAATTCGTAAATGACGCATTGGTGATGCGGCAAATCCGGGCCTGGTCCGAGCAGACCGAAACCGGGGACCGCGAAGAGCTGACCAAGTTGAGCGACGGTCATCCGGTCTGGGACAAGATCTCCTCCAATTCCGACCTTTGCCTGTCCAGCAACTGCGCCCATTTTAAGGACTGCTTTGTCGCCGAACTCAAGGCCCAGGCCCAAAACTCGGACATCATCGTGGTCAACCATCATCTCTTCTTCGCCGACCTCTCAATCCGCAAGCTCGGATTCGGGGAGGTGATCCCGCGCTACCAGGCGGTGATCTTTGACGAGGCGCATTTATTGGAAGACATCATCACCGATTATTTCGGGGTGACCGTGAGCGACAAGATGATCCTGGAACTGGCGCGGGACCTGGTTGAAGATTTGTCCGGCCTGAAAAGGGCGGAGCAGAAGGAGCTTTTCGCGTGCGCGGCCCGGATTGAAAACCTGGCCGAGGCGGCGTTCGCGGGATTGCGCAAGCACCTGGAGATTCTTTCGCGCGACGAGGAAGGACGGCGGGTGGATTTTGAAATCAACCGGATGCCCGGCCCGGCCTCCAAAATGGCCGGCGATCTCGCCCGCGAATTGGCTTTTGCCGGGTCGGTCCTGGCCGACAAGTCCGATTCGCCGGACCTGGTCGGCCTGTCCCAGCGCGCCTCCCAGCAGGCCTCGGACCTGGATTTCGTCATCCGGCAGGACGAAAAGGGATATGTCTATTATTCGGAACTGCGACCCAAGAGCCTGGTCCTGCGCGCCTCTCCGATCCAAGTGAGCACGCTCCTTCGCGAGAGTTTTTATCCCAGCCTGGAAAGCATCATCTTCACCAGCGCCACCCTGACCACCGCGCAAAAAAAGCAACCCAGTTTCAACTATTTCAAAAACCGGATGGGCCTGGACCAGGTCGCGCAAACCGAGGAGCTTTGGCTGAAAAGCAGTTTCAACTGGAAAACCCAATCGTTGCTGTTCCTCCCGAAAAATATCCCGGAGCCGGACGCGCCCGGTTTCGTTTCCGAGTCGGCTCAAGTCCTGGAACAGCTTCTGAATCTGAGCCGGGGTCGGGCGTTCCTGCTCTTCACCAGCTACCGCAACCTGGAAGCGTTCTATGGATTGCTTTCCCCCAAACTGAAGTATCCCCTGCTCCGCCAGGGAGATCATCCGCGCTCGGAATTGCTCCGGGAATTTCGGGAAGTGGAAGAGAGTGTGCTCTTCGCCACCACCAGCTTCTGGCAGGGAGTGGATGTGGCGGGCCCATCCTTAAGCCTGGTGGTGATTGACCGCCTGCCTTTTGAAGCGCCCGGCGATCCTCTGATCAAGGCCCGGATCAACCACATCAACCAAAGCGGCGGCAAGGCCTTTTTCGACTACCAGGTTCCCGCCGCGGTGATTATGCTCCGGCAGGGACTCGGCCGCCTGATCCGGTCCGCCAAAGACCGCGGCGCGCTCTGCGTGCTCGACCCCCGGCTCTGGAAAAGGCAATATGGAAAAATATTCCTCTCCAGCCTGCCCCCCATCCCGCTGACCAACAGCCTCAAAAATGTCGCGGAATTTTTCGACCAGGAGAAAACGCTTGGCCATAAGTCCTGACGAGCGGAAGCCGATCATCATCGCCTCCATCTCCCATTTCATCCTTCATCTCGCCGAGTTGAGCTTCCCGGCCGTGGCCCTGCTGGTGATCTCCGACCTGATCCAAAAACCAAACGCTTACAGCCGGATCGGATTCGCTTCCTTTATCTTCAGCCTCTGCTTCGGGATCACCCAAATCCCGGGCGGATTCCTCTCCGACCATCTCGGCCCGCGCAAGACCATCTGGATTTATTTGATCGGGTCCGGCCTGAGCCTGATCCTGGTCGGCTTTTCGGAAAACTATCTGATGCTCTGCGCCTCGCTCGGTTTGCTCGGAGCCTCTCTCGGACTCTATCATCCCGGCGGAATGGCGCTCCTTTCCCGAAGCACCCGCCAATACGGAACCTCAATGGGCATCCACGGAATGGGTGGAAATTTCGGACTCGCCCTCTCCCCCTTTGTCGCCAGCGCCTTGGCCGGACTGCTGGGATGGCGCCAAGGATTTATGATTCTCGGCCTGATCCCGATCGCGTTCAGCTTCTGGATCCTTTTTGAGCGGTCCCTGGAAATAAAAATCAAACCCGCGCCTGAATCCGCCGGCAAAAACCCGCAAACCAAGCCCCGTCTCCTGGCCAAACCCATCGCCATCCTCTTCCTGATGTCCATCCTCAACGGGATGTGTTACCGCGGATTCACCACTTTCCTCCCATCATATTTCAACGAAAGAATCAGCCCGAACCTGATCCCCGGCTTCTCATCCGTGCTCCAGGCCGGGACCTTCACCACCCTGGTGCTGGCCCTGGGGATGTTCGGTCAATTTATCGGGGGACGGCTCGCGGACAAATACTCCCGGGAAAAACTGTTCGCCGGAGTGTTCCTGGCCGCGGTCCCGTTCCTGTTCTCGCTCAGCCTGCTCCGAGGACTCCCCCTAATCCTCTCCGCGATGGTTTTCGCCTTCTTCTATTTCGCCAACCAGCCGATCGCAAATTCCCTGCTCCCCCAATACGCGGACCAGAGAATCTGGGGAAGGATTTACGGCTGGTTTTATTTTATGAACTTCGGGGCCGGATCTATTATGAGCTGGATCGCCGGAGTCATCGGACAAAAAATCGCCCTCTCCTATACCTTTATCCTCTTTGCCATACTCCTGCTGATGGCCGGCCTGCTCGGGTTCCTGCTCATCAGATTCAAGCCCGCTCCCGCTCCCAATTGACCTTAGCTTCGCAAGCCGAAACACTCTGGGGCGCAGACACTCCTGTCTGCGATTCCTTTGAATACTCCTTCCCCGTCAAATCCGCATAAGCTGTTTCAAGGGCAACTATTTTTTTTTGCCCAGGCGCCAGGGCGATCAAGTAGAGGCAATGTTGACGCTGAATGG
>CAIYYW010000345.1 GCA_903930515.1 uncultured delta proteobacterium | reverse complement strand
TGGCGGTGAAGGTCTTGGAAACCGACCCGATCAGGAACACCGAATCTTCCAGGACCGGTTTTTTCCGCTTCAAATCCGCGTACCCGAAGTATCCCTGCCAGGCCGGTTGATCGCCTTTGACGATCCCGATTGCGAGTCCGGGCGTATGCCATTTCTTCATCCCCTCCTGCGCATATTCTTCCAGCCGGCGGGAAAGTTCGGGGCTGAGCGAAAAATTGTTGACCTGCGCCGGGTCCTCCGCTCTCAAAAGCACGGGCAAAGCCAGGCAAGCCAGCCCCAGAAAAATCCAAAATTGTCTCATCTTTATTTTTTCTCCTCGCCCGTTTTGGCGGGACAAATCTCCCGGCGCTGATCCTCGCGCCGGACAAACTCGTTAAACCCGAAAAGAATGCTCCGGGCCTTGCCATCCGCGCCCGGCTTGAATATTATGAAATTCTCGGATTCGCTCCGGTCATTAATGACCCGGAAGTAATAGGGGTCCGCCGGATTCACCTGCTCGAGCGGAAGGTCCTTGCCCGGAAAAGCGATGACCAGGCCGTCCTTTTTGAGCCGCACCTGCAAAACGCCGAAGGTCCCCATGATGAATCTCAGATCGGTCAAAAAATCCGGCTGAGCGGAAACATAAGTCCAGGCAAGTTTTTTTAGCGCCTCTTTCGGGGAAACAATTTTATTTTGCGGGGGCTGGTGGTTGAAAAGGATTTTGTAGATGCCGAGCGCAAGATTGTCCGGCGCGTCCGAATCAGCGTTGTTCAGGACCACCACCCCAAGCCGGTCATCCGGGGCCAGGATCATGCTGGAAGTGAATCCCGGCATTCCGCCATTATGCCAGACCAGTCGGTGGCCGAATTGGTTTTCCAGGATGAAAATGATCCCCATCGCCGGCAGTCGGGGATCGGTTTGATAGTGCGGGGTCCACATCAGGTCCAGGGTTTCCTTTTTCAATAGCCGGAAGTCGCCCAGCTTTCCGCCGCCAAGGAGCGCCATCATATAGCGCGACATATCCGGGACCGTGGCATAAACATTCCCGGCCGCGACCACATCCGTGTCCAGGAAAGAGATCCGGTCCGGTTGAAAATCTTTCTTCTTCTCCTGGTAGCGATATCCGACGGCGAGGTTGGCCTGGGTCAGGTCGGTTTCATAGAAACTGCTTGAGTTCATGCCCAGGGGCTGGAAAAGGCGCTCGTCCGTGTATTTGTGGAAAGTCTGGCCGCTGATCTGCTCCACCACCATCCCGAGCGAGCCCACACAAAAATTGCAATAAGACCATTTGGTTCCCGGACAAATCCGCGTGTGGATCCCGTTTTTGAAAAGCTCGGTAAAACTTTTGCGCGCGCGCAAGTTCGTCCGGCCGTAAAAATCACGACGGAATTTGGGGGCGTCTTGCAGCCGCTTGAATTCTCCTCCGCCTGAGGTGTGCGTGAAAATATTCAGCAGGGTCGGATCCGGACAGCAGCCGCTCTGGTTGCGGAAGAGCGGGAACGGGGTGTATTTGCTCTCGGGATCGGAAAGCTGGAACCTGCCCTGCTCATAAAGCTGCATCATCGCGATCGCGGTGAAGGTCTTGGAAATGGACCCGATCCGGAAAACCGTGCTCTCGCCCACCGGCTTCTTTTCCTTGATGTCCGAATATCCGAAGTATCCGGACCAGATCACAGTGTTGCCCTGGACAATTCCGATGGCCAGTCCCGGCGCATGCCACTTCTTCATTCCCTCCTGCGCGGATCGCTCAAGCTTTTGGGACAGTTCCGGGGAAAGGCTGAAATTATTTACGGTGCCGGGAGCCGCGGATTCCGCCCGAAGATTTCCGGCCAGAAGGCCGAAAACGGACACCAACATCAGGGCGTGAACAAAAGTCTTTTTCATTCCTTTTCTCCTCAGACTAAATTCTACCATTCCGGCCGGAAAAATCACTTGAGCCGCGGGCCGGAGTCGGGACTTGACAAATAACCTATATTTGCCTATTTTACCAAATAGGCAATGAAGAGAGGGAATCAGGAACGGTATCAATTGCAGGCGCGGATTTTGAAGGCGCTGGCGCATCCGGCGCGCTTGGCGATGGTGGACGAACTGGCCTGCGGGGAGAGGTGCGTGTGGGAGTTGACCGACCTCGTTGGGTCCGACATCAGCACCATTTCCAAGCACCTGTCCATCCTGCGCGCGTCCGGCCTGATTGAATCCGAGAAGCGCGGGACCAGCGTTTATTACCGGCTCCGGTGTCCCTGCATCACTCAGCTTCTGGGCTGCGTGGAAGCGACGATGAAGGAGGATGTGCGGAAGCGGCTGAAGGTGATCAAGGGCCGGGGCCGCTGAAATAATCAGGAAAGCAGTTGTATTAAACCGGGGAGTTTGAAAGTGGACTGGAAGAAGGAATGGAAAGCGCTGGTTTTGATCGTCGCGGGATTCCTGGTTTTGTTCTATCTCCCGCTCGGCCGGGGCAGGTTTAATGACGCGGTGATCGGCTCTCTGGAGCTGCTCAAATGGTATGCGCGCGAGCATGTGATTCTTTGTATCATCCCGGCTTTGTTCATTGCCGGGGCGATTTCGGTTTTTGTCAGCCAGGCCGCGGTGATCAAGTATCTCGGACCCAAAGCCAACAAGGTTCTGGCTTACGGGGTCGGCTCGGCTTCCGGCGGCATCCTGGCGGTTTGCTCCTGCACCGTGCTCCCGCTCTTTGCCGGCATCTGGAAGAACGGCGCCGGACTGGGACCGGCCATCGCTTTCCTTTATTCCGGACCGGCGATCAATGTCCTGGCCGTCATTCTCACCGCCCGAATCCTGGGTTTGCAAATAGGAGTGGCGCGGGGAGTGGGCGCGATTCTGTTCAGCATCGTCATCGGGCTGTTGATGCATTTGCTTTTCCGCCGCGAGGAACAGGAACGGGCGGAGGCGCAAATGAGCCTGCCGGAGCCGGAGGTGAAGCGGCCGCTCTGGCAGAATATTTTATATTTCGCGGCAATGGTCGCGATCTTGGTTTTTGCCAATTGGGGCGAGTCCGGGGCCGAGAGCGGATTCTGGTATCGGATCTATTCCGTCAAATGGATCATCACCTCTGCTTCGGCCTTGCTCTTCGGAGTGATCCTGATTCTATGGTTCGGGATGAAATGGTGGAAAATGGTTTTGGCCGGGGCAGCGGTGATTGCGCTCGCGATCCTTTTTCCGACCCATCCGATCATTCCCTTTGCCGGAGGCGCCGCGGCGCTCGGGATTTTCACCAGCACCCAGAAGGGGGAGATGGAAAATTGGTTCAGCGCCACCTGGGGACTGACCAAACAGATTATGCCTTTGCTCCTGATCGGGATTCTGATCAGCGGCTTGTTGCTGGGAAAACCGGGCGGACAGGGAATCATCCCTCCGGACTGGATCGGCAAATCCGTGGGCGGGAATTCTTTTCTCGCCAATTTTTCCGCGTCGGTGGTTGGCGCGTTTATGTATTTTGCCACCCTGACCGAGGTTCCGATTGTGCAGGGCTTGCTCGGGAGCGGAATGGGCAAAGGACCCGCGTTGGCTTTGCTCCTTGCCGGTCCGTCGCTCTCTTTGCCCAGTATGCTGGTGATCCGGAGCATCCTGGGAACCAAAAAAACCATCGCTTATGTTTCCTTGGTAATCGTGATGGCAACCCTGACCGGAATCTTTTTCGGAGCGTTTTTTAAATAATTTCCCGGGAGGAGAAAAGCAGGAAGATGAATCCCAAGAAAATTATCAAAATCATTCTTTCAGGTTTTGTGATGGCCAGCATCGCTTATCTGGTGTTCGGCTATGCCAAGCATAATGCGAAAGATCAAACCCCTCCGGCGCAAACCGGGATTCAAGCATCGCCTCCGTCGGAGCCTGAGCCTGGCCAGGAAACCGCGTCCAATCCCGACTCCCATTGCGGGGCCAACGATCCGGAATGTCAGGATCAGCCGGCGCTGCAGGTTATCGCCTATTATTTTCACGGCACTCATCGCTGTTCTACTTGTTTGACTATTGAGCAATATTCAAAAGCAGCGATTGAAGCCGGATTCGGGAAGGAACTGCAAGCCGGCAAACTCAAGTTTCTCTCGGTCAATGTGGACGAGCCGGACAACCGCCATTTTATCCAGGACTATCAACTGATCACCAAGTCCTTGGTATTGGTGGAGCTGGAACGGGGACAACAAAAGCAATGGAAGAACCTGGATCAAATTTGGACTTTGGTGCGGGACCAGCCGGCTTTTATTAAATATGTTCAAGAACAGGTTCGGGGGTTTCTCAAGGATCAGCAATGAACGAGTATCTTTTAGGGATGACTTCCGCGCTCTGGCTAGGAATTTTGACCTCAATCAGCCCCTGCCCTCTGGCAACCAATATCGCCTCTATTTCTCTGATCTCTTACCAGGTCTCAAAAAAGTCCATTGTGTTTTTATCCGGAATCCTTTACGGCCTCGGCAGGAGCATAACCTATATCGCGATCAGTATGATCATTGTCAAGCTGGCGCTCAACATCTCCGCGCTCTCCAATTTTCTCCAGATTTATATCAACAAAATTCTGGGCATCATCCTGATCCTGATCGGAATGTTTTTACTGAATTTATTCAAAATGAATCTGCCCGGCTTTACGCCCCCGGAAAAATTGTCCAGGCGACTGAGCCAATCCGGCCTGATCGGAACTTTTTTATTGGGAGCGTTATTCGCCCTGGCCTTCTGTCCAATTTCCGCGGCGCTTTTTTTCGGAAGCCTGATCCCGATTTCTTTGAAGGTGAAATCCGCAATCGGCCTGCCCTTGATCTACGGCCTGGGCAGTGCGCTGCCGGTGCTGGGGTTCGCGGTGGTGATCGCGGCCGGTTCCGAATATGTGGGCAAATTTTATCAAAACCTGAACCGGGTGGAGTTTTACGCAAAAAGGATTACCGGGGTGATTTTTATTTTAGTCGGAATTTATTATGTGCTGTCATATGTTTTCGGAATAATATAAAAAAATAACAGGAGGCAAATGGCCATGAAGATTCAAGTCGTAGGTTCGGGATGCCCGAGATGCCAGACCACGGAGCAGAATGTTGTCAACGCCTGCGCGGAGCTGGACCTGGCCGCGGATATTTCTCATATCACCAATGTGGCCGAGTTTGCCAAGCTGGGCGTAATGATGACCCCGGCGGTGGTGGTTGACGGGAAAATTATCAGCCAGGGCAAAATTCCCGCGGTGCCGGAGTTGAAGAAGATTCTTTCGGAATTGAAGAAGTGATTTAATGCCCAAGGAATCCGGATCAGAAAATCCGACGGGGATGGTCGCGGGTCTGAAGGCGCACCATAATATGTTCTGGGAGAGCGTGAAAGATTTTCATCTGGAGCCGCTGTTTAAACGCGCCTACGCGGACCCGACGAGAAAAAAGCTGATCCAACGCTGGCTCGCGAGCTCAGCGGGCAAGAGCATCATAATCCGCCAGTTGGATTTCTATTGCGATCCGCTCCTGGTGGAAATTGGTTCCGAGGGCTGGACCAGCCGGGTCTTGGATGAAGGGCCGGAGCCTTTGGCGCAGGTGGAATTGCACGCCATCCATCTGGGCCTGATCGCGCTCTCGGACAGCATAAGCTCTTTTGCTTTCGGAATGATGCGCGGCCAGTTCAAACTCCCGCTCCTGTTTAAAAATCCGCGCGACCATTATTTCGCGACGATACTTTTTCTGGGAGGGTGACGATGGAGAGGAAAAAGCTTTCTCTGCTGGACCGGTTTTTGACCTTGTGGATTTTTTCGGCCATGGCCGTGGGCGTGGGCCTTGGGTATTTCTGGTCCGGGGCGCCCGCGTTCATCGGCCAATTCAGCGTGGGCACCACCAACCTGCCCATTGCCATCGGGCTGATCCTGATGATGTATCCGCCGCTGGCCAAGGTGAAGTATGAGGAGATGGGCCCGGTGTTTCGGAACTGGAAGGTGCTGGGATTGAGCCTGATCCAAAACTGGATTATCGGCCCGGTCCTGATGTTCTTCCTGGCTATAATTTTCCTGCCCGACCGGCCGGAATATATGTACGGCGTGATTATGATCGGGCTGGCCCGCTGCATCGCCATGGTGATTGTCTGGAACGACCTGGCCGAAGGCGACACCGAATACGCCGCGGGCCTGGTGGCGTTCAACTCCATTTTTCAGATGCTCTTTTTCTCGGTTTACGCCTATATTTTCATAACGGTTTTGCCCACCTGGTTCGGCCTGGAAGGCTCGGTGGTCAAGGTCACCATCGCCCAGATCGCCAAGAGCGTGTTCATCTATCTCGGCATCCCCTTCTTCTCCGGCATGATCACCCGCTTGGTTTTGATCAAGCTCAAGGGCAAGGACTGGTACACCACAAAATTCATCCCGACCATCAGCCCGCTCACCCTGATCGCGCTCCTCTTCACCATCATCGTCATGTTTTCGCTCAAGGGCGAATACATCGTCAAAATCCCGCTGGATGTGGTTCGGATTGCGGTCCCGCTCCTGATTTATTTCCTGGTTATGTTCCTGGTCAGTTTTTTCATGGGCAAAAAAATCGGCACCGACTACGGCAAGACCGCAACCCTGGCTTTCACCGCGGCCAGCAATAATTTCGAGCTTGCCATTGCGGTGGCGGTGGCGGTGTTCGGGATCTCTTCGGGCCAGGCCTTTGCCGCGGTAATCGGGCCGCTGGTTGAAGTGCCGGTGATGATCAGTCTGGTCGTCCTGGCGCTCTATTTCAAGAGAAAATATTTTGCCGAGAGGGCCTGAGGGGTTGCCACAGATGATTGAGGTCAATCCGGGGAGAAGGGGATGTTGAAAAAACTGCCGGGTCAGGGTAAGATAGTTAGCGAAGAAAACCCGGCAAGGGACGGCATCTGAATTCCTGGGGTCATTCCTTTCAGGTGATCTTCTTGGCCGGGGCTCAAAAAGTAATTTTTTCGTATGTGAAGGGTCTAACATAAATCGGGCAAAAAGTTGTCCAACCAATGGGGAAGCTTAACTAAAAAAAGGGGGTAATCGCATGAGAAAAATGTATCAATTCTATGGGATCTTGGTTTTCGGACTGGCCGCCGGTTTGCTGGCCGGCCTCCTGTGCGTGGTCCCGGGTTGTTCCAGGGGAAGCGAGGGCCCCAAGCAGACCGTGGCTGAGAAGGCCAAGGTAGAGTTTTATGTTATGTCGAAGTGCCCATACGGCACGCAGGTCGAGCAGGCCATCGCTCCGGTCATGGAGAAGATGGGCGGGGATGTGGACCTGGCCATTGATTTCATCGGCAAGGACGCCAACGGGCAGTTTAGTTCGTTGCACGGCGAGAGCGAGGTCAAGGGCGACCAGGTGCAACTGTGCGCCATGAAGTACCGCCCGGCCTTGGCGCTCAAGTTCATCAACTGCATGAACAAGAATCCGCGCGACATCCCGGGCAACTGGGAAGGTTGCGCGCAGGAGATCGTACTGGACACCGCCAAGTTGAAGGCCTGCTACGAGGGGCCCGAGTCCGCCGAGTTGCTCAGGGCCTCCTTCGCCAAGGCCCAGGCCCGTAAAGCCGGGGGCAGCCCCACCATCTTCATCGGCGGCAAGCCCTACAAGGGGCCGCGCGGCGAGATGGCCTTCTCGCGCGCTATCTGCGACGCGTTTCCAAAGGATAAGCCGGCGCTGTGCGCAACCCTGCCTCCGCCGGTCAAGGTTCTTATCACCATCGTAACCGACAAGCGTTGCGCCGGGTGCAGCGCCGAGCTATGGAAAGGCCGCCTGGAAGGCATGTTCCCAGGCGCCCAGTTCAGCGTGAAGGAGTACACCGAGGAGGACGGGAAAAAGTTCTACACCGATCTCGGCCTGAGTTTGCTGCCGGCCATCCTGTTCGGCAAGGATGTGGAGAAGGCCGACAACTACGAGCGCGTCAAGCGCTTACTGCAACCCCGGGGCGACTACCTCGAGTTAAGCGCGGGCGCCAAGTTCGACCCCTCCAAGGAGATCTGCGACAACCAGCAGGACGACACCGGAGACGGCAAGGTGGACTGCGACGACCAGGACTGCAAAGAAGCCCTGGTGTGCCGCCAGGAGGCGCCCAAGCGCCTGGACGTGTTCGTGATGTCCCACTGCCCATTCGGCGTGAAGGCGCTGAACGCCATGTCCGAAGTGCTGAAGAATTTCAACAACGGCATCGCGTTCAATGTTAATTTCATTGCCTCGGCCGAGGGTGAAGGCTTCAAGTCTATGCACGGCCAGGCCGAGGTGGATGAGGATATCCGAGAACTGTGCGCGATCAAGAACTACAAGAAGAACTTCAAGTACATGGACTACATCCTGTGCCGCAACCAAAACATCGCCTCCGAGAACTGGCAGGAGTGTACCGGCTCTAACGGTATCAATGCCGGGGTGATTGAGAAGTGCTTCGCCGGTGAAGGCAAGCAGATCTTGCGCGAGAACATCAAGATCGCCGAGGGCCTGGGCATCGGCGGCAGCCCTACTTGGCTGGCCAACAACAAGTTCCAGTTCTCCGGTCTCTCCGCCGAAGAGATAAAGACTCAGCTCTGCAAGTACAACGAGACGCTGAAGAACTGCGACAAGAAACTCAGCGGCCCTGAGCCCGGCGGTAAAGGCGGAGGCGGCGGAGGCGGCGCTTGCGGCGGAGGCGGCGGAGGCGGCGGAGGCGGAGGCGGAGCTTGCGGCGGCGCTTGCGGCGGCAAGTAGGAGACGCTTGACCCGAGACTACTTTGATCAATAAGGTTGCAGTCGGTTAACCTGGACCCGGAGGCCGCGTCCGGCACAATGGGGTTTTCGGATCAGGCCGGGAAGATTTTACTTTCCGTAAGGATATTTTTCAGGGCGGAGACGGCCTTGGAATCCGAGGGGAGGTCCAGCAGGTTCCGGCCTTCCTGGTCAAAGCGGAGTATGTTTTGGTCGGAAGGTATGGACCCGAGACAGTTAAGCCCGGCCTCGCTCAGATGTTTGATCTGGGAAGGCTCCAGGGAATCGGCCCGGTTGAAGATCACGCCGGCGGGCGCGGCCTGCGAACTTGAATTCAAGGCCTGGCCGATCGCCTCCGCGGTCTTGATCCCGCGCAGGCTGGAATCGGTTATGAGGATCGGGAAATTCACCCGGCCGGTCACCTCCCGGCTCACCTGCTCCATCCCGGCCTCGGCGTCAATCACGATCCAGTCAAAATTTTCCGCCAGCGCCTCAATGCTTTCCCGGAGAAGATTGTTGACCGTGCAATAGCATCCTTTTTCCCGGCTCCTCCCCATTGCCAGGAAGCTGAAACCAATATGTTCCTTCATCGCCTCCAAAATCAGGTAGTCAAGCATCGCGGCGAGTTGTTGCCGGTCATTTTCATCCTGCGCCACCCGGGCGGACTTGATCAATTCCGCCCGGACCTCGGCTATGGTGCCGCGGTCTTTGATCCCGAGCGCGTAAGACAATCCCATTGCCGGGTCCGCGTCCACCACCAGAATTTTCCGGCCCCGCTTCTCCATCAGCAACTTCGCCGTCAGC
>CAIYYW010000344.1 GCA_903930515.1 uncultured delta proteobacterium | reverse complement strand
CTCATTCGTATGTGATGTCGTTTGCGAGCGAGAAGGACGCGTTTGAAAAATACCTGAGCAGTTTTCCGGAAAATACCACTTTCCTGATTGACACCTATGACACCATCCATTCCGCGCATATCGTTTCCGAGCTTAAGGGCGAGGTTCGCGGGGTGCGCCTGGATTCCGGGGATTTGCTCAAGCTCTCCAAGTCCGTCCGCCGGATCCTGGATCAAGCCGGGAAAAAATCATCCCGGATCGTGGCGAGCGGGGACTTGAACGAATACCTGATTGACGAGTTGATCAGGAAGAAGGCTCCGATTGATCTGTTCGGAGTGGGCACCGAGCTGGTGACCAGCCGGGACGCTCCGGCCCTGGGGGGGATTTACAAGCTGGTGGAGGTTGAGACGGAAAAGGGTATTAAATACACGCTCAAGCTGAGCAGCCAGAAAGCCACCTATCCGGGAATGAAACAGGTCTTCCGGAAACTGGGCGAGAAGGGATTATCCAGCGAGGACCTGATCGGGCTTTTTGACGAGAAGATTTCCGGAAGGCCCTTGCTCAAAAAAGTAATGGAAAACGGGAAGCGGACCAGGAAGCTGCCGGGCCTGGAAGAGATTCAGAAGAAGGTTCAGGCGGAACTGAAGCGCTTGCCCCCGCGGGTGAAGAGCTTGTCCAGCCCGGGCCATTTCCCGGTCCGGCATTCGGAAAAATTGACCCGGCTCCGGCAGAAGCTGGTTCGGGAGATCAAGCGTGAGCAAGGATTACTCTAAATATATCAACCGGCCCGGGTATCGGCTCCCAGCCGGGTATGACCGATCCCAATATCCCGGCCAATCCGCGACCGCGGACATCGTGATCTTCCGCTACTTTGATGACCGACTGCAGGCGCTTTTGATCCGGCGAAAAAAAATGCCCTTCCAGGGATATTGGGCAATCCCCGGCGGGTTCGTGGAGATGGAGGAAGATTTGGCGGAGGCCGCTTCCCGCGAACTGTTTGAAGAGACCGGGATCAAGGGTTTGAAGCTGCTGGAATTCGGCGCGTTCGGACATCCCCATCGCGACCCTCGGGCCAGGACCGTCACCATCGCTTACCTGGCGTTGACGCGAAAAGATCAGGTCCAACCAAAAGCCGGGGATGACGCCGCGGACTATGGCTGGTTTTTGGCCCGCAAGCCGCCGGAGCTGGCGTTTGATCACGAGTTGGCTTTAAGAGGAGCGCTGTCCCGGCTCCGGGAACTGGCCATCCTTACCCCCGCGCTTTCTGATCTTCTGCCCAAGACTTTTTCCAGCCGGGAATTGACCGGGCTTTGCCGCGAGATTTTCGGAAAGAAATATAATGAGAAAATACTAACGGAAAAAATGATGGGCCGGGGATTGCTCCGGCCGGCCGGGTCTGACCGATTCAAATTCATCCGCAAAACATTTTCTCCGGGTTCGCTTTCCTTTCTTGTTGCCGGCTGTGCGACATAACTGGCGACAAATTACAGCTCTGGCAGGGTCCCGCCTCGGGCGGGCCCCTGCCAAGACCGCCCCCATATAGATCTCACCAAATATGTCACACACCCATTATTGCCAACCGGCTTTAAATTTGCTAGATTAGTCGGTAGTTTTAACCAGGAGGTGTTGATGGATAGTTACCAGGCTTTGGCCGAGCGTTTAAACCAGTTCCCGACCGGCGCTCCCAATACCGAGCATCTGCAGCAGATCCTGAAAATACTGTTCACCGTGGAAGAAGCAGGGATCGCGAGTCAATTACCGATCCAGCCGATTCGGGAAAAACTGAACAAGCTCTGCGACCAGATCGGGATGGCGCCGGAAAAACTGAAACCGGTTTTGGAGACGCTCGCGGACAAGGGGCTGGTGTTCGCTTATCAAAAGGACGGCGAATGCACTTACACTCTGCTTCCCCTGGTGCCGGGTATTTTCGAGTTGCAGTTTATGAAAGCCGGGTATGACCCGAAATCCCGCGCCCTGGCAAAGCTTTTCAACGAATACTATTTCAACGGCTGGGGCAAGGCCAGCTTCGGGTTCCGCACCCATTTCACCCGCACCATCCCGATCCAGCAGGCGATCGCGCCCGGCCAGAGCATCAAGCCGTATCAGCGGGTGAAGGACATCATTGAAAATTCCAAATGGATGGCGCTGACCAATTGTTTCTGCCGGCACGAGCACGAGTTGCTCGGAGACGCCTGCAGGAAGCCGAAGGAAGTCTGTATGGTCTTCGGGCCGTTCGTGGATTTCGCGATCCAACGCGGCTTCGCGAGGAAAGCGGAAAAAGAGGAGATGCTGGAAAAGCTGGCGCTCTCCGAAGAAGCCGGGCTGGTGCATATCACGGACAATATCCAGGACAAGATCAGCTTCATCTGCAATTGCTGCGGGTGCTGCTGCGGTTTCTTGAGCGCGATCAACAAGCTTAACCTGCCGTCGGTGGTCGCCAACAGCGGGTTCGTGATCCAGGTGGATGAAGAAAAATGCAATGACTGCGGGATCTGCGCCAAACGCTGCCAGGTGAAAGCTCTCTGGATGGAAGACGACCCGGCCCGTCCCAAGAAAAAGATCCTTAAGCGCGACCTGGGCCGGTGCATCGGCTGCGGGCTGTGCGTTTTCAAATGCAAGGAGCAGGCGATTACAATGGTCGCCCGTCCTCAAGACCAGGTGATTTTGCCCAAAGGGTCTTTTCTGGAACTGGGGATGGAGCTGATGAAGGAACGGCAGGAGAGAAACTAAAATTGCGCGCGGACGGGAGCGACTATTGTTGGGCCGACACTCCTGTCGGCCAACGGATTGAGCGCAGAGAAGGGTGTCTGCGCCGCGAACCAAAAGAAAAAGGGGGATAAAAAAATGGCGGAAAAAATTTATGACGCGATTGTGGTGGGTTCCGGGCCCGCGGGGGCCGCGGTGGCTCTTCAATTGTCAAAGGCGAAGAAAAAGGTCTGCATCCTGGAGCGGGGTCCGCGGGTGGAAAAACCGGGAACAGTGCTGGGAATGCTCGGGGCCGTGGATTTAATGGGAATGATGCCGGGCTTGATCTCTCCGATGATTGTCCGGGGAATTGCTTTGGGCGGCTCTACTTTGCTCTATTGCGGTACCGCGGCATACCCGCCGAAATGGCTGAAGGAAAAATATAACATCGGCCTGGAAGCATACGCGGACGAGACTATTGAGGAACTGGATCTGAAACCGCTCCCGGACCATCAACTGGGGGAAAGCGGACGGCTGATCATGAAATCGGCCAATGACCTGGGCTATCACTGGGAGCCGTTCCGGAAATTTTTCAAGCCCGAGCGCGCCAAGGGAAACTGCACCGGGGGCAGTTGTATGATGGGATGCAGTTGCGGGATGAAATGGACCGCGGCTGAGTATGCTGACCAGGCGGTTTCGCTCGGCGCCGAGCTTTTCCTCAAAAGCAAAGTTATACGCGTGCTCCGGGACAATGGCTCTTGCACCGGCGTGCTGGCCAAAACCCCGGAGGGGGAAAAGCAATTCAAAGCCAAGATCACCATTATCAGCGCCGGCGGAGTGGGGACTCCGGGCGTGCTCTTGCGGAGCGGGATTGAGGAAGCGGGCAAGAAATTTTTCACCGATCCGGTGGTGATGGTCTATGGAATCGCCAAAGGCGACATCAAGGGCACCCTCTATGATCCGCCGATGTCGGTTGGGAGCCTGGCCCATTATGACGAGCGGATTGTCTTTGCCAATCTGGCCGATCCCTGGCTGATGCTCCCGGCAATGATGGCGCTCGGAAGACCGACCCGCTTCTGGCAGGCCTTACAGCTCGGACGCGCCCTCGGAATTATGGTCAAGGTGGGAGACGAGATGAACGGACAAATCTTTGCCAGCGAGCGCCTTCACAAGCCCATGCGCAAGACCGAGCTGGACCGGCTGAAAAAAGGCACGGAGATTTCCGTCAAGATCCTGACCAAGGCCGGCGCGAACCCGAATTCCATCGCCGTCACCCCGATCCGGCTCACTCATCCGGGCGGCACCGCGCGGATCGGCGAGGTGGTGAATGACAACCTGGAAACCGGAATCAAGAACCTGTTCTGCTGCGACGCGAGCGTGATCCCGGAAACCCTGGATCTGCCCGTGGTTTTGACCGTGATCTCTTTAGGCAAGAGACTGGGAGACCATCTTTTGAAAACCAACCGGGTATAAAGGAATGGGCGCGCAAAAATAGCCAATGAAAGTCGGGATCATTTCCGATACCCATCTGGCCTCCGGGGGCATCCGGAGAGTGGCGACCAGGTTGATCCAAAAGGTGAGCGAAGACCTGGACGGCCTCTATCGCCTGCTCCTGCCCCATTTCCAGGGGGTGGAAGTCATCCTCCATTGCGGGGATCTGGTGGACCTCCTGGTCTTGGACGCGCTGGGAAAATTCGGAAAGGTTTACGCCATCGCCGGGAATATGGATCCCGCCGCGGTCCAGGCTCAGCTCCCGAAAAAGAGAATCCTGGAACTAGACCGATTCCGGATCGGGATGATGCACGGATGGGGATCGCCGGAGGGGCTTTCCATTCGCATCCGCAAGGAATTCACCGGGGAAAAATTGGACTGCATCGTGTTCGGTCATTCCCATCAACCCTATGACAAAATGGAGGAAGGAATCCTGATGTTCAATCCCGGCTCGCCTACCGACCGCAGGTTCGCCCTGAAACGGACCATCGGCATCCTGCACCTGGAGGAAAAAATTTGGGGAGAGCATATTGAACTGGAATGAACTAGGCGGCGCGGTAATGAGACTGCGCTTAATCTGATTAAAAGGAGGACGAAAATGAAAAACCATCTGATTATGGCCGTGCTTTTCCCGGCTTGCGCCGGCCTGGCAATAATGACGGCGTTTGCCAAAACCGAAAACCCCAAAATTTCTCCCGAAGTCAAGACGGTCCCCAAGGTTGACTTGGGCCGCTACCTGGGCAAGTGGTATGAAATCGCGACCATCACCATGTGGTTCCAGAAGGACTGCGCGGGCGGGACCACGGCTACCTACACCCTCAAGGATAACGGCGATGTCAGCGTCTTGAACCAGTGCGTCCAAACCGACGGCAAGGTCAAGTCCGCCAACGGCGTGGCCTGGGTGGTGGACAAGAATACTCATGCCAAATTAAAGGTAAGCTTCCTGCCCTTGGGGCTGAAATGGTTCGGCGGGGATTATTGGGTCATTGACCTGGGGCCGAATTATGAATACGCGGTGGTCGGTCATCCCTCGCGGCAATACGGCTGGATCCTGAGCCGGACCCCGGAACTATCAAAACCCGCGCTCGACCAGATCGTCAAGAACCTCACGGCCCAGGGATACGACTTCTCCAAGTTTAAAATGACCGAGCAGAAGAAATACCTGTCTGGGAATAAGTAGTCTGGATCGGGGCTACTGGGCGAGCACTACTTCGGTCACTCCCGGCACCTTCTGCTTGAGGATTTTCTCCACGCCGAATTTAAGGGTCATCGCCGCGCCCGGACATCCGGAGCAGGCCCCTCTCAGACGAACCTTGACCACGCCCTGGTCCGACACTTCCACCAATTCTATATCCCCGCCATCCATCTGAATGGACGGCCGGATTT
>CAIYYW010000343.1 GCA_903930515.1 uncultured delta proteobacterium | reverse complement strand
TAAAGGGAAGAAGAAGAAATAAAAGATTTGAGAGGGAATTTTCCTTTTGAATCCGATGGATTATTGAAAAATGATATGAAGCTCAGGGCCAAAGCGGGAAAGATTACCGCGTTAATCCTGCTTCTGATTTTTTCAACATTTTTAGCCTTTGGTCGTCTCTCCGGGGCTTCCGAAACCTTGGATTTGCCCAGGAACCAAGCCGTCAGTTTGCCGAATCCGGACCGTTTTGTCGTGGCGGTGATGGGCGATTGCCGGACAAATACCGAGGCGATGGAAAAAAATATATTGGACGCGAAAACCAAATCCGATTTTGCCTTCCTTCTGGGGGATCTGGTTTCGCGGGGAGAAAGAGCGAATTTTGATTTTTTCGTTAATGAACTGAACGAGAGCCAGGGGAATTTTCCGGTTTATACCGCGATCGGAAACCACGATCTGGATCGGGACGGGGGACATCAATTATATGAAAAATATTTCGGGAGCAGGCATTACTGGCTCAAGGCGGGCGCGGCCTTGTTCGTGGTGATTGACAATGTTGAGGAAAAGGAATTTGACGCGGAACTGAAATGGATGGACCAGGTCTTAAAGACCGAGGCCGGGAGCGCGCAGCTAATTTTTCTGATGATGCACCAGCCTCCTTATACCCTGTATCGGGGCAAGCCGCATAGCCTGTCGTTGGAACAGACCGGGCGGTTGATGGAAGTGGCTCATCGCTATCCGGTGAGCGCCATTTTCAGCTCCCATATCCACGATTATATGGCTTTTTCATACGAGGGGATCCCCGTTTACATCACCGGGGAAGCCGGCGCTCCCCAGAAAAAAGATATTCCCAGTTATGGATATTTATTGCTCCGGGTCCAGGACGGACAATACCAGGCGCAAAGGGTGGTCCTGGGAAACATCCCGAATCAGGATCGGCTGGAAAAATATCTGCTCCTGGCCTGGTATAGATACTGGCCGGCAACGGCCATCGGCCTGGTGGTGGTGGTGGTGGTTTTAATTTTTTCCCGGATGGCCCACGGGAGAAAAAAGTCTCTGGTTTCCGAACCCGGATCACGGGAAACCCCGGGAGTTTAGAACCTATCTTTCACGCGCCCGGCGCGGTTGTCCGTTTATTTAATGTATCCCGCGGCTCGGAGCCGCTCGTCAAATTCCTTGCGCTCTTCCGGGGTGAGGCTGCGGACCTGGAGCTTGGACTTGAGGGTCTGGTCCCGGGCCTGCCAGAGTTTGATTTTTTCCCGCAGCGCCTCGGCCTCCGATAAATCCTGCTGATAAATATTTTTAAGCTCCTTCGGGTCTTCCGCCAGATTGAACAGCAGTCTTTTCCCGCTCATAGCCCCGATGATCATCTTGTATTCCGGGGTCCGGACCGCTTTCAGCTCCTCGGGACGGATCGTGCCTTCGGCAAAAATCGGCTCCGGGGCAATCCGGTAGGTCTCATCAATGAGCGCGGGTAAAAACGATTTCCCCTGCCAATCCGGGTTCGGCGCTATCCCGATCAACTCGGCCAGGGTCGGCACCAGGTTGATCATCGCCACCGGCTCCTCAATCACCCTCGGCTTCAGCCCCGGCCCCCGGATGATCAGCGGGATATGCAAAAGCTCGTCATAAAGCGAATGGCCGTGCGCCCACTGGTCGTGTTCCCAGAACTCCTCGCCGTGGTCCGCGGCAAAGATCACCACCGTGTTCTGTTCCAGGCCCAGCTCCCGGATCGTCTTCATCAACTCGCCGATCTTTTCATCCAGGTACCGGACATTGCCCAGGTTCAAATCCCGGATGAAAACCTGGTCCGCTTTGCTCAAAAAATAAAAACCCATCTTGATGTCCGCTTCCTGCGGATGAGCCTTGTCCTCCTCAAGGTGGAACGGGTCGTTGACATAAAAAGGCGACCGGAGCACGCCCTGGTATTTGATCTGCTTGAGATATTTCCCGGGCGGATTATAAGGGTCGTGCGGGTTCATAAAATGGAGATAGAGGAAGAAGGGACGCCTTGCCTCGCGGAGCGATTCCTGCCCCTTTTCGGTGACCATCCGGGTGGTGTCCGGGAGCATGGTCAGGCCCAGGAATCTCCGGGTCAAATAATGGACCTTCAGGATCACCCGATAATACCGGACCCGCTGGAGCCGGTATCGGTAATAAAAGGTGTCGCCCCGGTCAAATCCGCGCAGGGTCAGCTCGCGGTTGCCGAGCAGGTAATTAGCGGTGACCGCCCGGGTCTGGTACCCGTATTTTTGAAGGCGCTCGGAAAAAAATTCCAGCTTCGGGCTTGCCCCGTAAGAAATGCCGAAGCGGGACACCGACTGAAAAATAGAGGGATATAGGGAACTGGTCATACTGAGCATACTGGGCACGGTCCAGGGCGCATTAGAATAGGCGTTCTTGAACAGCACTCCTTCCCGGCCCAGTTGATCCAGGTTGGGGGTCAAACCGTTTCCGGAGTAGATCCCCAGATTATCCGCCCGGCAGGCGTCCGCGATGATCCAGATGATATTCAACTCATTCTTGGGCTTGCCCGCGGTCAAAACTTTCGGATCACCCCGATACCCGAGGAGCGGCAGCGACAGGCAGATCAAAGCCGTCGCCAAATAGGCCAGGATCGCGAGGGCGTTTTTTTTCCGGAAACAAAACCTGGCCCAGAAAATCGCCAGGAAAAAAACTCCGGCCGCGGCCGCCAACATAAAGACCTTGGCCCGATCGTAAATCGGCAATTTCAAAATCCAGAGCATAATCAGGGCCGCGGCCAGGAGCAGGGCCTGGGTCAGAATAAAAATGCCTTTCACCGGCCCTCCCAGCCAATGCCCCAAAAACCTGCTCCAGAAAACCTTGACCCCGTACCCGATGAAAACCGCGAGCACGGCCGCCAAGTCCAGGGTCACGAACAGCCTCCATTTATTCCCGCTCGGAGTGATCGCGGCCAGCAACAGGAACGCAAAGATTCCGGTCAGAATCCCGAGTTCGATCCCGAAGAGGTCCTGGCGGGGCTGTAAAAATTTCCGGAACATGAGCGTGGCGGCCGCGAATAAAATTCCCAGAGCCGCTCCGGCGCTGAGATAGATCAATTGCCCCCAGAGCAGGCTCAGGCACATATAATAGAGGCCCTCGGCCTTAAATCCCGGAATCTCCTGGAGGTACCCATAAAGATAATCCACCATCCCGAACAGCATTGAGACCAGGACCGCGAAAACCAATATTTTGATCCGCTCTTTCATTACCGGGAATTATACCCCAACCCCAGGCCTTTTCCAAAATTCCGCAATCCCAAAACCAGGCGCGGACAGCCGCCGAAAGAATTCCCCATCCATAGATCTCACCAAATTTGTCACGCACCCTTTTTGGTTTGCATCACTACCCGCGCAAGTCTAAGATTTGATCCGGGGAGGCAGAACGATGAGGAAAGGGATTGAATTTGGGTTGGCGGTTTTGACGCTCGGCCTGCTCGGCGCGGATTTTTATCAGGGCTCGGGCATTTTCGGGAAATGGATCAGGGACGATTCCGGCCTGGTTGCATATCAGTATGAGATGGATCAAACCAACGATCCCCGCGCGCGCTGGATCAGAGGATCGGAGCAAACCAACCTGGCCTGGCATCAGATCGGCAATCTCCACATTAACGCGATCGCCGCTAATGCCGGTTTTGTCCAGCTTTTCTACAACGATTCCGCCCAGAGATGGCTCAATTATTATGATCCCGCCAGGCTCGCCTATTCCGGCGGGTTCGGGTTTGTGCTGGAGGGCGACACCTCCTTTGCAACTTATTATCCATACAGCCCAAAAGGATCGGTCAAACTGCGCTTGTTCGGCCAGGGATACTTTGAAAAAGAGATGGAACATAATCAACTCCTGCTCAATGAGACCATCTTCGCCCCGGCCGGGGACCTGCCGGTCTTGATTATGCGGGTGAAACTGAAAAATTTATCCCCGGAAAAAAGGAGCGTTCAATATTTCGCGTATTTTGATGTCAACCCGATGGAGATCAAGGTATTGGCTTCCCAGGCCGCCAACAAGCGCGCGAGCGACCAGATCAAATTCACCCCGGAGATCAATCCTGAAAAATCTTTGGCCATCGCCCGGAGCGACAAAATCTGGTCTAAAGACGGCGGGTATCCCCCCAAAGTCATTGGCCGGGATCGGGAACTTCCGGATATTTTTCTGGCCTCGTTGGACGCAAAGGCCATTGCGCTTGCCGTAAATAAGAATGATATTTTTACCGGCGCCGGCTTTAAAGGATCGGCCGGGCTCAAGAATCTGCTCGCGGCCGCAAGCCTTGCCCCCCGGTCCCCGGGGAAAAATTTCGCGCTCTTCAATATGGTCAAGGTTGAGCTGGAGCCGGGCCAGGAGCAGGTTTTGAATTTCGCCTATGGCTATGCCAAGGCGCAAAAAGTTGAAGACCTGCTTTTGAAAGTCAATGAACCGGGAAAATTATGGGAACAGACCATTGATTATTGGAAGTCGCTCCGGCCGGATTTATCCGCGGGACAAGATCAATTCCTCTCGCGGGAGTTGGAATGGAACAACTACTATCTGGCTTCCAGCTTCCTGTATGACGCCTACTATAACCGACATTTTGCCCCCCAGGGCGGTCATTATGTTTATGTCCTCGGCATCCACGGCGCCACCCGCGATTTGGCCGGGTTCATTCTCGGGCTGATTTATTTCGAGCCGGAACTGGCGCGGGAGATGATTGAATTGTGCCTGTCCAGCCAGGAAAGCTCCGGCCGGATGTTTTACGACTTTGAAGGTTACGGCAAGAGATACACCATCCCCTACCGACCAAGCGACCTCTCACTCTGGATTTTATGGGCGGCCTCCGAATATGTTTTCGCCACGCGCGATTTTGCTTTCCTGCAAAAAGAATTGCCCTTCTGGCCCAAGGAAAAAGGAGAAAAGGGCACGGTCCTGGAGCATCTGGTCCGGGCCTATCAACATCTGGAAAAAGACATTGGAACCGGCCGTCATAACCTGATCCAGCTCCGGATGAGCGACTGGAACGACCAGATGACCCTGCTGGTGACCAGGAACGATCCGCTGGATTTTATCCTCACCTTCTTTGACGGAGAGAGCGCGCTCAATTCCGCGATGGCCTGCGATATCCTCCCGATTTTTTCCGGTCTGCTCAAGGCCGCGGGCGAGGGAAAACAGGCGGCCGAGGTTGACGCCTTTTATGACAGGGTCAAAATCGGTCTGCAAAAGCAATGGCTCTCCCAAGGCTGGTTCCCAAGGGCCTATTCCGCATTGGGAAAAAGCTTCGGGACCAGGGAAATTTTCCTGGAACCGCAGGTCTGGGCTTTGCTCAGCGACAACCTTCTCAGCGCGGATCAGCAGGATTTGCTGCTTAAAAATATTGACCGGAAACTCCGCCAACCCAGCAAGCTGGGGATGATGATCAGTTCGGATGTCAAGGGTTCCCTGTTCGCCAAGCCGGGCACCCAGGAGCGGGGAGGGATCTGGTTCGCGATCAACGGCCCGGGCGCTTACGCCTTGGCCCGGCACAATCCGGAAATGGGATTTGAGGAGCTGAAAAAAAATACCCTGGCCTGGCACGCGATCCAATACCCGGAACTATGGTATGGAATCTGGTCCGGGCCGGATTCGTTCAATTCCGTCTTCTCCGACCGACCCGGCCAAACCTGGCTGGAAAGTAAAATCGCCGGCGGACCGTCCCTCTTCCCGGTGATGAACAATAACTCGCACGGACCGATGATGTGGGCGCTCGCCCGGATGGCCGGGTTCAACCCGACTGCGGAAGGATACCTGATTGATCCGCTGATCCCGCTTGAACAGTATCGGCTGCAAACCAAATTCGTCGGCATAGAAAAAAACTCGGATCAAATCTCCGGCTATTTCATCTTCCCGACTGAGGGATGGATCACCCTCCGGGTCAAACTGCCCCCGGGATTCCGGGATAAAATCGTCGTGGCCGTGGACGGCAGGGAAACCATCGTTGACCTTCAAAACCACGAGGCCAAATTCCCCGTTTCTTTCCAGGCCGGCAAGCGGGTTGATTGGCGGATCAATCAGGGAAGGCGATAGGCCGTCAAAAATAATTACCGAATCTTAAACTTGCCGGTTCTCCGCTGATCTTGACAGCCTGCTCCAATCTTATTAGACTAATTTTTGCAAACTCCTTTCTGGTCAGGTCAACTCCGGTGATACTGGTTTCAAAAAATATCCGCCGCTTTCGGCGCTCAAGGAGGACAGGGGATGACAAAGATGGTCAAGGCCGGGGTGATGGTTTCCCCGGGCAGAATGGAAGTGCAGAGGTTCCCGTATCCCAAGCCCCGTCCGGGCGCGATGGTGATCCAGATGGAGATGAGCGGGATCTGCGGCACGGACAAGCACGCTTACAAGGGCGAAATGATCCTTTACGCAGGCACCGAGGCCGAGCAGCGCGGGGTGTTCCCCTGCGTCAAGGGCCACGAGAATGTGGGCAGGATCGTGGAGATGAACGGGCCCTATCCGGATTATGACGGAAGGCCGCTCAAGATCGGGGACCGCGTGACCATGTGCCCGAACATCATTTGCGGGAAATGCTATTATTGCCGCCATGTTTTCGGCTGGCCCTATTGCGCCAAGAACCGGACCTACGGCGTTTACTTTCCCTCCAATAAATGGCCCCATCTCACCGGCGGATGGGCGGAGTATATGTATATCTTCCCCGGCTCGTTCGTGTACAAGGTCCCGCCGGATATGCCCATTGACATCGCCGTGAACATTGAACTGATGGTGGTGACCAATAATGTGGACCGCGCCAAGGGATATATGGAATTCGCCTCCCGAGGCTTCGGCCTGATGGACACGGTCCTGATCCAGGGCGTGGGCGCAATGGGCATCGCGCACCTGATCAAGGCGCGCGTGCTCGGCGCCGGCGACATCATCGCCCTGGACACCTCGGACTACCGGCTCAAGCTGTCCAAAGAATTCGGCGCGGACTACACGGTCAATGTCAAGAAGACCACCTTCAAGGAACGGCTGCAATTCGTGCGCGACCTGACCGAGGGAAGAGGCGCGGATATGGTGATTGAAACCACCGGCCTCGCTACGGTTGTGCCCGAAGGTTTGGACCTGCTCCGACGGGGCGGGACTTACCTTGAAGCCGGCAATTTCGTGGACTCCGGGACCACCACCATCAATGTTCATCGCCATTTGGCCGCGAAAAATGTGCTCCTGCTCGGGAACACCAACCATCCCAATTCCGAATACTACCGCACGATCAAGATGATGCAGAGATATAAAAAAGATTTCCCCTGGCATAAGTTCACCACCCACAAATTCGCCCTGGACGACGCGCAGGAAGCCCTGGAATTCTCGCTCGGCGAAAAGGCCCTCAAGGTGGTGTTTGATATGACCGGCAAGACCAAGCCGCTGAAAAAATACGGCAAGGGGAGATGAGATTTGAAAATAGGATGCAACACGGTCGCGTTCCGCAAGTCAAGCCTGGAATTCGCTTTGGAGCGGATCGGCAAAGCCGGGTATAAATATATAGAAGTGGAAGCCAATATGTCCTGGTGCGATCATATCCGAACCGACAAAGATGATCCGATCAAGTTCCGCGACAAAATCAATAAATTCGGCTTTTCCGGCGTGACCTGCATCGGCTCTCACCGCGAACTGATCACGGAGCCGAGCGCGGAAGAAGACCTCAAGCATTCTCTGGAATTTTGCGCAGCAGCCGGCGTGCCGGTGGTTGCGACCGGAGAAGGCAGGCTGGCAGAGGGGATGACGATTGAGCAGGCCCTGGAAATCCTGAAACCCAAGCTCACGCGGCTCGCGCAGGTGGCGGAGAAGTGCAAGGTGTATCTGGCAATAGAGCCGCACGGATCGCTCTCGCTCTCTCCGGGCGGGCTCGCCAAAATCATCGGTCTTGCCCCGTCCAAATGGCTCGCGATAAATTTTGACACGGCCAACCCGCATCGCGGGGATTATGTGGGAACCACCAAGAAGGGCTTTGAATGGAAACTGGACCAAGCCGCGCAAGGGGATGAACTCGCCGTGCTCAAGCCGGTGGTAAATAAAGTTGTCCATGTCCACTGGAAGGATGTGGTCGGGAGGAACGCGGTGATCCTGGGCAAGGGCGAGGTGAAACTGCGGGAAGCACTGGAGATGATGGTCAAAGCCGGATATGACGGCGCGCTCTCTTACGAGACCGAAGGCTGGGAAGAGCCGGAGGAGTCTCAGAAGATGATTGAAGCGAGCTTGGCATGGACGAATAATTTGCTCAAGGAAATGGGAATTAAATATGAATAAAATGTTCGCCGGGTATCAGCGCCTTGAGGTTCAGCAGGAGATAATAAAATGAGCGCTCAGATTCCGTCCAAGATGCACGCCGCGGTTTTGTTCGGGTTCAGTGACCTGCGAGTGATAGAAGTTCCGGTTCCGAAGCCGGGTGTCCAGGAGGTATTGATCCAGGTCAAGGCCTGCGCGATTTGCGGGACCGATCCCAAGATTGTCGCGCATGGCTGGCCCAACAATCCGCCCTTCGGGGAATACATTCCCGGGCACGAATATACCGGGGAGATTGTCGCGCTCGGCGAGGACGCGGTCGGATATCAGATCGGCGACCGGGTCGCGGTGGAGCCGCACAAGGGCTGCGGAATTTGCGAAAACTGCATCCGGGGCTTTTACACCACCTGTTTGAACTACGGAAACCTCGCCGCGGGTCATCGCCATTATGGATTTACCGTGAACGGCGGGTATGCTCAATACGCAATCAATCACATCAACACCCTGCACAAAATTCCGGACTCGCTTTCTTTTGACGAGGCCACGCTGATCACCACCGCGGGCACCGCTCAATACGGCATCACCCGGATCGGCGGGGTGAAACCGGGAGAGACCGTGGTGGTTTCCGGACCCGGCCCGATCGGGCTGATGGCCTGCCAACTGGTCAAGGCGCTCGGCGCCGGCCGGGTGATCTTCACCGGCACCAGGGCGGAGCGGCTGGACCTGGGCAAGAAACTGGGCGCCGCGGACCTCACCATCAACATCAAGGAAAAGGATGTGGTGAAAGAAATCTTTAAGCTCACGGACGGCATCGGCGCGGATTTGACGGTTGAGTGCGCGGGCACGGCCCAGGCGGCCAAGGACGCGGTGGAATATACGCGCAAGAACGGAAGGGTCGCCCTGGTCGGTATTTACCCGGGAGAAATCCCGATCAACCTCAACAAGGTGGTGCAATGGAATATGACCCTGGCCGGCGGAAAGGCCGAAGGGGACTGGAGCCTGCAGCGGGTGCTCCCGCTGATGGCCGACGGACGGGTCAAGGCCGGCCCGCTCATCACCCACCGGTTCCCGCTCAAAGAGATCAACGAGGCAATGAAAACCTTTATCGAGCGAAAGGGCGGCGCGATCAAGGTGGTGATACATCCGTAAAAGTTGTGCGCGGACAGGAGTGTCTGCGCTACGAATAAAAATTCTTTGCGCCTTTGCGGTGAATAAAAAATAATAATAAGAAAGGAGATAAAAATGGCGAAAGGAAATGACCTTTGGATCACCACGGAACACCCTGCGATCGTATTTGAAAACACGGAAGTCGGGAGGATGAAGAAACGGATTTGGGACGCTTCGGAAAAGGAATTGGACAAGATCCTGGCGGAATACGGGATTCCTTCCCCGCCGGAGCTGGGCATGCCCGGATCATATATCCAGACCACGGTCCGGACGCACCTGATTGAGAACCGCCGCAAGAACGACATCGTGCTGATCCCGGTCGGCTGCACCGAGAACCACGGCCCGCACAATGTTTCCGGCCTGGACAGTTTCAATGTCACCCAGATTTGCGAAGGCTTGCGGAGATACTCGGCCAGGCAGGGACGGCCGGTCGCGCTCGCGCACAACCCCTTAAGCTACGGCGGCCATCCCTATCATCACATCGGCATGCCCGGCAATGTGATCATCCCCCAGGAGATCGTCAAGGAATATATGGTTTATGTCATGCTCGGTCTCTGGAATGACGGGTTCCGCAAGCAGATCATCGTCAACAACCACGGCCAGCTTTGGATCCTGGAGGCCGCCATTCACGAGTTTATGAACCGGTTCCAGCTCCCCGGCGTGTTCCAGGTCATTGACTGGCACCGCGCGGTACGCGAGTTCTGGTATCCGGGCGCCAAGGCCGACCATATTGACACCCCCTTTGTCCATGCCGACGAGGCCGAGACCTCGCTCGCCCTGCTCCTGTTCCCGAAAGGAATGTGCGAGATGAAATACGCGGTTGACACCAAGTCCGAGCCGCTGCTTCCGGGCGGACACTTTGACAACTCGGTGGATAATTTCCATAGGCCCCACCGCTGGTCCGAGGGCGAGGGACAGATGACCATTGAACTCAAGGCCACCCCCGAGGGGATTGTGGGACAGCCCACCCGAGCCACCGCGGCCAAGGCCAAAAAACCGGTCGTGGCAATCCTCAAATACCTCACCCTCTGCATTGACCAGATCCTGGAGACCTTCCCGCCCGGGAAATTGCCCCCGGTGGAAAAAGTCACGCTCCGGTCCGCAAAGGAAATGGCGCCATACCTGAAAGAACCTTTGAGCAAAGGCTGGAAATCGGTTTATTCCCTGCCCAGGCTGACTTTTTAACCAGGAAAACAAGAGCGGAAAGCGCCGGCTGATTCAGCCGGCGCTTTTTTTCTAATTATTCTTGCGTCAGATTTTTGTCTTTAGCCCTGATTTCAAATATATTAGATCAATGGGGAAAAAATCCTTGAGAAATCTTTTGGCCGGTCCCCTGCTCTTTTTCCTCGCGGCCGTTTTTGCCCTGTCGGTTTCCGAACTGATCCTCCGGATTCTGCGCAAGCCTGAATACTATGCGGTCTCCGAGACCAGGAAAGTTCGGGCCTGGAAAAGGGATTTTCATCAACCATCCCGGGTCCCGGGACTGGATTATGAATTAAGGCCGAACGCAAACGGGACTTACAACGGGATCCGGATCCGGATCAATAGTTTCGGAATGAGGGGCGGGGAAATCGCGCTTCAGAAATCCCTTGGCCAGAAACGGATCGTAATGCTGGGGGATTCGTTCACCTTCGGATTGGGAGTGAATGTTGAGGACAACTATCCGCAAAACCTGGAGCGATTGCTCAGGGAAAAATTCCCATCCGAAAATTTCCAGGTCTTGAATTTCGGGGTGAGCGGATACGACACCCGGGACGAGGCCGCGGAACTGGCGCGCAAGGTGGAGGCTTTTTCGCCCGACCTGGTGGTAATCGGCTATTGCCTGAATGACCCGGAGACATCTCCGATCCAGCCGTTGAAATCATATTTCCATCCACCCTCCTGGTGGCAATACTCCAACCTGCTCTCCCTGCTGGTGATCACAAAAGAGAAACTGGAAATAATGCTCCGGTCGGATAACGACTATATCCGGTATCTATACCAAAGCCCGGCAAAATGGAATTCCACCCTCCAGTCTTTTGAGGAGATGGGGAATTGGTCCCGCCAAAACCAGGTTCCGATCCTGCTGGTCATCCTTCCCCATCTCACCCGGCCGGGCATTGATTGGCCGGACCATTACCGCTACCGGGACCTGGACCAAAAAGTCGCGAGCGCGGCAACCCGCGCGGGCTTCCAGGTACTGGACCTCTACCCCCCCTTTTCCCGGTTCCCGGCTCAAATGCTGGTGATCTCCACCAAGGACCCGCATTACAACCCCTTTGGGAACCGCCTGGCCGCGGAGTTCATTTTCAATCATCTCCTGGAAAATTCCCCCCAGCTTTTCAAGTAAGGGTTGCTCGGAACCGGCCGGACTTGACAAAAAAGGGAAATTGGAAATAATGACTTTTTAATGGGGTGGTGATTAAATATTATCCAGCATTCTCCTCTTACCAGGAATTATCCCGTTCCGGCAACCTGATTCCGGTTTACGGAGAAATCCTCTGGGATTTGGAAAGTCCGGTTGGGGCATTTTTGCGCCTGGAGCCGAGCGACTACGCCTTTTTGCTGGAAAGCGTGGAAGGCGGAGAAAAATGGGCGCGCTATTCTTTCCTGGGTTCCGAGCCCAAACTGATCTACCGGAGCAAGGGCAAAAAAGCCGAGATCATTGAAGGGTCTAAATTCCGGGAGATTGAAGGGTTCAACGACCCGCTCGATCCCTTGAAGGAAATCCTGTCCAACTATCACCCGGTGCAGATCCCGGGCCTGCCCAGGTTCTTCGGCGGGGCCGTCGGATACCTCGGCTATGATTTGGTCCGTTTTTTTGAGAAACTCCCGTCCAGGAATCCGGACGAGCCGGGCGGTTTTGATGTGCATATGTTTATCACGGACAAGCTAATTATTTTCGACCGCGCCAAACACACGATCAAGATCGTGGTCAATACCCATATCAACCACGGCGGGTCCTTGGCCGATGAATATCAGAGGGCGATCCAGGAGATTGAGCGGATCGCGCAGAGGCTGAAAGCGCCGATCACCATCCCGGAACCCCCGGTCAACCGCGACCCGCTCGGCTTCCAGAGCAACTTCTCCAAGGAAGAATTTGAGAACGCGGTGGAAAAAACCCTTCAATACATCAGAGCCGGAGACATCATCCAGGCCGTGCTCAGCCAAAGATTCCGCGCCCCGGCCCGGGTGGATCCCTTCCAGCTCTACCGCGCCCTGAGACACATCAACCCCAGTCCCTATCTCTTTTTCCTCAAAATGGGAGGGGAATTCCTGGTGGGAGGATCGCCCGAGGTGCTGGTCCGGGTGGAAGACGGAAAATGCGAGGCGCGTCCGATTGCCGGGACCCGTCCGCGCGGCAAAACCCCGGAAGAAGATTTGGCCTTGGAACAGGAGTTGAAAAGCGATCCCAAGGAAAAAGCCGAGCATATTATGCTGGTGGATTTGGGAAGGAACGACCTGGGCAGGGTCTGCAAGATCGGCACGGTCAAGGTCAACGAGTTGATGGTGGTTGAGAGATACAGTCATGTGATGCACCTGGTGTCCAATGTGGTGGGCGAGCTGGAAAAAGGGAAAGACGCCTATGATGTGCTCCGGGCGGCGTTCCCGGCCGGGACCCTGACCGGCGCTCCCAAGATCCGGGCGATGGAGATCATTGAGGAATTGGAGCCGGGCCGGCGCGGGGTTTACGGGGGAGCGGTCGGCTATTTCAGCTTCAACGGCAATATGGATATGTGCATCACCATCCGCACCATCCTGATCAAGGACGGAATGATCAATATCCAGGCCGGAGCCGGCCTGGTCGCGGATTCGGTCCCGGCCCTGGAGTTCCAGGAAACCGTGAACAAGGCCAAGGCCATGATGCGCGCGATTGAAATGGCCCGGGCCGGACTAAGTTTGAACGAGGCGGACCAATGATCCTGATGATTGATAATTACGACTCCTTCACCTACAACCTGGTCCAATACCTGGGCGAGATGGGAAAGGAGTTGGTCGTCAAACGCAACGACCAGGTCAGCATCGCGGAGATTGAAGCGCTGAACCCGGAGCGGATCGTGATCTCGCCCGGTCCCAAGCGGCCGGAAGACGCGGGAATCTGCGTGGAGTTGATCCGTCATTTCGCGGGCAGGAAGCCCTTGTTCGGGGTTTGCCTCGGTCATCAGTCAATCGGATACGCCTTCGGCGCCAGGATCATCCGGGCGAAAAAGCTGATGCACGGAAAGGTCTCGGAAATCAGCCACGATGGCAAGACCATTTTCCGCGCGATCAAAAATCCCTTTATCGCCATCCGCTACCATTCCCTGGCGGTGGAAGAAAAATCCCTTCCCCCGGAGTTGGTGGTGACCGCCCGGGCGGATGACGGGGAGATTATGGGGATCCGGCATAAACAATTTGTCATTGAGGGCGTGCAATTCCATCCGGAATCCATCCTGACCGAAGAGGGAAAAAAATTGCTGAGAAACTTTTTGGAGCTTTGATCGGAGAAGGAGCAGGAAAATGATCACCGACGCGATCGCGCTATTGGCGGAAGGATCCAACCTGGATCAGGACTCAATGACCCTGGTGATGGAAGAGATTATGACCGGACTGGCCACTCCCAGCCAGGTGGCCGCGTTCCTGATGGGGCTTAGGGTCAAGGGAGAGACCGTTCCGGAGCTGACGGCCGGGGCCAAGGTGATGCGGTCCAAGGCCCAAAAGATCAAGGCGCCCCCGGACGCGATTGACACCTGCGGGACCGGCGGGGACCATTCCATGACTTTCAATATCTCAACGGTCAGCGCCCTGGTCGCGGCCGGGGCCGGGATTCCGGTGGCCAAGCACGGCAACCGAGCCGCGTCCTCCACCTGCGGCAGCGCGGATGTGCTCGCCGAACTGGGGGTGAATATTGAAGCGGAAGTCGCGGTGGTGGAAAATTGTCTCGCCCGATGCGGGATCGGATTCCTCTTTGCCCCCCTCCTCCATTCCGCGATGAAGCACGCGATCACCCCCCGCCGCGAAATGGGCATCCGGACCATCTTCAATTTACTCGGCCCGCTCAGCAATCCCGCGGACGCCAAGCATCAGCTCCTGGGCGTGTTTGACAAGAAATGGGTCCGGCCCGTCGCCGAAGTCTTGAACCAGCTGGGCAGCAAGCGCGCATTAGTGGCGCACGGCTCGGACGGTTTGGATGAAATCACCATCACCGGCCCTACTTTCATCGCCGAGCTTAAAGACGGCCAGGTCCGCGAATACGAAATCACGCCCGAACAATTCGGGTTCCCGAAAAGCCATCTGATGGAGATCAGGGGCGGAGCGAAAAATTATAACGCCGAGCTGATCAGGGAAATCCTGGCCGGAGCCAAAGGGCCGAAAACCTCGGTTGTGCTCCTGAACGCCGGCGCCGCCATTTATGTTTCCGGCAAGGCTGCCTCCATCAAGGAGGGGATCAAGATCGCCGAGGAGACGATCCAGTCCGGCAAAGCCAAATCCAAGCTGGAGCAGTTGATCAAGCTCTCCCAAGGAATCTCTTAAAATGCCGGAATTCCTGGAAAAAATCCTGGCCCGAAAAAAGAAACGGATGGAAGAGCAGAGGGAAATTTTCCCGCTTCCCCGATTGGAGCGGCTCCTGGCCGAAGCGCCTCCCCTCCGGGACCCTTTCGCGAGCCTGCTTCGGAAAGAAAACGGCGCCATTCCCATCATCGCCGAGCTCAAGCGCAAAAGCCCGAGCGCGGGCGAGTTGCGTCCGGGTTTAAGTCCCGCGGCTTACGCAAAAATTTATCAGCGGGCGGGCGCCCGGGCGATTTCGGTTTTATGCGAGCAGGACCATTTCGGGGGAAGCCTGGAAGACTTAAAGGAAACGAAAACCCAATGCGATCTTCCGGTCTTGTGCAAGGATTTTATCCTCTCAACTTTCCAGGTGGTCCTGGGTCGGATTTATGGCGCGGACCTGATCCTGCTGATCGTCTCCGCGCTGGACCCGAAAAAATTGCAAGAGCTTTTTCTCCTGACCCGCGAACTGGGAATGACGCCCCTGGTGGAAATCCACGATCAGGCGGAATTGGAAATTACCCTGGAATCGGGAGCCCGTCTGATCGGGATCAATAACCGCAATCTGGACACCCTGGAAACCAGCCTGGACACCACCCGGAAACTCCTCCCGCTCATCCCCAAAGACCATATCGTCATCAGCGAAAGCGGGTTCTCGTCCCGAGCCGAGCTTGAGGAATTTCAAGCGCTCGGGGTTCAGGCCTTCCTGATCGGAGGATCCATTTTGGCTGCGGAAAATCCCGAGCAAAAAATTCGGGAGTTGGTCTATGGTCAAGGTTAAGGTCTGCGGGATCACCCGGATGCAAGACGCGCTCCTGGCGGTGGAGCTGGGAGCCGACATCCTCGGGTTCAACTTCTGGCCCGGAACTTTGCGCCGGATTGACCTGGAAAACGCGCGGAAGATTTTCAGCGAGGTCAAAGGCAAGACCGAAATTGCGGGGGTGTTCGTGAATCAGCCTTTGCAGGACATTATTGAGGTTGCGCAGGCAATCCAGATGGATTGGGCGCAATTGCACGGCGAAGAAACTCCGGAATATTGCAACGAGGTCGCGATCCCGGTAATCAAGGCGTTGCGTCTGGACTCCGAAGCGGATTTGCGGATCCTTAATCGGTATTCGGGGGTTCGGTGGCTGATTGACAGCAAGACCCCGCAATACGGCGGGAGCGGGGTCAGCCCGGATTGGGGCTTGGCGAAAAAGGCAGGAGTGCGCGCCGGGAAAATCATCCTGGCCGGAGGCCTGAATCCGGAAAATGTGGCGGAAGCGATCAAAGCGGTTCAACCTTGGGCGGTGGATGTCGCGAGCGGGGTTGAAGGCTCGCCCGGAATCAAGGATCATCTGAAGCTGGAAAAATTTATTGAGGCGGTGAGAAATGCTACCGGATAAGCAAGGCAAATTCGGAGAGTTCGGCGGAAGGTTTGTGGCCGAGACTTTGATGCCGGCTCTGATTGAATTGGAACAGGCGTTTGAAAAATACTATCCCGACCCGGAATTCCAAGCCGAGCTGAGCTTCCACCTGGAGACCTATGTGGGCCGGCCCACCCCGCTTTATTTCTGCCGGCGGCTCACGGAAAAAATCGGGGGCGCGAGAATTTATCTCAAGCGCGAGGACTTATGCCACACCGGCGCGCACAAGATCAACAACACCATCGGTCAGGCCCTGCTGGCGAAGCGGATGAACAAGCCGAGGCTGATCGCGGAGACCGGCGCCGGCCAGCACGGGGTGGCCACGGCCACGGTCGCGGCCTGGCTCGGGTTTGAGTGCGAAATTTTTATGGGCGAGGAAGACATTCAACGGCAGAGCCTGAATGTTTTCCGGATGAAAATCCTGGGCGCGAAAATGCGGCCGGTATCCAGCGGGTCCAAAACCCTGAAAGACGCCCTCAACGAGGCGCTCCGCGACTGGATCACCAATGTCCGGACCACCTACTATCTGCTCGGCTCGGTCGCCGGGCCTCATCCCTATCCTAAGATCGTGCGCGAGTTCCAGAAGGTGATCGGCAAAGAAACCAAAAAGCAGATCAAGAAATTGGAAGGGAAATTGCCGGACGCGATTTTAGCCTGCGTAGGCGGGGGGTCCAATGCGATGGGGATATTTTTTCCCTTCATCAAGGACCGCTCGGTTCAATTGATCGGGGTGGAGGCTGCGGGAAAAGGACTGAACACCGGCGAACATTCCGCGAGCCTTTCCGCGGGGAGCATCGGCGTTCTGCACGGGTCCAAAAGCTATCTGCTCCAGGACGATGCCGGCCGGATCCAGCCGGCCCATTCCATCGCGCCCGGCCTGGACTATCCCGGGGTCGGGCCGGAGCATTCCTGGCTCAAGGACACCGGCCGCGCGACCTATGTTTCGGTCACCGACCAGGAGGCGCTGGACGCCTTTGAGATGCTCTGCCATTACGAAGGGATCATCCCGGCGCTGGAAAGCGCGCACGCCGTGGCACAGGCCAAGGTGCTCGCGAAGGAGATGGGTAAAGGTAAACTGCTGGTCATCAACGTTTCCGGACGCGGTGACAAAG
>CAIYYW010000342.1 GCA_903930515.1 uncultured delta proteobacterium | reverse complement strand
GCCGTAATCTGGTTCAAGGCCACTGCTTCGGGAACCGTCGTGATCAAGGGAGATGTCCCCGCCAACGCCGAGAAGCATACCATGGCAGTCGGGCCTTCGGAGGCGGTGACGATAACCATATCAAACCCATAAAAATATGAAGTAATACGAAAAATATTCTGAAGTAATGAAAGTTTCCGAAGCAGTGAACCAATGGAGATCTATGAGAATTATTAAATTTAAGGGTAATTTTATTTTGCCGGGATTACTCATGTTTTTTTTCAGCTGGAACCTGTTTGCTGGGGCCGGGCTTTCGCTTTACAACTGGACCGCAGGCAATGCCAATCCCGGCCAGGAATTGGCCATAGATGTTTTTTTCTACTGGGGCAGCGCGTCTCCCGCCACGCTTGGAAGTTATTACGCGGAAATTGAATACAACAAGGATTACCTGGAATTGGTCAGGACGGAAAGACTTGACCATCCGGAATTCCAATTCTCAACCCTGTCGGATATGGCCTATGCCAGCTATTTCGCGGTCACCGACACCAATCTCAACTATGGGGGCGACTGCGGATCTTACGGCCAATATTTCCTGACCAGAATTTGGTTCCGGGTCAAGCCCTCGGTCCCGCTCGGAGATACCACCTGGCTGAATTTTCGCACGACAGCATCCACTCCTAAATTATATGAATGCGACGGCAAGGAGTTTACCGATTTCTATGCCTTTGGCACCAGCATTACCTTTGTCCCGCTTACGCCCAAAACTTATCAAAGCCAGCAATACCTGGATGTGGACGCGGACTGGGTTTTTTCCGAGGGAGATGTGGATTTTCTCGCCAAACTTCTAAACCGGACCAGGTTTAATGTTGAAGGCGAGAACCAGGTCAAGCTGGGCGGAATCCAGATGGATTTTAGGGGACACGCTCGGATCAATGTTTACGACCTTGGCATTGCCGAGGCCGTGATGAGGCCGACCCGTCTGATCCATGCCGCGAATGACGGCGTCTGCCAGTCCATCGCTTTAGGCGACGACCTTCAGCAAATCCCCGTCGGAAGCGGCAGTCCCTACGCCTTTGAGATTTCTTCGGGCGGCAACAATGTCTTGGATACCGTCCCTGCCGGAGATGACACCTATTATGGGATGTTCCTCAGCGCAGGACCGAACGGAATCGCCGAGACCGAGGCTGCGGGAGACGACCTTCAGCTAATTCCGATCAATCAGGGAATGCCCAATGCTATCTGCGTGATGCCGGGAGAGAACGGCAAAATGGATTCGGTCAAGGATGACAGCGATGGCTTCACCGAGCTTGACAAAAACACCTCGCAAATCCTTCAGAATACCTATCAGCCCAGCAGCCGGCCCAATGTGATCAAAAGAATCTCCCCGGCCTTTCAGATTTCTTATTTGGACCGCCCCAAAGAAATCCCGGTCCTGGTCAGGATTGAAGATGTTTATGGAAACCCCAAGCCGGGGCTCGCGCCGATCTTTACCGTGGTTAGCGGGACCGGATGCTTTATCTATAATGGCGCTTGTAATTCCACGATTGAAGGCCAGCCCAGCGACCAATTCCTGGGCTTGAGCAGCGCCCCGGAAGGGGCCGTGGGCGGGGTGCTTCAACTGCCTAACTTCAGCGATACCATCCAGGTTCAGGTTACTTTGGACGCAGACCCGAGTAAGGGCATTCTCAATTCCATCTCAACCGACTTCGTCATCATCACCCCCCCCTCAAATGAGAATGCGCCCGGGGAATTTAACCTTTCCGCACCGTCTTCCATGATGGCCGGTAATCCGATGCCGGTGTCGGTTACTCTGAAATACGGAAAATTCCATGAGCCGCTCAGCGGATACGCGAACCGGATTAAGCTGGTCACCAGCCGCGATCTGTCCAAGGGCGGGTTGCTCTCGCTCAGAGGGGAACGCTCGGATTTCAGCTGGCTGGATGATTTTTCCAGTGGGCTAGGCTGGTGGTGGGAGGTGGAGGGAAATGTCTGGGTTAATCCAAATGCGGGCGGCTGGTTCGAGCCTTCCGCGGCCGAGATCACCTCCTCCGCAACAATGACCGTTCTTCCGGACATTCTCCCCGATTTTGGCACCACCAAATTCTCCTTCCAATGGAAATACGAGGAAGGGTCCGGCAACTATGAAGACAGTTCCATGACCGTTGATTATAGTGTCCTGTGCGGAAATACCACCGGCACCATCACCTTGAAAACCTATCGCGGTTATGATCTGCTCAATCTGAGTTCTCGCGGATGGATTTGGGATGAATTCAATATCTCGGGAGATAAATTGGACCAGGTGAACCCGGGATGCCAGAGCATTCCGTTTCGTTTTACCTTCAATATCGCTCCCGGGGATATTTTCTATCTTGACAATGTCAGCCTCAGTTATTTCAATTACATATTTAGCGGCAATTTTGCCTGGGAAACCGCCCCGCCCTTTCCGGGCGATCCGCCTTATTGCAACAATCCCTGGGCATGCGTGCAACCTTCAAATTATATTGATGCCGGCCGCAACGGCATTTGCCAGAGCCAGAGGCCGAGTTTCAGCGATGATGTGTATCTGATCCCGCAGGGACAGGGACGGGCCAATGCCGCGGCGATCTGGCCCGGGCCGGACAAAATTTTTCAGACCACGCCCGGCGGCGATGACAAGTCTCGCAGCGGCATTATCAACACCGGATTAAACGGGGTTTGCGAAACCACCGCGGCTGCAGATGATTTCCAGCTCATCCCTTATGGCCAGGGCGAACCCTTTGTAAGATGCATCGAGCCCGGCACGGATGAGGTGCTTCAGAGCACTCCTGAGTTCAGCACTGATGACACCCTGGTCAACCCGATAGGGAGTTATCCCGGGATTATCCTTCAGGAGGCATATGCGCCCGGAGAATGTCCGCCCCAAGATGCCGACGATTGTAACAGGATCTTTCTGGGATCAAGCTGCCCCGAACTGTGTCCGATGGGCGATTACATGTTCGAAAGGAGCCTGGACCTGGGAACATATAAGTATGTTTACCTGATCTTTAATTCCAAGACCGTGGATATGGCTGATCCTTGGCAAACCGATCCCCGCCAGGAATTTGTCTGCGAGGTGAGCGATGACGGAGGCAAGACCTGGGTGGAGGTTTATAATTTTGAAGGCGTGGACCACGATTGGACCCATCATAAAATTAAGCTCCACCAGGATCCCAGGTTTAGCCTGACAAATAATTTTATTGTTCGCTGGCGGGCGAGCATGGATGAGGGCGAGGCACTCGACGCGGTTTATATCGCGGACATTATAGTCGCGGTCTCGACGGGAGAGGGTGATTTCCAGACCAGCCCGTTCCAGGCTCTGGGCAACGGCGTATATCAAACCTATCTGAATACCTATTTCCAAAATTCGGGTTCTTTCAAATTGGCCGCAATTTATGTGCCCGAAAATATCAATACATACACTTCCCAAGTTCCCAGGATATCCAATATTCAGGATGTTTCGATCACCCTTCTGCAGGTTGACCCCAATACGGTCAAGATCATCCCGCAGGATTTCACAGTCAACGCCTGCGAGCGAATCCCCTACCAGGTGATCGGGAAGAAGGTCGGCCAGGCAACCTACACCGACCTGACCAATCTTTATCGCCTGGACATCCATGGTCCGGCCCGAATGGTGATCCATGACGACATTCATTATATCCAGGCCGAATGTTCCACCGGCGGAACCCAGGATAATTATTTTATCCGGGCCGTTCCCCTGGTGCCCGGCTTGGAAGATCCCGAAGGAGGCGGCACCGGGATCCAGACCGGCGTTGTTAGCGGAAGGATTTTCAAGCCCACCTTGGCCGGAGCCGGCTCCG
>CAIYYW010000341.1 GCA_903930515.1 uncultured delta proteobacterium | reverse complement strand
CTGGTCGGTTTTTTCCAGCCACCCGGTCCCGCTCGGCGCCTGATAAACCCGCAGAACTTCCCCGTGCAAAAGTGAAGTGGCGAATAAAACTCCGACAATAATTCCAACTGCCTTTTTAAGTTTCATGGCCGCACTCCTTCGGAAAGTTGTTTCATAATTCATAACTCATAATTTTTGCTCACGGCTTCCGCCCCAGCAACTCGAAAAGATTGTAGCGATGATAGGGCTGGTTCCAGGCGCTGATCTTGAAAACGCCCTCGATTTCCGGATTGCCGTAAGCGAACGAGACCAGAAAATCGCCGCTCTTGGGCGCGAACACCGCCTGGTAGTTCGAGCCGGCGCAGCCTTGGTGATCTGGATTACAAATAGCCAGATAGTGTTCGCGCATGATTTCCATTTCGCGCACGAGATCGAGGCTGCCATATTCTTTCAAGTCCCGTTCTTTGATGTCGCGGTAGCGCGCCCCGCTCATCGCTTTCATGTTGCCCAGGTCCAGAGGCACCGGGTAGTCCGCGATCAGCTCGGCGCTCAGGGGATGGTTGGTGCGGACGATCAGGCCGGGCTTGGGTTCATATTTATAAAACTTGCCCCAATGGCGGTAGGAATTTTTTTCCGCGGGCCCGTCCCATCCGCCCACATAAACTTTTTTCGCGTCCATCTCAATGGCCACGGCGGAGGGGATGTTGCCGTCGCCCACCATATAAAGGTAGCCGCCTTCCAGCGGCTTCTGCGTCATGAGCAATACGGCCGAGTCCAGGTTCTCGGCCTTCGAGAGGGTTTGCTTGATCCGCCACATCATGGACAAACCGGCCGGGGTTTCATATTTGGAGGGCAGACTCATTTCGGAAACGCTGATGCCCTTGGCGTTCATGCCGCCGACCGAGCCCAGGACTCCGGGCCAGCTGAAGGTGACATAGGGGACCTGCCCGGCCGGTTTATAGACCACGATCAGGCTGTTGTTCTGCATGGGGATTTTGGTTTCCGGGTCTATGAATGTGAGGATGAAATCGAGACTCCGGGTTTGATAAAGTTGTCCGTCTTTGGTGGCCGGACCGAACGCCGCGGTGGCCGAGCAGCTCGCGATGTAGATGAGCATATGCAACGCCTGGACTTCCTCGAGCGGGACCCCGCCCGCGTCCGCCAACCCTTTCATCTCCTGCTTGAAATCCTCGGGCATGAACGGCTCGGCCTTCTTGAACTCGCGGTAGAAAATTTTCTCCAGGATCGGATAAGGGATGAACCAAAGCTGGCGCTGGACATAGGCCTTGGCGCCGCGCATGGTCTCCAGGCATTCCTTGGTCAGCAGTTTGCCCTGCTCGAATCCCATGTCGTAATAGGTCCCCTCGAGGTGCAGGATCAGGTTCCCCGGCTCGCTCTTCTCCAGCCAGCCCGTGCCGCTGTCCATTTTGTAAACACCGAGAACTTCCGCGTGCGATAATGTTGAAAACACAAAGACCCCAAGCGCAATCGCCAAAAACCTTTTCATTTTATCTTTCCTCCCCAAATGCGGTTCTCGCATGATTTTATAATTCATAATTTACAATTTATAATTTTGTTCACTCACGGCCTCTCCGCCAGCAACGCAAAAAAGTTATACCGATGATACGGCTGATTGAACGCGCTGGCCTTTTTGCGGCCGAGCTTCATGGGGTCGCCCTTGGAGAAGGCGATGAGGAGGTCGCCGGTTTTGGGCGCGAACGCGAGCTGGTGGGTGGACGCGCCCATGGTGGGTCCGTCGCCGTAATCCATGCGCTGATACGAGGCGCGCATGATCTCAAACATTTTCACCAGGTCCAGCGCTCCGTATTCCTTGAGCAGCCGTTGGCGCAGATCCAGGTAACGCGGGCCGCTGGTATAGTTTTTGCCGCCGTAATCAAGGTCTTCCTTGAAGTCCGCCATCAGCTCCTGGCTGAGCGGGTGATTGGCGCGCATGATCAATCCATTCATGGGTTGCTGCTTGAATTCCACTCCGTTGAAAACATAATGGTAGGACTCGGCCGGGCCGTTCCAACCGCCCACATAAATCTTCTCGGAGTCCATTTCAATCGCCTTGGCCGAGGGTATCTTCGCGTCCGCCACAATGAAATTATATCCGCCCTCGAACGGCTTCACGCTCATCCATTTAATCGCCTCGTCCAGGTTGTGCGCCTGGGCCAGGGTCTGCTTGATCCGGAACTGCATGGGCACCCCGGCCGCGGTCTCGTACCGGCTCGGGAGCGACATGTTGCCGATGGCAATGCCCTCGGCGTTGATCCCGTCGCTGGCGCCGATCAGCCCGGGAAGGTTCACGATCAGATAAGGGATTTCATTGAGCGGCTGATAGATCACGATCATCTTGAGATCGTTGAAAGAGGCCTTGGTCTGGGGATCAATGGAAACAAAGTCGTCATTGCTCCGGATGAAATAAAGCGCGCCGTCCCTGGTAGCGGGCCCCCAGGCCGCGGCGGTCTCGCAACTGGTCAGGTAGGTGAGCGCCTGCGCCGCATGGATGATTTTGAGGTCCACCCCGCTTGCGTCGGCCAGCCCTTGCATCTCCTCGAGGTATTCCCTGGGAAGGTAAGGAGCCTCTTTCTGAAAAACAAATTTGTCAATCGCGCCGATCACCCAGGAGCTTGGCAGCAACGGCGTCTTTTTGTGGATGGTGTATTTGAGGGAGCGCACTGCAGCCTGGGTCTGGTCGCGCAGGAGGGTGGCGTGCTCAAATCCCATGTCGTAATAAGACCCCTGCAAATGGAGTACCAGGTCCCCCTGCCCGGTCTTTTCCAGCCAGCCGGTGCCGCTCCTGGTCCGGCAAACCCCGAGCGTCTCGGCCTGCGCAACTGCGCCGACGCCGATCAACGCCCATGCGATTACCGCCCAAAATATGTTTCTGCGTTCTATTTTTTCCTCCTACTGCGCTGCCTCTACCCGGAACGAATACTCCCCCGCGCCCACCATAAAAGTAACATAATTCTTGTCCTTCGCCAGATAGGAGATTTCGCCCTTGCCCGCCTCGGGCAGTTCCGGCCAGATCTGCTTGTCACCCTCGAACATCAAGACCTTTTCCTTGCCCATCGTGGGCAGGCTTACCTTGGCCCGGGTGTTGCCGGGGATGCGGACGGAAAGTTTCAAGCCGTTCCCGGTTTTCTCCCAAGCCGAGGAAACCTCGCCGGGTAGAATCTTGATGGTTGCCTTGGCCCATTTCAAATCGCCATCCACATGCGGCCGGACCTCAATGAGCTTCCATCCCGGGGCTCCCGGCTTGATCCCGCTGATGCCGCTGATGAAGAATCGGGCCATAAACGCGGCAAAGGGATGCTCGTAGGTTTCTCCGACCAGTCCGGTCCATCCCTCCCAGGTGCTGGTGGCTCCGTTCTTGAGCATATATCCCCAGCCCGGGAAGTTTTCACTGTTCACCAGTTGATAGGCGAACTCTCCCTGATCGTTGTCATAGAGCGCCTCAAACAGGTTGTAGGCGAGCACGATGGAACTTCCGAAGCCCTGACTTTTTATATAATTTATCACCGCCTCTTGCTCAAGCTCTGGCACTGCCCCGACCTGGAGCGCGAGCCCGCTCGCGGCCTGGTGATGCGCCTTGGAAGGCAGGCAATCCAGGTATGCCTTGGCCGCCGGGTCATAGAGGTTCTTGTTGATCGCGTTTTTAAGGCTTTCCGCGGCCGCGCGATATTTCTGCCCGGCTTCGTCCTTGCCCAAAATTTTAGCGATCTCCGCGGCCTTGACCAGGTCGTCATAGAAAATCAGGTTCTCAACCGTCAGGTAGTCTCCCTTCTGGTCCATCCTGGCGAAATCCTCGGGCCAGTCGCTGATGTGCCAGGCCTTGCTTTTTTTCACCAGACCGGTCTGATCAATCTCCCCCAGATAAAACCCGATCAGCTTTTCCACCGCCGGCCAGGTCTCCTCCAAAATGTAGCGGTCATTATAATAATAATATGTGCGCCAGAGCATGGGCAGATAGCGCATATCCCATTCCGGTATGTAATTGAAATCGCGGCGGGACGAGGGATAAAAGTCATTCATCCGGCCGTCTTCAAACTGTCCGTCCTTCAAATCCACCAGGGTCTTGCGCACGATTTGCGGGTCGTAAAAATTGTAAAAGACCGTTCCCGATTCTATTTCCGCGTCCGCGTGCCACTGGCTCTGCTCGCGGTTCACGCAGTCCACCAGTTGCCCGACCATTCCCAGGGCCTGAGTGTGGACCGAGATTTCATAAATTCGGTTTAGGAGCGGATTGGAAGTCTCAAAGGCAGCGGTGGGTTTCAAGTCGGTGTGCACGAACACTCCCTTGATGTTTTCCGGCGTCAGCTTGTCCGGGAACCCGGTGACTTCAATGTATCTGAACCCGCGATACCCAAACCCCGGCTCCCAGGTTTCCACGCCGGTTCCGGCAAAAGTGTATTGGTCATAATAAGTTTTGGTCGCCTCGTCAGCTGCTCCGTGATAGGCGCGGCCGAGAAAGAGCCGGTCGGAGTAGCGCATCTTCACCGCCGTGCCCGCGGGAGCCTGCGCGCTGATCCTGGCCCAACCCCCGATTTCCTGCGGCAGCTTGAACAAATAAACCCCGGGCGCCGGCTTTTTCGGCTCAGCCGGAACCAGCAACCGGTCAACCGCGCTTTCCGGCATATATTGCGCCCGCAAACGGTATCCGGGATTCACCGCAACCGCGTTTTTCCAGGCCGAGTCATCAAACCCCGGAGCGGTCCATCCGGAAGGTTCCTGGCGGCGGTCAAAATATTCCGCGGAGGTGTGTTTGCGCTTGCTCAGGAACGGCGCGCTTTCGTCATAAGCCGTATGCGCCAAAACCTTCCAGTCCGGACCGCTGGTTACCACCATTTCCCGGCCGCCTTTCAACTTGAGGTCAGCTTCAAAAAGGAAACCGGGCGTGCCGCTGAGGTAATTCTGTCCGTCATCGCCCTTGTAATGGGCAATCGCCGCAATCGCGTTTTTGCCCTTGTTCAAGAATGGGGCGAGGTCGTAGGCGACATAGAGCTTTGACTTGAAGGGATCGCTCTCTCCCGGGCTGACATAGCCGGAAACCTGCCGGCCGTTGATGAAAAGAAGGTAGTGGTTGTGCGCGGAGGCAATCGCGAAAGCAGACTCCGGATCGTCCGTCAAATTTATCTCGGTTCGGAAATAGGCGTAGTCATTGATCTTGATCCGGGCGTCCTCCCAAATCCATTTCGCGAGCAAATCCCTTTGATCCAGAAGCCCGGTCCGGAAAAAACCGGTTGCGCTGTCCGGCATCTGCTTTCCGTCCTGATTCCAAACCCTCACCTTCCAGAAATAATCGGTCTTGCTCTTGAGCGCGGAACCTTGATAGGGAATCGCGACACTTTGATCGGACAAGACCTTGCCGCTGTCCCAGAGAAATTTTCCGGATTCCAGGCCCGGCTTGCTCTCCGCAACCAGGAGTTGATACGCGCCCTGCATCGCCCCGCGTCCTGAACTTTGAATTTGCCAGGAAAATCTCGGATGCGCAGTGTCAATCGCCAGGGGATTGGCCTGATATTCCACGGTTAAATTCACCGCGACCTGCGATTCCGGCGCGCTGGAAAACGCCAGGCCGGCCAGCAATATCCCGATGACAAAACTGATTATTTTTTTCATCCCGCCCTCCTTTTGAAATCTTTAAGTTATCCGGTTCAATCTCTGGAAAATCTTTTTATTGCATTTATAAATCCGCACAAATTCCCTGAATAGCTCGTCATAAATTTTACGGTTTTCCGGGTTGGGCGTGAAGGTTTGGGAATACCGGATCAAGTTCGGGATGTCTTCAAACTTGATCAGGCCCAATCCCACCGAGGCGATAAAGGCCGCTCCCCGAGCATTGGCCTGGATCGGGTCTTTGACCTGGCGGATCACCCGGTCCAGCCCATCCGCGAGAATCTGGCACCAGAGTTTGGACTTTCCTCCCCCGCCCACGATGTTGAGCGTATCCATTTTTCTCCCGATAAATTTTTCCACATATTGCAAGGCCCATCGGTTATTGTAGGCCACCCCTTCCATCACCGAGCGGATCACCTGGTCCAGGTTGCTGGTCATTGAAAGATTGTAAATGCCGCCGCGAATCGTGGTGTTGTCCACCGGGGTGCGTTCGCCGTTGAGCCAGGGAGTGAATAGGATCTTGCCTGATCCGGCCGGGACTTTTTCCGCGATCTGGTCCAGTTTCTGAAAAACATCTTCCGGAGGATCGTCGGAATTGAGCGGGTTCTTGTGGTAGATCAAATTGTTGACCAGGAAATTGAGACATCCCCCGGCAAGGTCCTGCTCGTTCACGCAATAATATCTGCCCGGGATGCCGCTTGGGAACGAGGCGATGGAATGGAACATATCGGTTTTTTTGAACGGCACAATGCACTGGATCCAGGAGGAAGTCCCGATATAGAGATGCCCTTCAAAATCCCGGACCGCGCCGCTTCCGATGCCGGCGCATTGATGGTCCGGGGATCCCATCACCACTTTGGTGTTTTTGCTCAGGCCGATCCGGTCGGCGACTTCGGGGAGGATGGATCCGAGGATCTCGGTGGACTGTTTCAGGGGAGGCAGTTTGGATCGGTCAATCTTGAGCTTCCGGATCAGCCAGTCGTCATAGAAGATATGGTTGATGTCGCGTGTATTGGTCAGCCAGTAAAGCATCACCGAGTCAAATCCGGCCGCGAATTTTCCGGTCAGCTTGAGGTTAAAAAAATCCTTGCTGCCCAAAAACATATATGCCTTTTGATAAATCTCCGGCCGCGCGTATTTCCAGAATAAAATATGACCGAGGTCATCCTTGCCGGAAAGAGAGGGCGCGCCCGCGGTCTTGTAAATCCAGGGGAGCGCTTTGAAAATTCCGTAGCCTTGCAGGCTGGGAAACCCCTTCATCGCCTCTTTCACATAAGACCCTCCGCGCGAGTCCATCCAGGTCAGCGATTGGCCCAGGTGATTTCCCTTCTCGTCCACTGCAACCGTGCTGGAAAAAGTGGAAGAAACGCAGATCGCAACAATATCCTCAACTGGAACCAATCTTCTCCCCACCAGTTTCCCCGCGGTTTCCAGAAAGCCGTTCCACCAATCAGAGGGGTTCTGCTCCGCGCCTCCGCCCGGCAAGAATTGGATCGGGATTTTTTGGGCCTCAAAACCAACCAGCTCGCCGACGGCGTTGAACAAGCAGGTCTTGACCGCGGAAGTGCCGTGGTCAATGGCAAGCACATACTTCTTGGAGGCTTGGCGATCAATCATCAAGGCTTATTCTTAGCGCAAAGACGCCGGGAACGCAATCTCAAATCTCAGATCTCATATTTCATAAAACTCTTACAGCATCTCGCAACCCCGTTCGGTGAACTGGTACGCCATTTTATGAGATATGAGATTGGAAATTTGAGATGGAACTCCGTAGAATTGGCTTGATGAAATACAAGCGCTTTGAAGAGTTGCCGGTCTGGAAGGACGCGGTGGACCTGGCGGAAGCGATTGACGGCCTGACTGCCCATGGACCATTGTCGAGAAGACGGAGCTTTTGTGATCAGATTGAGCGCGCCGTCCTCTCCATCTCCAACAACATCGCCGAGGGTTTTGAGCGCGGCACCACCAGCGAGCTATTGTCCTTTCTTTATATCAGCCGGGGATCGGCCGGGGAAGTGCGCTCGATGCTTTTGGTGTTGAACCGTTTGGAGCCGAATCTCAAAGCTCAGATCTCAAATCTCATAACCAAATCCGAAAGCATCTCCCGGCAACTCTGGGGCTGGATGGAGTCCTTGAAAAATTCCGAAATCCAAGGCCAGCGCAGATTGGATGACAAAGAACGCAAAAACTTCCAAATCCAAAAAGACCAAAAGCAAGTCCTTGAAGAACTCCACCAAAAATTCCCCGAGCATCACAAAAAGCCCTGATCCCCCCTCTTCCTTAAATTCAGTCTGAGATTTGAGCTTTGAGATCTGAGATTTTTTCCACCCCAGTCCTTTTCATGCCCTTTCCAAGATTCTTTCTCCATTGCAATTTTGCGCTTGACAAGAAATGGGGGGGGGGGGGGGG
>CAIYYW010000340.1 GCA_903930515.1 uncultured delta proteobacterium | reverse complement strand
GCACCTGCGCCAAGCACCAGCGGCTCCTGGCAACGGAGATAAAAAAGGCCAGGATCCTTGCCCTGTTGCCCTACGGGCCTCCGCATATATAATCGCTTTAAGAGCAGTTTAGATGTTAAATACAAGGGAGCGAAAATGAAGATAATTCTGATGGAGAGCGTGCCCAAAGTAGGAAAAGCCGGAGAAGTTCTGGAGGTCAAGAATGGCTTTGGCAGAAATTATTTGATCCCCAAAAAACTGGCGATCGCTGCGACCAAGAAAAATCTGGACCAGCTCGAGCATCATCGTAAAATCATCCAGGTAAAAGAGGCTCGCCGCATGAAAGACGCCCATGCTTTCAGGGAAAGAATCGAGACTGTTTCCATCACCATCCCCTGCAAGGTCGGCGAATCCGACAAACTTTTCGGTTCGGTCACGGCCATGGACATCGCCCAGGCATTAAGGGCCAAGGAGATAGAGATCGACAAGCGCTGGATCAAACTGGAAGAGCCGTTGAGAGTCCTTGGCGTTTACACCGTCCCGATCCATTTGGAAAAGGACATTGAGGCTACCCTCAAAGTCTGGCTGGTAAAGGAATAATATGGTCAAATCGGCCCTCAGGGCCTTGCTTTTGGTCTTGCTCCTTGGCGTTTTTTGTTGCGGCAGCAACACAACCAACGAAGTCACCGTTAACATCGATAACCTGCAACCGGAGGTTGTGCTTCCGCCCGGGTACCCCGCTACTGTGCAAGGCTCCACCTTGGTCATCCAGGGTTTTCCGGGAACGCCGGTCGTGCATTCCTATCCCAAGTATGCCGGGGTTGAAAACGTCGGAGACATCGGCGTCGGCTCCGCGGCGGGGTATGATGTGGGCGATAATTTTTATGTCCCCGTCAACGCCAACCTGGGCGGGGGCCAGCTGTTTTCCTATAAAATTTGCATTACCATGGACGCGCCTGAAACAATGCGGCTTTTGGGAATTTCCGGAAGCAACCAGTCCCTTTCCCAATACTACCCCGATCAATATGCCCGCGCTCAGGGGTTTGAAAAAATTCCCCAAAAATCGGACAGCCCCTTTTGCGTCTGGGACATAGCCTCGGGCGCGGCCGTGACCGGGAGGGTGAACTTGGCTGAGCTTCAATTCAGTATCCTTCAATCTTTGCCCGCGGCCGGGGTTCATCTGAATTTGGAACTGAAGGAATTGAAGGACGCGGGTGGAAATGACCTTTGCCCGACCCTGTCTCAATCCGGATGCGCTCTCAAAAGCGGGGTTCTCATCCATAATTTCTCGATCAATAATTAACTTCGGTAATCGGCATTAATCCGGACGTATTGTTCGGTAAAATCGCAGGTGACCATCTCACAATCAAATTTCCCGTTCCCGGCTTCAAACACAATTTTAAAGCCGCTCTCCTGCAAAATTTTGACTGCCTGTTTTTCCTTTGTAATCCCCCGGTAAGAAGCGCTCCTGGCCCCGGACTTGAAAATTTGCAGCTTGGTCCTGCCCTTTGATCCCAGGAGATAAACACCGGTCTTTTTGACATCGAATTTCGGGCCGGCGATCCCGGCCGCGGCGATCACCCTTCCCCAGTTGGGGTCCGCGGCTGAGATGGCGGTTTTCACGAGAGGGGAATTGGCGATCCGGCGCGCGATTTTCTCCGCGTCGTTTTTGGTCCTGGCTCCCTTGACCTGGACATAATACCACCTGCTCGCGCCTTCCCCGTCCGCGGCGATCATGACCGAAAGTTCCAGGCAGACCGCGCGGAAGGCGTCGCAGAATTGTTTGAAGCCTGCTGACGATGGAGAGATCATTACTCCGCTGGCTCCGGAGGCCAGGGCGAAGAGGGTGTCATTGGTGCTGGTGT
>CAIYYW010000339.1 GCA_903930515.1 uncultured delta proteobacterium | reverse complement strand
AGAACGCGGGCGTGGACGGATCCATTGCCGTGGACAAGATCAAGAACAACAAGGGCGGCTTCGGCCTGAACGCGCAGACGATGGTTTATGAAGACCTGGTCAAGGCCGGGATCATTGACCCGACCAAAGTGGTCAGGTGCGCCCTCCAGAACGCATCCAGCGTGGCCGCGCTCCTGATTACCACTGAATGCGCGATTGCGGAAAGGCCGGATGACAAGTCATCCTTCCCGGGCGGTGGCGGTGGACATATGCCCCAGCCGCCGATGTACTGAGCAATCAGCGGAAGATCTGAAATTAAAACGGCCGGGACCAAATCCCGGCCGTTTTTTATTTTGCATAAGTTTTTTAAATAGTTGCCGGATTCCCGAATCCCCTTCCTGCTCCTTTCCTAGCACATTTCAGACTGCCCACAGATGCTCAGCGGTTGGCGGTTTTACCGCGCCTTGATCCAGATCTCCATCCGGGACGGCCCGCGATTGGACCAGGCGTAATATGGAATCGCAATAAATTCTTTTCCCGCCAGGGTTTTGCCCTTCACCGTCATCACCCCGCCCAGCAAGTCATCGCGTTTTGCCATTTCCAGCTTTCCCGATTTTGAGATCACCGCCTGGTGGACATTGATCCCCGGAGTATCCTTTTCCTCCAAACAATAAATCAGGGGTCCGGCCATTAGCGCCACCTTTCCCCGGTTGCTCTTGACCTCGGGCGGGGAATCAATCAGCCGGATTTCCATTGGAAAATTGAGCGTGATCTCATCCCCGGTTTTCCATTCGCGCTGAATTTTCAGATAGGTTCCCGCCAGAATATTGCTCAGTTTTTCATCATTCACCGCGACCGCGGCCTTGTCCGCCCAAGCCGGAATGCGGAGCATCACTGCGAACGATCCCGGTTTTTGAGCGCTGATCTTGATCCTGACATCTCCACTGAAAGGGAAACCGCTTTCCAATTCAAGATTGACTTTTCCATTCCTGAACCTGGCCGCGCCGCTGATGTATTGGTGGACCCAGACGCCTTCGTCGCTCTCGGAGTAAAGATACCGCTCCAGCGACCCGAACAGTCTGGCGATATTGGGCGGGCAGCAGGCAGTCCCGTACCAGGGTTGGCGCTGGTCCTTGCCGTTGCCGGTGAGCGGGTTCTGGTAAAAATATTTGGTCCCGTCCAGCGAGATCGCGGGCAGGATCCCGTTATAAAGGGTCCGCTCCATCAGGTCCGCGTATTTGGCGTCCGCGGTTGCGCGGAGCATCCTCCAGTTCCAGAAGAAGGATCCGATCGCGGCGCAGGTCTCGGTGTAAGAGCGGTTGGGAAGCTCATAGTCCCGGCCGAAGCCTTCAATGCCCCCGAGCGACCCCATCCCGCCGGTGAGGTAGGTTCGTTTGCTGATGGTGTTGTCCCAGATTTTTTGCGCGGTCTGAAAAAGCGCGGCGTCCCCGGTCTCAAGATAAAGGTCCGCGGCCCCGGTAAAATAATACATCGCCCGCACCGCGTGTCCCACGCCCGTGGTCTGATCCACGAAGGGCTTGTCATCCTGGAAGTATTTGCCGGTGTAAAAATTTGTGAAGATGCGCGGGTCAAACAAGGTCCCGCCGATGATATACCCGGCCGCGCTTTTGGCCTTGGGAGCCTTTTCCAGCCAGGGCCTTCGTTTTTCGTTCACGATCCTGGCCAGCTCGGACTGGTCCTTCAGGGATTTGATCATCGCCTGCGGATACTTGTTGGCGCGGCCGCGCCGCCCGATGAAAAAGTTCGCCATCTCCAAATATTTTTTGTCCCCGGTCTGGCGGTACAAACGGACCAGCGCGAGCTCAATTTCCTCGTGGCCCGGAACCCCCTGCTTTTTCCCAGGCCCGAAAACCGAGCTGATCTGGTCCGCGAGCCTGGTCGCGATCTTGAACAGGTCGTCTTTGCCGGTGGCTTCTTTAAGCGCGCAGCCGGCCTCAATCAAATGGCCGGAGCAATACAACTCGTGGTTCATCAGCAGGTTGGTCCATCTCCGGTCCGGAGCAAAGGTCTGGTAATAGGTGTTCAAATATCCGTCCGGCATCTGGACCTTGCCGAATAATCCGGTCAACTCGGTGATCCGGTCCGAAAGCCACTGATCCTGCGGATGCTTGCCGCTCAGATAGGACGCGGCCTCCAGCCATTTGTAAAGGTCCGAGTCAAGATAGACCGGCCCCAGATGAACGCCATCCTTCTCCCCGGCCAGGATGCGGAAATTGTCAACATCGTGATGCGATTCCAATTGCGTCCATTGATAAGGCAGCACCGTCTTCCATAACTGCTCCCGCCGCTCTCCCCAGAACCCGCCCTTGATTTCAGCCTGAGAAAGGCTTAACTGGCTGAGCTTTGCGTAAGGAGTCATTTGGCCGGCGGCTTGAACTGAAATCGCCATTCCGAAAACCAGCAACCATCCCAACGGAAAAAGTTTCATGCCGTTTTCCTCCCTTCACCACCTATGCGCGAACTCCTCCGCCCATCCGGTCAGGTCGCGCACCTGAACCTCTTTGCCTTCAAACCGGATCATTCCGTTCCATTTGCCGAAGCAGCACACCCCGCCGGTGCTCATCACCCCGAGGCTCAGCTTGGTGGCTTGCTGATGAAAGGGGGTGAGGGTCAGGTCAATCATTTTGGAGTAGTCCGCGTGGATATGCCAGGGCTTCATCCAATTATTGGGATCATATTCCCAAATCAGGTCTTCCATCACCTTGTAGAGCCGGCCGTTAAAGCAGATCCCGTTTTCATTGCTGCCGGTTCCGGTGGTCCATTTCGCGCCCAGATTGATGCCGATCATATTCCCGTCCTGCCTGCCGGTTGCCACTCCCCAGTTCCAGATGGAATGATAGGGCCAGATCCCCCTTCCAAAATCCTGCACGCCATTACATTCTTCCGGATTCATCAAATGTTTTTTATCCCCAATCTTGACAAAACCTTCCACCGGCAGGGTGTTATGCTTGGAGTTCATCTGGAACCGTTGATTGGTCCAGGGCACCACAATGTTCAAAGTCTCGTGGCCCTTGGGCTTATGGATGATGAAATCCGCGCTTGCCGGCTTGCCCTTCATATCCTTGCATTGAAAATTCACCTGGATGTGATCGCCCAGATGATTGAAGGAATATTTGATCGCGCCGCTTTCAAAGCCAACGCTCTTTTCAACCTCTTCCGGCATCGCGAGACTTCCGCCCCGGTGGATGGAAATCGCGCTGAAGTTTTCCTTGGTCGCAAAGTCAATGAATGAGGCCGCGCAGAAGGCCGCGTAATCAATATCCGAGAGGGTGACGGAAAAGACAAAATCCGGGCTGATCCAGTTCCAGAAATTCCATTTCTTCTTCCGGCCCCAATGATTGCTGAGATTGGCGGTCACCAGCGGCGCCCGCGACCAGCCGATTGCCTTGGGATTCAGATTCCCCATATCATCGCAAAGCATAACCGGCTCGGTCAGCTCGCGCTCCGGATAATGAGGAAGATAACCGCCGCTTTCCATTTTGGCTTTGACAATCGGCATATAGTCCGGCAAATTTTTTCCCGCCATCGCCATCCTCCCGGCCGCCATTCCCAGCGCGCCAACTGCCCCGCTCTTGATTAACAATCGTCGGTCCATGGTTCGCTCCTTTTAAGGTTTATTTGAATTATTAGCATATCCGCGCGTTAAAGGGAAATCTTGATTATGGGTTTGGAGCGGAAATCAGGGTGACCAGCCCCCGAAATTCATCCGCCAACTCCAGCAAAGATCCCAAGTTTGCGCCTTTTCCGCCCAGGCCCGCCCGGTCAACTCCAGGCGCCGGCAAAAACACCGCCAATTTATTCATCGGGTTTTCATATTTATTATTCTTGACATTCTTGACAAAAAGCCCAAAATATCTATCATTATACCACAGGTTCCTCGGTAGCTCAGTTGGCAGAGCGGGTGGCTGTTAACCACTTTGTCGGGGGTTCGAGTCCCTCCCGAGGAGCCAAATTTAATATCCCCTTTTATATCTATCCAAAGTTTAAATTCCCCAAAGCCCCCCCAATATTTTTAGCCCGGTTTAATTGTTGATCTGGAAACAAGGAAAGCCCTTGAAAACGACCGGCTTTGACCTTGGGGTATTTTTCGGATTAAATTCAAGAGACAGGAGCGATTTTGAGGGATGAACAAGCGGAGATTATTATGGCTGGCCGGAGCGGTTTTGGCGCTGATCCCGGCTTTGGTGATTTACCGAAAGGTTCTGGGGCTGGGCTGGTTCGCGGATGATTTCGTGTTACTGGAGATGTTGCATCAAAAATCTCCGCTGGATTTGATCGGGTCTTTTGCCGCGATCGTGAATAAGACGCGGAGCCGGCCGGTGGTGGCGGTTTTATATCTCCTGGAAGGCCGGCTGGGAATCGCGGACGGTAAATTGCCACATCTGACCAATATCCTGATCCACCTGCTCAATGCCGGTTTGCTGAGCTACTGGATCAAACTGCTGACCCGTAATTTACGGGCCGGTATTTTCAGCGGGCTGTTGTTTTTGTATCATCCGATCCAGCCGGAAGCGGTTTTCTGGGTGACCGGCAGGTTTGATCCGGTCTGCCTGGTCTTCTTCCTGCTCACCTTGATTTTCTATTTAAAAGACCGGGAGCATCCGTCGCTCAAATATTCAGCCGCGGCCGCGGTTTTTGCGTTGCTCAGTTTTTTTTCCAAGGAAACCGGCTTGATGGTTATCGGCGTGGCGGTGATTACGGACCTGGTGAAGCTTTCTGAGAGAAACGGAGGCGAAGCCGGGATTCCCTTGCGCTCCCTTCCGGCTGGAAAGGAAATAATCCGGCGCTGGGCGGTTTTGGCGGGATTAGTTGTTGTTTATGTGTCGCTCCGAATATTTTTCACCGGCTCCTTGCTCCCGGCCGAAGTGTCCGCTCAAATGGGACAGGCGGATTTATGGGATCGGCTCAAAATCGCGCTGGATCATCTTTTGATCCCGATCTGGAATGCCGACCAGAGCCCGGTCTGGATGGTTTGGGTTTTGATCCTGATTCCCGCCTTGGCCCTGGGATTAAATCTCTATCGGCCGGCTCGCTTGCGGCACCTGCTGGTCGCGCTTTCGCTCCTGATCTTTTGCTTGATCCCGGCCCTGGGCTCTCCCTTTGAACTGAAAAATCTTGTCAGCTCCAGGTTCCTTTACCTTCCCGCGGCCGGGAGTTCAATGATCCTGGGGCTGTTGCTGGCGGATGCCCGGAGGCCGAATTTGATTACCAGGCTCCGGGGACTGATCCTGTTCGGGATTCTGGTCCTGGCTTATTCCATTCAACTGAACCGGAACCTCCCGCCCTTTCAGCAGGCGGGGAAAATGGTGTTCAAGGTGATCCAGAATATTTCTTCCGCCTGCGCGATTTCCTCATGCCCCGCGGAAATCCACCTGATGGACTTCCCCCGAAGCCAAAACGGGGTGATGCTGTTCTCGCGCGACATCGCCCTATCCTCCGCGCTCAACCTGGCGATCAACCACCAAATAAAATTCGGGCCGGAGGCCGGCTATTTCACCGGACCGATTTTGCGGACCAGGCGGAAATGGCATCCGGCAAAACCATTGCTCCAGGCCTATCACACCGGCCGGGTCGGTCCGGGGGAATATCTTTTCAAATTCCCGGCTCCCCTTGACCTTGTTTCGGGAAAGGCGGCAATTTTCGGTTGGGATGAGCATACGGGACGGCTGTTTGATTTGACCGGGTTGATGATCAGGGCGATCCAACTGCGAGGGCAAAAGCTGAAAGAATCGCCAGGGCCGGACAAACCCCTGTTTTTGGCAAAGGAGGGCAGGCTGGAGTTGTTGTTTTTGAAAGACCATCTGAGTTTTGATCAGGACCGGAAAATTTTCCAGGCCCTGGGGCCGGACCCGTATTTGGAAAGCGGGAATTTATGGCTGGACCCGCTCCTGGTGGATAAGGTTGTGGTCACGATGAGCGTGACGCCGACTTTGCCGGGCCAAAAGATTTCCGCGCAGCTTTTCTGGAACGACCGTCAAAACCGGAGCTTCACCGAGCGGATGAGCGTAATTTT
>CAIYYW010000338.1 GCA_903930515.1 uncultured delta proteobacterium | reverse complement strand
CATCCACCAGCCGATATTTTCCGAACAGCGGCTTGCCCATACTTCCCGGAGGGGCGGCGCCGAAATTGATCACGATGAACCCTCCACCGTCCACCGCTCCGTATCCTTCATAAATATTGGTCCCGAAACGCTCTTGGAAAGGCATCCACATCGCCGTGGGGCAGGCCGCGCTCAGGACATAGCGGACCCGATTGTCCCGGTCATTGCTTTTTTCCGGCTGTGTCATCAGGATCGGGATCATCGCTCCGATGGAGTTGAACACGGTGGCCTTGGTCTCGCGCACCTCGTCCCAAAATTTGCTCGCGCTGAATTTCTCGGAGATCGCGACCGCGGCCTTTCCGGACATTGCCATGGTCACGGTTAAGAGCAGGGCGTTGGCATGAAAAAGCGGCAGGCAGGTGTAATAGATGTCGCTGGGCTTGAGGGTGGCCCGGGCCATAATGGACATCGCCTTGATCTGGGTTTTGTTGAATTTGGTGGGCACTCCCTTGGCGCGGCCGGTGGTGCCGGAGGTGTAAAGCATCAGGCAGTTGCTTTCAGGGTCTATGGAGACCTTCGGTTTCTCGGCGCTGATTCCGAATGCATATGCCATTTCCAGGGGGACCGCGGAGCCGGGCGGTTGAAAAGAAGGGGCCGCGCCCGCGGTGTTGATGATCAACCGGTGCGGATGTGTGAGCTGGCCTTGAATGGCCCGGTAGTACGGGTAAAGGTCGTGATCAATCGCGATCAAGTCGGCCTCGGAATGGTTGAAGATATAGGAGAGGCCTTCTCCCCGGAGCTGGATGTTGATCGGCACCGCGCACATCCCCAGTTTCTGCGCCCCGAAAAATATATCCAGCCATTGCGGCGAGTTCTTCATCACGATCGCGATCACCTTGCCCGGCTGCCCGCCCAGGCCCTGAATAAAATTGGCCAGCCGATCGGCGTTTTGGTCCATCTCCGCGTAGCTGAAAGTTTTGCCCTTGAAATAAAGCATCGGCTTTTTGCCCAGCTCGGACGCGCGCTCCTCCAATAAGCCGGCGTGGGAAAGCTCGTTGACAAAAGCAGGCCTTCCCGCCCGGCGCGTGGCTTTCAGGCTTTCCCGCAGGGAGCCCCTTTTATACTCCTCCGCCAAAGCCAGGGTGACGCCTTTGAGCAGATTCAGATAAAATTCAAGATAGGTCATCTTTGGCCCTCCAAAATCCGTTTTGATAAAAATTCCAGGCGCTTGAGCGGAGCCGGGCCGAACAGGGCCTGGATTTGTTTTGCGTCCCGCATTCGCTTTTCCTGGCCGTAGTCGTGTATGTATCCATATCCGCCCAGGCACTGCACCCCGTCGGTGGTCGCGCGAGTAACCGCATCGGTCACGAAAATGCCCGAAGCAAAGCTTGCAGCCGGATCCTTGCCTTCATCAACCGCCCGGCTCGCGCTCATGCAGGCGGCTCCGGAAACTTCAATCAGCACCGCCATATTGGCGAGCATCATCCGCACCTGGTCGTGGTCAATTATTTGCTTTCCTCCCTGGTAACGATCTTTGGCGAATGATACCGCCGCATGGTATGATCCGATCAGAACTCCAAGGGAGAGCGAGGCCAAAGGCCCTCCAAAGGCCGCACAGAATTTATCATACTCATCCCCGGCCTGGCCCTCTTGGCCCAGAAGATTTTCCGGCCCGGCCTTTACTCCCAAAAGCTCCAGATCCGCGACCGGGCAGTTGCGCAGGCCCAGGCTCAGAACCGGCTCGCTCATTTTCAAGCCGGCTGATTTTTTTTCAACGATGAAGAAACTTGCCTTGCCTGATCCCGGAACCTCTGCCGGAATAATCAGAAAATCAGCCACCGGCGCGAGCGCGAGATAAGAAAATTTTCCCTTAAGCAAATAACCGCCATTATTTTTCTCGGCCTTGACCTCAAGAGGAATGTCCGAGACCGGCGCATAAAGCGGAAAGCCGATCATCCTGGGCAGGGCTCCTGCCTTCTTGAGATATTTTTCCGCAGTTTCCTTGCTCGCCCACTTGACGATCGCGGCCTGGGCCAGGGTCTGGACGAAAACCACTGCGGCAAAGCTGGCATCTGCCTGGGCGAGCCGGGAAAGGACCAGGGAAAGAGCCGTCATGCCCTGTCCGGACCCGCCCAGAGATTCCGGCAGAGTGAGTTGAAAAAGCTCCACCTCTGCGGCCGCTGCCAAGGCCTGGCGGTTGAACTCGGAATACGGGTAATGATCCAGCGCAAGCGCTTTTGGCTCAAGCTCCTTTTTGGCAAAGCGCTCGGCCAGGTCATAGAAGCCTTTGAGGTCTTCTTTGCAATATCTGGCTAGAAGTTCGGTCATCTTTCACCCTCCTTATTCAGGGCGACCATTCCCGCGCAACGCGGGATCTCCCCCGCGATTATTAATAAACTTCCACCCCGGGAATATGTCGGCCCAGGTAATTGTTGAAAATATTGAGACGGTTGAGTTGATTGGTCCCCTCAAAGATCTGGAGCAGTTTGGCATCGCGGAAGAATTTTTCCATTCCGCAATCGTGCCGCACGCCCGCCTCTCCTGAAAGTTCAATCGCCAGGTGGCAGTTTTCCATCGCCATATCCGACCCGACCACTTTGGCCATTGACGCCATATATTGAACCCGCTGGCCCTGCCCGGGCGTTGTGCCGGTATAATTCTTGAGAAATAATTTGCGCATGAAATCAGAGTGAAGGACTTTTTTATAGGGACGGGTTCTAAGCAGCCGGGCGGCAAGCTCGTTATTGAAGATGGCGGGAATTTTAAAAAAGCCCATGTTCATATTGGTGAGGTTGGCAAAGTATGATTCCATATAGACCGCCCGGCCCATGAACACATTGATCACCATATTGGTCAAATGGGCCTGAACCCACTGGTGATTGATCATGGTTTTTCCCTTGAGCTTGTGGGTCTTGGCGAATTTGATGGCATGCTCGGTTACCCCCCGGGCGGTTCCGGTTGACCAGGCCCCGACCGCGGCCCGGGTGATGCCCAGAACGCCTTTCAGCAGTCTGGGAAATTGGCCTGGAAACATCAGTCCGAATTTATCATCAACCGCCATGACGATGTGGTCCTCCGGCACAAAGCAGTCCTCAAAAATCAGCTCGCTGGCCAGGCCGACTCTTTGCCCCATCTTGTGTTCCGTTCTGCCCAAAGCAAAACCCCTGGAATCCGAAGGCACCAGGAAACAGGCGAAGGTGTCCAGAGGCCTCTTCATATCAAACGGCATCAGCACCATATGATATTTAGCAACATGACCGGTTGAGATGAAAACCTTGCGGCCGTTGAGCAAAGCTCCGCCCGGAACCCTCTTGGCCTGGCACATCAGACGCGCCTTGGGATACAATTCCTCTTCCTCTACATCGGACCCCGCGGTCGGCTCGGTGATGGCGCAGGAAAGCAGAACCGGGTTTAGGTTTTTTTCTCCGTTGACGATTTCTGTGATCACTTCGTCAATAACCTTGATGTTGAAGGTCATCATCAGGGCGACCAGGCCCAGGCCATGCCCGCCCATCAGACCGACAAAAGCACAATCAGTGGCGGCTTGTTCTTCCATTACCGGGCCGATCACCGCCATAGGCTCGCCTGATCCTCCCATATATTTCGGGATGTAGTTTGAGAGCCTCCGGTGCCGGGCCGCGAGCTGAACCATTTCCCAGGGCAGGTAATCGGGGTTTTGCTCATACTTGCGGTCCACCTCAAGAACCAGGGGCTTTAAGTGATTGATGCAGAAATCCCGGTTCTTCTCAATCGCCTTTT
>CAIYYW010000337.1 GCA_903930515.1 uncultured delta proteobacterium | reverse complement strand
TGAGGTGGTTTCCGACGGTCTGCACGGTTGCATCCACCACATCCCCGAACGGAAAGTATTCTGCCCTCCAGACCACATTCCGCTCCGAGTCCGTAATGGCGACCGGGGTTCCGACCTGGTTATTGTGGTAATAGAACACGCCGGTTACATTCAGCTCCACGGTGTTGCTAGGATCAGGTCCGCCCAAGACATAATGGACCGAGACGGTGTCGTTGCCGGTGGGGACGGCTTCCGAGATCACGGCTTGCAGGCAGTCAGCGTCGGGCACGAACCGGTCGCTGCAGGCATACGGAGCAATGATCGCCTGGGCGCTGCCGTATTTGAACATTTCCCTACCGTTCGTCCCCCTAGATACATTTTGCGAGTATTTGCCTAAAATATTTATCATTCTCATGCTTTTTAGTAATCTTAATATTCGCTCAAAAGCCTTATGAGTCTATAATAAACCATAATACACAATAAACAATAGATAAAACGCCAACTATTATAGTCATATATTTACACATATTATAATAGTCCCGATATTCGAGATAATAATAAGACTTCTTATTATATATCATGTCATCGGTTAAAATTATTCCCTCGCTCTTGCGAGCATAATATATTGTTCTCTTTTTTGCGTATCTATTTGCTATTCTATTGGAGAAAATAACAAAATATAAGCCCAGAAGTATGCCACATGAGTAAAAAAGCGGAAGGGGTATTGGGAATTTCATAATATCCTCCTTAATTATTATGGTTCAAGTTCCTTCTCAAGTTCTTCCCAGCTATCTTCATACCCCCACCGATCATCTTCGGGAAAATTTTCGTCATATATCAAAAATGTTCTGAATCCAGTCAAGGATACTCCAATGTCAAATGGAACACTGCCACCCGCGCCAAATTCATAAAATCCTGTATCTATTAGATCTTTCAACTCTTTTGAAACTGTAGGTCCAGACTCACCCCAAGGTATTTTTCGGTCATACCAATCCGCAAAAGCTTCGGCATCTACGCCCACTTGAGCAGCGCCAATAAATTGCCCCTGTAATCCCGCATTCCATTTTGCAACATCATTTAGTGATATAGTTATAGATCCACTAAGACCAGGAGTGAATACTCCCAACCCGCCATATCCATATACTTTATACTTTTCGCCCTCAGGAAAGTCAAGAGCCACTCCGAAAGATGGTCCAAATAATGGAATAGGAACACCAATGTTAGCTTCAATATACCACAAACCGGACGGGTCTAATCTTAAGATCGGGTTATTGCCCACGTATGAATATGCATAATCCTGATTTGCACTGCCCTTTTCCCCGGTCGCCCCAATCGGGTCCGGGCTGTAGAACCTCCCGATCTGGGTGTCATAATATCGGGCCTTCATATAGACGAGCGAGGCATCGTTTTCATCGCCCTCATTATCAAGCACCAGCTCATCGTCCTGATAGTGGCCGGTGAGTTTGCGGCGATTGAGGTGGTTTCCGACGGTCTGCACGGTTGCATCCACCACATCCCCGAACGGAAAGTATTCTGCCCTCCAGACCACATTGCGCTCCGAGTCCGTAATGGCGACCGGGGTTCCGACCTGGTTATTGTGGTAATAGAACACGCCGGTAATATTCAGCTCTACGGTGTTGCTAGGATCAGGTCCGCCCAAGACATAATGGACCGAGACGGTGTCGTTGCCGGTGGGGACCAGGTTGGAGATTTTGGCTTGCAGGCATTGATAGGAGGGATTGCAGGTATTGCCCCAGGCAAGCGGGTAGATGGTTACCTGACTGGATTCACCCGTGAAAGTGATGGCGTTGTTGGCTAGGGTGGTTGAAAAATTGCTGCCTTCCAGGTAGATGAGGTCGTTGATCCAAGCCGTGGTTGTGATCTCGCTGCCATCGGCATCCAGAATCCGGCTGATCTGGATAGTCCTATATTCAATGTCCTGCGCGAGGGCATTGCTGGTAACCGAACCGCCGGAGGCGTAATGAATGGTGACGGTGTCTGCTCCGATGGGGACGGCTTCCGAAACCACGGCCTGCAGGCAGTCATTTCCTTCTCTCTGTTCCCCGAAGGGATATATAGATCTATATATTTTCATAATATCATTCTACTATTTCAAAACGGCCCAAGCCTGCTTAAAGGTCTGACATCATATTCATATTTATCAGCTTGAATCAGTTCTATCCCAGTTATTCCAGCCTGTTCCATGGCATTCTTGAATCGTTCGGAAGCGAAAATTTCATTGAGGCCCAGGGAATGGAATAGGTCATCGCCAGGTATGGTTTCTGTAACGAAAAAAACCCCTTTTATTGCTTCATGATCAGACCACATGCAAACCGGACATAACGGGGGATTATGCTTTCGCCAAGCAACTTTTGTCTTATTAAAATCCGGCCTAGCAGTAGCAGGCTTGAACAGGGGATAATAATACTTCATTTGCAGAGGTTTCTTGATGACAATCTTTACATTCCTCCACTCAACAATGCCTTTCAGCTTAGTCTCCGTCCAGACCTTTCTAAATCTTTCGCTCGTCATAAAATCACGATATACACCCCAAATAATATCGGCCGGCTTATTGGTTTTTACGCCTCGTAAGAGTTTGATTTGAAATGAAGGCAGCCATTCTCTCAGGCCGATGATTTCACCGCAAGCGCTGCATCTCCTCATTTCGCCCATATGCTTGGATTCCTCATTTTTGGCATAGCTCTTCATCCCAAATGCGTAATTGCCGGTTGTGTAAGGATTTAGCAATACATAAAGACTCATATTGCAAACCTCCCATTAGGTTTTATAACATTGGTCATTCATCAACCGGCATGAGCCTGGGGGTCAGGTCTAAAGTTTAAAAGCAAGGGCATTGGCCTTTTTCTCCAAATCCGTTATGCCATCTCGGTCAGACGCAGACCTGAGACAAAATTCACAATCTTTGCGGATTGAGCCTTGATCGCCATCAATCTCCTCCTCTTTCCGTTGCCTGCCTCTTCTCCCCCATTTCAGGGCTTTTCAAATTTACTGCTTCTTAAATTAACTGCTAGTCAAAGTTATGCCGGATTTGAAAGAGGCTGTCAAGTGGGGGGCTTTCCATCCTGCTTCGCCAAGCTTACGCAGGACAAGCAGAAAAGCCCGTAACCTGCGCCCCAGAATTCTCTGCGTCTCCCTATCCTGCGAAGCCTTTGGCAAAGCAGGATTCGGTGAAGCAATGCTGCGGGTTTCGGGCGGTTTATTTCTTTTTATTGAGGATTTCGCGGACTTTTTGGGAGAGGGATCTGAGGGAGAAGGGTTTGGCGAGGAGGGGTGAATCCGGTTTGAGTATTTTTTTATCCACCAGGTAAGCGAGGGAATATCCGGAGAAGTAAAGGACTTTGAGGTTGGGCCTGATTTTAAGGGACTGCTCCGCGAGTTGCGCTCCGTTCATTTGGGGCATCTCTACATCGGATAGGAGCAGGTTGACGGGTTTGGGGTATTGCTTGAGGATTTGGAGGGCCTCAATGGGGTTTCCGCTTTCAATCACGGTATAACCGAGGTTCCGGAGCACCCGGACGGCCAGGGTGCGCATATAGTCGTCGTCTTCAACCAGGAGGATGGCTTCGCTGCCTTTGGGAAGCTCCGGGCCATCTTTTTTGGGCGCGGGCATTTGCGCGGGCTTGCCGCTGACCGGGAGATAAACTAGATATGCGGTTCCTTTGCCGGATTCGCTTTCCACCCAGATATAACCGTTATGCTGGTTGACGATCCCATAGACGGTTGAAAGGAGGAGTCCGGCGCGGTCGGCGCGGGTGGTGAGGAACGGCTCAAAGATGATTTCCTTCAGCCGCGGGCTGATCCCCTGCCCGGAATCGGAAGCGGTGAGCAGGATATATTCGCCGGGCGACACGAAGGGATGGGCTCGGATATGGGCGTATTCAATTTGGGATAGCGCGGTGGAGAGGGAGAATTTTCCGCCCTCGGGCATTTCCTCGCGGGCGTTCAGGGCGAGGTTTAGGATGACCTGCTGGATCTGGTTGGGATCTGCCTGGATGGTTGGGAGGCGGGGGTCTAGGTTCTGGATCAGTTGTATTTTATCTCCGAGGGCGCGATGCAGGACTTGTCCCATTGCGGAGATGATCTGGTTCAGGTCTATGGAAATCGGCTCAAGGATTTGATGCTTGCTGAAGGCGAGCAGTTGATTGGTCAAGGCGGAACCCCGCTCCACCGCCTCCACGATCTCCAGGAGATCCTCACGGCCGGGCGCGTTGTAATCCATCCGCTCCAGGACCAGTTCCACATAACCCTGGATGATGCTGAAGGTGTTATTAAAGGTGTGGGCGATATTCCCGGACAGCCGCGCCATCCCTTCCATTTTCTCCTGGAGCCGGGTTTGCTCATCCATCGCCTTCTGGTCCGTGACATCCGCTCCCAGGGCCACGCTCCCCTTCACCCGGCCCTTATCGTCCACCAGGTTGTTTGATTGCCAGGAGATGATCCGCTTCCGGCCGTCCTTGGTCACGATGGTGGTTTCCAGGTTCTGCACGCTCTTGCCCCGGATGATTTCCATCGCCTTGCTGAAGACTTCCTTGTGATATTGCGGGTCCGGGTATAGCCATTCCCAGATCTTGCCGTGCCCCAACACTTCCTGCCTTTGGTATCCGGAAATTTGCTCCGCAGCCTTGTTCCAGGAAATAACATTCCCCTTTTCATCCAGGACATTCACCCAGCAGGAAAGCCGGTCGTGAATCTTGGTCATGGAATCGTAGCGCTTTAGGAGATCGGCCATCTCCGGCGAGGGAGCGGGCAACTTTCTAGATTGGAGCGATGAGGCCGGGGGGGATTTCAATGTCCGCTTCGGATGATCCAATCCGGGTCCGGAGGATTGGGGCTTTTTCGCAGCCCCCTTTCCAAGCCTGTTCAGTTTAGCCCGACTCTTGGGTCTCAGCGCCATGGTTACTTATTTTAACACCTGCGAATATATATGTCAAAAAGATTTTCAAAACCCCCATCATTTCCGACGGAAAAGCGGAAAATCAAATCCCTTTTCGCAAAGCGGTCCGAATTTCAAGGCGATATAAATGGTTTTCCCTCAGGCCGCTTTCTTTCTTTTCCAGAGTTTCCTGACGATCAGCTTCAGGATGAAATACCCGGCCAGCAGGAGCGGCAGATAAAAAACTCCGTAGATCAAAAGCACCGCGATCCCGTGAACGGTTGCCCGGAAGGAATGCCAGGCCCGGATGAAAGCGTTTTTCAGGGGGCTGCTCTCGTATTGCTCCGGCTCGGGCCGGGTTTCCAGAGAAAGGGTGACCGTGGAATAACTGGTCAGGTGTTCCAGATACCGAAGCTCTCCCTGGATTTGCTCAATCTCGGTCCGGACCCGGCTCAATTCATTCTCAACCTCCAGGATGTCACTGAGCTTGCCCGTGCGCTTGAGCAATTCCGAAAGAGCGGCCTCTTCTTTCTGAAGGTTGTTGACCCGGGCCTGGGAATCAATGAACTGGCGGGTGACATCCTCGGTGGATTTCTGCTCAAACCGAACCTTGCCCAGCTCCCGGATCTTGACCACCGCCTGATCCAGTTTAGTGAATGGGATCATCAAAGTCAGGCTCGCCCGCTCGCTGGTTTCCTCCTGGTAAATCTGCGAATCCGACAGGTATCCGCCTTCCTCCTTCGCGATCGTTTCGGCCTTGAGGACCTGGACCTTCAGGTCCTTAACCTCCAGGGTCAGCGACACCCGCGCGATCAGCTTCCGCTCCATCACCGCAGTCCCATTGCCCTTGTCCGCGCTTTTTTCAGCCTCCATCGGCATTCCGGCCGACCCCGCGGAGTCCTCTGCGGCCGGCGCCGGCGCTGCCGCTTTTGCCAAATACCTGGAGATCGGCCCCCGGGCCTGGTTGCCCTGATCGCAACCCAAAACCGAGACGATCATCCCGAAAAGAATGGCCGTTCCCAAAATCGCCGTCGGCTTGGTCCTCATTGCTTGCCCTCCTTTTTATGCGGTTCCGCTTCTGCCGATTGCTTCCAAAAGACCACAATTGAACTGATCAATTTCGGATTTATCTTTTTGACCCGTTTAAGTCTTCCCAGTTCCATTTCCATCTCCCCGAAAGCGGCCTGGCACATCTCCCGCACCCGCGATTCGTCGTCTATTCCCGCCTCCAGCCTTCGCTTCCAAAGCCATCTCAAAAACTCGTCCCGGAGCAGGGCATCCAGCTTTCTTAAAAGTTTCTTCGGGGCGGACCCCTTCGTCTTGCCCGCGGGAACACGACTCATCGCCCGCTCAATAAAAACGCTCAAGTCTTCCGCGCTGACCGGCTCAAATTCCGGTTTATCCTTGACCACCCCGTTGACCAAAAAGGTTGACAGGATCACCTGAAAATTCAGCTCAAAGGGATATATGGAAAGCAGACGGCTGAGTTTGGGCTGGTCCAGCCCCAGGGCCTGGAAAAAATATAGGACCGAAAATTCCGCCCGGCCCAAACTCTGTTCCGCGGCGCTGAGATCTGCCCCGGACCGGAACTCCCGAGTCCCCAGCGGCTTCTCTCCGGAATAAAATTTCGGCCGCTTCTGGAGCAGGGCCTGAATCCGGTTCCCGTCCGGCTCTCCGAACAGATGGAACGGCTTGCCCACGCTCCGGAACCAGTCCGGTTGCACAAGCCGCTGCGCCCGGAACCGGAGTTTCAACGCCCGGGAAAAACCGGCCTGGAAAATGTGCTGAAGCCATTGCCGTTGCAAAATTTCCAAAGCCCGCACCGGATCGTCTTTTGACCACGACCCCAGGCCCAGCTCCAAATATCCGTAAACCTTCTCCGCGGCCCGCTTCAAGGTATCCAGATCGGTCAGGTCCATCAGGTCCGCGATCATCACCTGGTTCGCCAGCAGCGCGAACTGGCAGTAAAAATCCTCCAGCTCCAAATCCGAAAGCGCCTTGAGCGACTCGGCCAAAAAAGACGGGACTTCCCGCGAAACCAAAACCGGATACCTTGCCCCGCCCGCCTTCACCGGCTCCGGCCGCTCCGGATTTTTTATCAACCGCTCCATCTGCGCCGGGGAAAGGTATCGGTAAATTTCAAAGGCCTGGTCAAAAGTATAAAACCCGTAATCCTCCAGCCGGCCCTGCCGGACCCGGTGCGCCGTCTCTTCCACTTCCGAACTCAATACCATCCGGACCTGGTCCAGCAGACTGTAAAATTTCTCCGGGTCTATCTCGCGCAAAGTGATCAGGATCCGCTCCACGATCGGACGGAACTTGCTCTCGCTGAGCAGGAAATAGTATTGCTCGTCCAGGGTGAACACCTCCTGTTCCCGCCACGGCTCTGCCCCGAGGTTGTCCGGGTCAACCACCAATACCTGAACCAGCTTCTGCAACGCCCCGATCAAAAGCTCCTGGTCCGCCTTCTTGATCCAGTTCTGGAATTGATCCTCGTCCGCCAGCCGTAACCGGTCCAGCCATTGCAAGATTTTTTCCGGGATCAGCCGGTCATGGTCCCAGAACTCCAGGTCAAAAATATAGGTCAATTGCCGGGAACCGGCCAAAGCCAAAATCGGAAGCGAGTCCTCTTCCCCAAGCTCCTTGATCGTGAAATACAGCTCCGATTCCGGAAGCCGGTGAACCAAACCCCGCGCTTGATGCGAGAGCAAAATTAATTCCATCCGATCCTTGCCCCGCCGGGTCAGAGCCAACTGCGCCTGGTCCGCAACCGGAACCGAATTGAATATTTGACCCGCTTCCTCCGGATGCTCCCGAACCCAGCGCGGCTTCAACTCCAGGTCCAGCTTCCGCAAATCCCGCCCGTTCTTTTTTACCCCGTCCATCCGCATCATTCTAATCACCATTCCAGCCCCAGGTCAATGACGGCGCGTTCCCGTCTCGGCTTGACCCCCTGATCTTTGCTTAAACTATTTTGACCCGGAAACGCTTGGGGGCGCTCCTGCCCAGGAGCGGGAATCGGCTTTGCTTGACCTTTTGCGTTTTGCGCGGTTGGACCTGGAAGGATTGAGGTTTGCAAAGGAAGCTGTTGCCGGGAGGCTGAACCAAAGCGGTGTCCAAGACCCCCGCATTCCGGAAATAAAATTCAACCAAATAGGATTTGGGCCGCACGCCCCTTGGGTTTGACCCCTCCATCCTGAAGATAATTCCCTGGATCCAAAGCCCGGCCGTAAATTTTATTTTGCCGTTTTTTTCGCGTCCATATTCTCCATCCAGATGGCTTTTGGATTGTATGACTGGTCAAGCCAGCCCACCCTTCGGAACCAGTCAATGGTATCTCTCATTCCTTCCCGCACATCCGGATAGCGGTAAACATATCCCGCTTCCTTGGTTTTTTTATTGGAGATCCAGTAACTGGATGACATATAAGTCGCGGACCCGACCTCAAAGACCCTGACCCGGGGCACACCCAATTTTTGCTCCAGGATGAGCCAGAGTTTGGCCGCGAAGATCATCGCCGGCCGGAGCCAGGTCTGTCTGAGCAGGGGGATGCCGCGCATTCTTCGGCCGAGGAGCAGGGCAAGATACCTGACGAAATCGTCATAGGAAATTATACTGTCGTCCACGACATTGTAATCCTCGCCCACCCCGAAATCCTTGTCGGCGATGAAAGCCGCAAACCCAGCCATATCCTCAATGTGCAATGAGGTGGTGATGTAATTTTTTGAATCCGTTGGAATCGCGGGCAAAAGACCCCGGTTGATGGTCAGAACGATTCCGCCGTGGCCATAATCGCTGCCCGGGCCATAAAGGGGAGCCGGCCGGACCACCGTCAGGGGCAATCCCTTTTCCCGGTGATACTTCCAGGCGATCTGTTCCTGCTTCCACTTGGTCACGGAATAATCGTTAACCAAATGACTGCCGGTGGGCTGGTCTTGTTCAAAGGGCGTGTTTTTGGGCGAGGAGTTAAAGTCCTCGGTAAAGGGTATGTTGCACAACTTGCCATCCTTGGCGGTGTAGGGTTTCCCAAAAATACCGCAGGTGCTCCAATGGATGAACCGTTTCAGGCTTTTATGCTCCACCGCAAGGTCGGCCAGATTGACAAACCCGTTGATGTTGACCTTTTGTAAGATCGCCAGCGCCGCGGAATAATCATACAGGGAAGCGGTATGGAATATATGGGTTAACGGCTGATGGAACAACGGTTTCAGGCTTTCCTGGTCGGTCAGGTCCGACGGGATCACCCGGCAGTTCGGGTGGGCAAAATTAAGGCCGAGGGTCTTGAAAATCATCTTGTTTTTCGGGTGCTCAAATGCCCTGGCCAGGTCAGTGGCGATGACTTTCTGCCCTTGGTCCAATAATTTTTTCATCAGATGCGTTCCCGTAAAACCGCACGCGCCGGTTACCAAATTAAATCTTTCGGTCCCCATTTTTCCTTAAGGCCTCCCTTTAAAACCCTTGTCCGCTGAAAATGAAAATGCCCCTTCAAAACCGTTTCCCTTAAATGACTGTCGCCAAATAACCCCGAACAATGCGGGGATCGCCCCCGGTTTCTTGGACATTATTCAAGCGCATTTTGCCAACCTTGTCAAGTGGTTTCTGAGCTGGCGCCGATTTCCTGGGATATGGAATAAGGGCGGCGAAATCCAGGGTCCCGCCTCGGGCTGGATTGCCCCGCCCTATTTCGGTCCCGCTGGAATTAAAGCAAGACTAAATTGGCGCCCACTGCTGCTCTGCGAAGTAGTTCGCTGCGAAGCGCGAGGAAACCGGGCGCGATCCAGCTTGCCGACCCAATGTTCGCCTTATTGAATTTACGGCCCAAATCCAATCACATTTACTGGAATATTGCTATCAGTCTTTGTGCCATTTCCAAGTTGACCATACCCATTCCACCCCCAGCACTTTACTTCATCAGAAGAGGCAAGGGCACAGGTATGACCAT
>CAIYYW010000336.1 GCA_903930515.1 uncultured delta proteobacterium | reverse complement strand
TCCCGGCCCCGCCGCTGGAGCTTCTCTCCCGGATGGAACAGACCGGCGACCCGTTGATTATTGAGATTCCCGGGCCCGGGATCAGTACTCCGGGCCTGATTGCGGGCCTGCTGCCGATCGTGATCGGCGGTTACATAATTTACCGGGGTTCCATGTTTTTTCGGAATCCGGGACAGGCCCCTGAGATCAGGTCCGGGGTTATTGCTTTGCCTTTGTTGGTCGCCCTTCTTTGGGGAGCGAGGTTTTTTCTCAGGCGGCGGAAGGAAAAGACCCGGGTGATCGCCTCTCCGAAGGAGCTTCGGATTGAGCGTCATTCATACTCGGGGGTCAAGACCGAATTGATTCCGGGATCGGAGCTGGAAGAATTGCATTTGCCCACCAAGCAAACGATCATAGATTCCGCGGTCCGGGAATTGCCGGGATCAAACCTGACCGCGAGCGCGGGCTATTCCGGGATGCCGAGGATGCCGGACGGACGGACGCTTCCGGGTTGGATGCTGATCCTGGGCAAGCTGGTCAAATCCCCCGGCATAACCGCCCAGAGCGATAAAGTATTTATCCAGTTCGGGGCCGGCCTTTCCGAGCAGGAGCTTGCCTATTTGTGCGCCCTGATCAAGAAAGCGATGATCGGCTGATCCCCACAAATCAGCCCCTCCCTCCGGTTGAGACGCAATTTTGACAGAAGGGTTCCGAGCGAGAACGAGTTGGCAATGGCGCTCTGCCAGGGCAAGCGGGTTGCGGAGATCGCCGGGAAGCTGGTAGAATAAAAATAAATATCTGCCAAGGAGGGCGGACCAATGAAAAGGGGAATAGTTTGCCTGGCGTGGGCAATGATCGCGATCGCTCTTATGGCTTGCAAGAAGCCGGGTCCCCAGCCGGAATTGATCAAGGAATTCCCCGCCAACAGCCTGGAAGGGGTTCTCACCCAGGCGGTGGTGGAGTTGGACCCCCGGGGTTCCAGCGACGGCAAAGGCTCATTTAAGATCTCGGCCAACCAGGCGGGCACAATGCCTTTGTTCGAGACCGGAGACCTGGATCTGGAAAACGCGCGCCTGATCTACCAGGCCAAGCTCCGCTCGGAGAAGCTGGAGGGAAACGCTTATTTGGAGATGTGGTGTCATTTCCCGGGCAAGGGCGAATTTTTCGCGCGCGGCCTTCCGGACCAGATCCGCGGAGACACCGGATGGGTGAGCGCGGAAACAACTTTTTTTCTGAAAGCGGGGGAGAACCCGGACAATGTGAAATTGAACCTGGTGATTGAGGGCAAGGGCACGGTCTGGATTGACCAGATCAAGCTCCTGAAGGCCCCGCTTTGATCCGGACGGACAACCGGCAAAAACTTTCAGATAAATTTTCCGCGAAAGGGGGTTGGGATGAGCAAATTTACCATATCCGAGGCGGTTCAATACGGATGGGACACGACCCTGCAGAATCTCGGGATTTTAATCGCCGTGGTGGCGGTTGGCTGGGTGATCCCTTATATCCCGAGCGCGATCTCCGCCGGGGTGGGGAGAAATTCTTCCATAATTGCCGGGGGCATCTCCTTGATTTTTTCCATCCTGGGCGCGGGGTTCAGTCTGATCATTCAAATCGGCCTGATCAAGGTCGCGCTCAAAATCCACGACGGGCAGGCCGCGGATTTCTCGGACCTTTTCTCCCACGCCCATCTCTTCCTCAAATTCCTGCTCGGGTCCATCCTGTATGCGATGGTGATCCTGGCGGGTATGATCCTGCTGATCGTTCCCGGGATCGTCTGGGCGGTCAAGTATCAATTCCTTCCCTATTTGATTGTTGACCGCGAGTTGGGACCGATGGGGGCCTTGCGCAAAAGCGGGGAAATCACCGAGGGTTTCAAGTGGGACATTTTCGCGCTGGACCTGGCCCTGGCGGGAATCAATTTGGCCGGCGCCATTTTCACCTGCGGCCTGGGGTTGTTGCTGACCATCCCGATTTCAATGATGACCACGGCCTATGTCTATCGGAGATTGGCCGGCAACAATGAGACGCAGGAGGCGGAGCAGGCGCTCTCAATGCCAGGCGCCATCGGTTGAAACCGGGCGGAGCTGGCGAAGGTCTCGGCTGGAAACCTTTACTCCGGGCCCCGGTCAAAAAAAGTATGAAAGTGGATTTATCCTTTCCGGGCGATGGATTAGAATGGAGCTGATGAGAAAAGCCCGTCCGATTTTGCTGATCCTGGCCCTGTCGTTCTTGATCCGGGTGGCCGCGGTTTGGGAGTTGAAGAAATTCCCGGTGTTTGAGCATCCGCAACTGGATGAAATGGAATATGACGAATGGGCCAAGGAAATCTCGGATGGGATCATCCTCCGAACCTATGTTCCGCTCCACTCCCCCGGTTATGCTTTTTTCCTCGCCTTCGCCCACCGGTTCCTGCCCGCGCCTTACCTCTCCAGCCGGCTCCTGCAATCCCTGGTCTCAACCGTGAATGTGCTGCTGATCTTCCTGGTGGCGGGAAAAATTTTCGGCCGGGGTCCGGCCTTGATCTCCGCGGTCCTGGCGGCTTTTTTCTGGCCGATGGTTTATTTCCAGGCCCGGCTGCTTCCCCCCACGCTCAATATTTTTTTCCTGCTCCTGAGCGTCACCCTCGCGCTGGCCCAGGAAAAGCGGCCGAAGCTTTCCTCTTTTCTTTCCGGAGGGTCTTTGGCCCTGGCCGGCATTTTCTGGCCGTTGATTTTGAGCGTTGCTCCCGGCTTTTTGCTCTGGACCTGGATCAGCCGGGGCTGGAAGCGGACGCTTTTGCCGGGCTTGCTTTTTTCCATCGGCCTGGCCGTCCCTTTGTTCTTGATCGCGTATCAGAACTATTACGCGGAGCAGGACCTGGTGCTCACGCAGAAGAATTTCGGGCTGAACTTCTACCTGGGCAACAACCCGGAATCGCCCGGGATACCGTATCTGCGGCTGGGCGGGAAATGGGACACCCTGCAGGCGATGGCGATGATTGATGCGGGCGCGGAAAAACCCTCGGATCAGAACCGATATTATTTGAAAAAGTGGATGGCCTGGGCGGGTGATCACCCCTCGGTCTGGCTCAACCTGCTGACGCGCAAAACCAAGCTCCTCTTTGATAACCGGGAGATCATCGCCAGCTTTGATCCGGATTTTTATCGGGCGCGGATGATCTCGCTCCGACTGTGCCCGATCAATTCCGGCCTGATTATCGCCCTGGGCCTGCTCGGCTTGTTTTCGGCGCGGATCCGCGGCAAGGGACTCGGCCTGGTCGGACTCTGCCTGTTCTTTTTCGGGGTCGCCCTGGCGCTGACCCTGATCAGCTCCAGGTATCGGCTGGGATGGATGGCCCTGCTCCTGATCCCGGCCGGGTACGGGGTTCAGGAAATGATCGCCCATTTATTTTCCCGGGAGTTGTTTAGATCCCTGATCGCGCTGGGTTTTGTCACCCTGTCCTTCCTGATCAGCGCGCTCCCGCTCCCCCGGCTGCCGGACCAAAGCCCGTATGAATATATCCACCTCGGGCAGGCGTATTTAGAGCAGGGAGATTTCAAACTTGCGGGAGAGAATTTCGCCAAGGCCCTTCCCGATCAAGTCTCCCGGGCCGGAGGCTACCTGGGTCTGGCCAAGGTGGCGATGGATAGCAATAATTTGCCATATGCGCAAAGCCTGGCGCAAGCCGCGATCAAGTTTGACCCGGATTGGGCGCACAGCCACCAGGTGCTCGGACAAATCCTGATGGGACAGGGTGATTTGGAGGGAGCCCTGGCGCAATTCCGGATCACCATCGGATTGAGGCCGCAATATCTGAAAGGATGGATCTCTTACGCCGACGCCCTGATTGAGGCGGAAAAATTGGACCAGGCGGAAAAGGCGATCCGGACCATGGAGTCTCTCCGGCGCGATTCTCCCAGCCTGCTGCTGCTGAAGGCGAAACTGGCCTTGAAGAAGAATCAGGGGCCGGAAGGGTTGCATTTTCTCAAAGCCTACCTGAAGCTGTATCCCGCTGATAAAACGGTTCAGTATCTGGTGAAGCAGATTGAAGAACAAAATAAAAAATAAGCCTCCGGTCATCCTCGGATTGATCCTGGCGCTGACCGTCCTCGCCTACTATCCGGTCCTGCGCGGGGAATTACTCGGAGATGAATCCCTGTTGATCCTGAACAACCCCCAGGTCCGGTACCCGGAAGGGGCGGGTGATTTTTTCCGCGAACAGTTCTGGCCGGGCAAGCCCGGGGATATTTATTACCGGCCGCTGGTGATTATGAGCTATGCCCTGAACTGGAAACTCGGCCGGGAGAATCCCCTCGGATACCACCTGTTCAATTTATTCTTCCATCTCGGGAGCGTCCTGCTGTTCTATCTCATTTTCCGGAAAAGCCATCCCGCCGCAATTCTGACCGCGACCTCTATCTTCGCGCTCCATCCCGTGCTGACCGAGGCGGTTTCCAAAATCTCCGGACGGACCGACCTGATGTCCGTGTTCTTCATCCTGCTGTGCTGGCGGTTGTGGCAGCGGCTGGAAAACCGAACGGCCTCGGGGAAAATCGTTGTTTACCCGGGAATATTTTTATGCGCGCTCCTGTCAATGCTATGCAAGGAAATCGGAATCCTGATCCCGCTCCTGCTCCTGGCCAACGACTGGGGGCAAGGATTGAAGGGAGAAAAGTTTATCGCCGCGATCCGGAGGAGGATGTTTGGATATCTGTCGCTGGCGGCTGCCCTGGCGGCGTATTTATTGCTCCGGACCCGGGCGCTTTCCGGGGCGGGGCTGGCGGCGGAGGAATCTTTTCTGGCAGGGTCTTCGGTCTGGCAAAGACCCTTGATGATCAGCCGGATGGTATGGGAATATGCGCGGCTGGAGCTCTTTCCGATCCTGCTCAGCCCGGATTATTTTTACACACATAAATTCTCCTTTGCGAGCTACCCGCTCTGGCCCGGGGCGCTATCCCTGATCCTCGGGATCGGATTCCTGGTCCTGTTGATCGCTAAGTTGCGGGAGCGAAACCAATTCGCCCGGCTCGGCCTGCTCTGGATGATCGCTTTGCTCCCGGTGCTTCATCTGATCCCGATCCCGCCGGCGCTGGCCGAGCGATTCCTGTATCTGCCCACGGCCTTCTTTGCCCTGGGGTTTTCCCTCCTGCTTTTGAAGGCGACGGAGGCCTATCCCAAAACCGGCGCGATTTCACGCGGAGCGATCTTGACCTGCTTCCTGACCCTGACTCTTTTCAACAACCAATCCTATCAAACCCGCAGGGGCAACTTCCAAAACGCGATCACCAAGGTTCCGGAAGAAAAAGTTTTCCATAACCTCCTGGCGCTTGATTATATGGACCATAAATATTATCCGCTCGCGGAGAAGCAACTGCTCTGGGCGCTCAACCTTGACCCCTACTACCCCGAGGCCCTGGTCAACCTGGGCATCGTGAAATATAAAACCGGGGACCGGGAGGCCGAAATGGCTTTGTATCAACAGGCGATCCAAGCCGGCCCGGATTTCGCGGCCGCTCATTTCAATTTGGGGGTGGCCTGGATCGGGCTCAGGAAAATGGACCAGGCCCAACTGGAACTGGAAAAAGCCTTTCAACTGGACCCGCTCAACCCGGCCGCCCCTTTTTGGCTGGGAAGGGTCGCCCTGAGCCTAAACCAAACCAGCCAGGCCAAACGATGGTTTGACGCCTCGCTCCGGATCGCCGACTGGTACCTACCGGCCCTCAAATACCGCGCCCGGATCGCGATCTCGGAAGAAGATTTTGCCCTTGCGAACTCCCTGATCCAGCGGGCCGAAAAATTCTCCCCCAGGGACCCGGAACTGGTCCGGCTCCGGGATTCCCTGCCCCGCTAATCAGGTTTTTCCTCTGGCGGCGGCTCCGGCTCTTTCCCTTCTTCCTGCCCCTGCCGGTCCGATCCCTTTTCCCCCTTGATCAATTTCAACCCGGGTCCCGGCTTTTCCCGATTTTTCTTCCGCTCCTGATCCGGCCCGGGATCACCCGGAAGCCGATGACATACCCTTTCCGGCTCCGGAACCTGCGCGGGCAGGAAGGAACTTATCTCCAGCCAGGGGATTTGAACCCACATGGTCTGGCATTGCAGAAAAACCCAGTCCTCGTCCGCGCCCTTGAACAGGCCGGTGTAATCCACGCCGTAAGCCCGGACCTTGACCGGCTGGTTCAGATATTTCCAGGGATCCTTGTTCAACAGCAATATCAAAGCCAAATTCCCCCGGCACCGCAAGTCCCCCGCGTCCCCCGCCCGAAGCCCGGCCGGGGGTAGTTTAGGCCGTTTTGAAAAAAATCGCGCCTTGATCATTTTTTACTTGACAAGTTTATAAAAATATGCTTAACTTTCATTTGAATTAAGATAAAGTTTAGTTAAATTTGCTAAAGTTATAGTAAGCGGAAAAGCGGGAACCGGGACCCATCAGCGGAAAGGAGGCGGGAATGAGGAGAGCGGAGACGGAGTTTAAAGCGGGATTGCATCCGGGATCGGTGCTGGAGCCGATCCATGGGATGGGGTTGGGGTTGGAGTTGGACCCGCAGCAGTATTTCGGGCAGTTGGAAACTTTTATTGACCGGGCGCGGAAGCACCTGAAAAGCATCGCGGACCCGATTTACCGGGCGGAACTGCGTCGGATTTACCGGGAGGTGATTGAGGACGCCTTGCGCCTGAAGCTGGAGCAGGTTTTGAAGAAACCCGTCTGATCAAAGCTCAATCAATTCAAACCTGGTCCGACCCAGCCCGGCCGGCTCAGCCCGGGACAGGTATCCGATCTCTTCCGGCTTTTTACCGGCCAGCTTCGGCTCCAGTTCCTTGAGCAGGCTGAACCCGAAAAAATCCAGGGCCACCGGGTCCTCCCCGGCCAGGAGCCATCCGGCTTTGGCCGGAGTTCCGCCGTGCCGGAGTTCGTTGCTGTTGATCAGGGTTTCGCGGAAATCCACGAGAAAGAGTTGAGCTGGGGCTAGTTGGTTAATGGCGATGATGGCTCGGTGGAGCAGGGAGGGGTTTTGAAAATGGGCCCGGAAGCGCTCTTTTCGGTCAAGGAATCCGAACTGGTTTTTCAGCGCGCCGGTAATCAGGACATTGAGATGGCTTTTCAGGACCGGGAGGGAGATGACCAGGTCAAAGGTTTTGGGAATGGCGCTGAACTTCCATTGCTCTCCGCTCCGGTCCCGGGCCGCAATCATCTCTTCCCGGTAAAAGTCAAAAAATTTTATCCCCTGTTCCGAGGCGATCTTGACCAGGGGATGATTCTTAAGGGATTGCCCGGGCCGGATCAAATCAGCCGCGGCCGCGTCCCCCCCCGCCAGGTCCGCCTGATTTTTCAGCAACCGGATCACTTCCCGGAACAATTCCGGATCCGTGGTGGTGGGATAGGGTTCCCCGGAAACCAGGTTGGGCTTGAGCAAAACCCGTCCCCGAATTTTATCCTGATATATCCCCAGAACTTTTTCCAGGAAAGGCCGGACCCGGCCGGAACGGCTGAAATATATTTTGGCGGGAGCCATTGATCTTATTATAGAGCGCGGCCGAGGATAAACCAGGATGAGCTATTTTCGCTCGAACACGGTTTTGCCGCCGATGATGGTGCCCTCCACCGTGAGGGCGCGGATTTTTTCGGGCGGGACCGAGGCGGGGTTATGGGAAAGGATGACCAGGTCCGCGCGTTTGCCCGGGCTGATGCTCCCTTTCACCGAGTCCTCGAACTGGGCGTAGGCCGCGTCCAGCGTGAACATCCGGATCGCTTCCCTGGCCGTGATCGCCTGGCGGGTCTCGAACCCCTCGCGAGTCACGCAGCAAGAGATGGCGTGCAAGACCTCCGCGGACTCGACCGGGGCGTCCGAGGCGCCCGCCACTTTCACGCCCGCATCCAGGAAACTGCGGAGCGGATACACCATTTTCGCGCGCTCGGGCCCGAGCCGTTTGTGGAGCCAGTGTTTTTCCGAATGGATGAACATTGGTTGCGTTGACACGATCACGCCCAGGCGGGCGATCTCGTCGATGGTCTTCTGGTCCATAATTGAGCCGTGCTCGAGCCGGTGGCGGTGGTCCTGTTTGGGATATTCCCGGAGCAGGCGCTCATAGAGGTCCGCGCAGATACGGTTGGCTTGGTCGCCGATGGCGTGAGTCGCGATCTGAAGCCCGGCCTTGTGCGCGGAAACCATCAAAGCGTAAAGCCACTCCGGCTGGTTGACCATAAACCCGCTTTGGTCCGGCTGATCCGTGAACGGCTTATACATAAACGCGGTCGCGCTCCCGAAAGTGCCGTCCGCGTAAAGTTTGATCCCGCCGATCCGGTTTAGGCCCGGAATTTCTCCGTGGAGCTTGGTCTTTTTCGCGGCCAGGATTTTCTCCACATCGTTGGCGATGAGCAGGCTGTAGAGGTTGATGGGGATTTTCCCCTGAAATAACTGCATGGCGAGCAGGTCCAGTTTGCCCTGCGCCCCGGCCGGCCCCTGCTCGTCGGTCTGCAAGATCGCGCCCGCGGAGGTGATCCCGAACGAGCATAATTTTTTCGCGGTCCTTTCCGCGGCGGCTAGGAATTGGGAGAGGTCGGGCATGGGCATGGCATCAAGGATCATTTTGACCGCGAGTTCGCGGAACAGTCCGGCGGGAAAGCCGTCTTTTTCCCGGTCAATCCTTCCGCCTTCCGGGTCCGGGGTGGCGGCGGATATTTTCGCGGCCTCTATTGCCTTGGTGTTGGCGATCAGCATATGTCCGTCATGTTTGATGATGACCGCCGGCCGGCCCGGGCAGGCATCGTCCAGGTCATGCCGGCTAGGGAGTTTCGGCTCATCCATGCCCTGCTCGTCAAAGTTTAATCCCACCAGCCAGGAGTCCGCGGCCGGGGCGCGGGAAAATTTTTCTTTCAGGTCCTGAAGGGAGCGGGTCCCGAGCAGGTTCAAGTTCATCTCGAAATAAATCAGAAGCACCGGATGAAAATGGGTGTCAATGAACCCGGGCAGGAGCGCGCGGCCGGCCAGGTTCACTTCTTCAAAATTATTGTCCAGGGCGGACCGGCATTCCGACTCGGATCCGACCGCGAGAATCTTTCCATCTTTGACCGCAACCGCCTGCGCGGAAGGAATACGGTCGTCCATCGTAAGGATTTCACCGCCATAATAAAGCTGTCCGTTCGATTCCATGTTAAGCCTTCAAAATTAAGGTTGCCCCGGCGGCATAACGCTCCAGCGCCGCCTCGTCCAGTTCCACTCCCCAGCCCGGGCCGGAGGGAAGTTTGGCGGTCCCGCGGGAATAATCAATGGGCTTTTTAAGCAGGTCGTGCTCGAACATGACCATTCCGAACAATTCGGTGGCCAGTTCAAGCGCGTCATATTTTGCCGCGGCGAGATGGATGTGCATGGCCGAGGCAATGCCCAGGGGCTGGTTGTGCAGCGCCGCGGGCAGGCCACGGCTCCGCGCGAAGTCAATCGCCTCGAGCGCGCGGGTCACCCCGCCGGGCCGCTCGGAATTGATCCCGACCACGCCGATGGCTTTGAGTTCGACGAGCGTGACAATATCGCGGAGCGAGAAACAGCCCTCGTGCGCCATCAGAGACACATTCACATTCTTTTGCACATAAGCCATGCCCAGATAGTCGGTAGCGGCCACCGGCTGTTCCGCGAACTCGATCTTGAACCGCTCGATCGCCCGGATCGCGGTTATCGCCTTCGCCGGAGTGTAGGCCTGGTTATAGTCCACCCGGATGCGAATTTTTTCGCCCACGGCCTCGCGCACGCTCTCCGCGATCCGCACATCATCCTCAATGCTCTTGCCCAGCTTAAGCCGGATGGTGCCGAATCCCTCCCGGCAAAAAGCTTGCGCCAGCCCAACCATGGACCCCAGATCCATCAACGGCACCAGGGCGCCAAGCTTAATCTCTTTGACTTTGATCCCGCCCATCAGTTCCGCGGCCGGGCAGCCGGATATTTTTCCCATCAGGTCGTAGCAAGCCATATCCAACAGGCCCTTGGCGACCTCGTTGCGCGCCACATTGTTCTCCATCCGCTCCAGCATCCGCGCATAATTGAACGGGCTTTCGCCCAGGACATACCGCGCCAGGGCCTTTTCAATGATCTCAATGATCTGTCCGGGGGTCACGCCCGTTTCCGGCAGCCAAACGAAGGCCTCGCCCAAGCCGATATTCCCGTCGTCCGCGACCAGCTTGCAGATGACAAAATCCCCCCCCGTCCATTCCTCCTCCGCGGGAATCGCCATGCCCAGCCCGCCCGGGC
>CAIYYW010000335.1 GCA_903930515.1 uncultured delta proteobacterium | reverse complement strand
TCCTGGTGCTCAACAACCGCCTGGAAGAAATGGCTTGCATCTGCGCCAAGCATTTGGACTAGCCGGCAAGCCGCGGGATCCCGGTCGCGCGTCCCTGGTTCCTCTTTCATCCTTTTCCCTTTTATCCTTTCCTCCTTCCTCTTTGCTCTCCCAGCCTTGACCCATTGATTTTAATCCCCTATTATTCCCCCAGGAGGACATCACGGTGAAGGACTTTTTAAAAGCGCGGATCGGGGAAAAACTGGGCGTCACCCGGATCGGCCTGCCCAAGGAAGTATATTTTGAAGCGAAGCTGAAGGCGGTTGAAAACGCGGTTGCGGTATTTGAGGACGAGAAAGCGCAGTCATTCGCGGTCGGGATTGACAAGATCATAATGGCGGGCGCGCCCGACCAAAAATCCGAAGAAGAACGGGTGAAGCCCGGATTTACACCCGGCAAGGGATAGGCGATGCCCGGACAAGTAGAGCCGAGAAGAATAGGCTGGCCGGAATACAGCCGGCTCTGCCAGTTGATCGCGGACCGGGTGCAAAAGGAGTTCAAGCCCGGGGAGATCGTGGGGATCGCCCGGGGAGGAGTGATCGTGGGAGCTACCGTGGCGTCCTTGCTGAAGATAGATTTCTTCCCGATCAAGTTCTCGCGCAAGCTGAGCGAGCAGGTGGTAAGGAAACATCCGAAGATGATTGTTCCTCCCACGGCGCACCTGGAAGGGAAACGGATCCTGCTGGTGGATGACTGGAGCCGGAGCGGAGAGACCATTAAAGCCGCGATCAAGGAGATCAACAAGTTTCATTCGGAGGAAATCGCCAGCGCGGTCCTGGTCCGGGCCGGGGGATTCCAGCCGGATTATTACGCCACTTATTCGCAGGCGCCGGTGATTTTTCCCTGGGAAGAAGAGCCGCATCCGCTCACGGAAACCGACGAAGACTAATTATGGGTCAGGCCTGCAATCATCAATTAACGGCGTAAATGTGAAAGGTGAAGCTCTGAGCTCAAAATGGGGGTAATAAAAAAATGATTCCGATGATCGCGTTTGTGGGCGAGAAGAAGAACGGCAAGACTTTTATTTTGGAAAAACTTATTCCGGTTTTGATCCAACGCGGGGAAAATATCGGGGTGCTCAAGCACACCGGACACGGGTTCAAGCTTGACTATCCCGAGACCGACACCTTCAAGTTCAGCCGGGCCGGGGCGAAAATGGTGGCGATCGCCGGGAAGGGCAAGGTCGGAATCTATGGTGAGCCCGGATTTGACCCGGACCCGGAAGCGGCGCGCGACCTGTTCCTGCCGGCCCTGGACGCGGTGCTGGTGGAAGGCTACAAAAGCTCTCACCTTCCCAAAATCATCGTCGCGCTCAAAGGCAACCTGCCCGACTGGGCCAAAGACCTGCCCGGCCTGATTGCGGTGGTCAGCCCAAAGAAACCTGAATTCAAGGTAAAATATTTTAAGCCGAACCAGATCGGCAAAATCGCGGACCTGGTGGAAGGCTATATTGAGACTCATCGGAAGAAGCGTGAAGTCAAAATTTATCTGGACGGAAAAAGTCTCCAGATCAAGCCCTTTATCAAGGATTTTTTCCTCAATACCATTGTGGCGATGGTCGCCTCGCTCCGGGACTCGGCAGGCGCCAAACGCATCCAGATCACCATTGATCTGCCCGAGGGGGTCACGGTCCCGATCGCGGGCGAATGAGTATCCATATTTTTGCCGTCCCATCTCCGCCATTTCAGAAGGGGAGGGATGAAGAATGATCAGAGAACGCAGGTCTATCATATTTGTTCTGATCTTTTTCGCCGGTCTCAGCGTTGGGATCAATCCGGCTTTTGCCCGGGTCAAGCGCGCCGAATGGATTGAGGGCAAAGGCTCGGGCTATCCGTTAAAAGACCGGGTGGAAATCGTGCGCGATCAATACGGGGTTCCGCATATTCGGGCCAAGAACGACCGGGACTTATTTTTCGGATTGGGATACGCGATGGCCCAGGACCGTTTTTTCCAGATGGACCTGCTCAGGAAGGCAGGCCGGGGAGAGCTTTGCTCGCTTTTGGGCCGGATCAAATTCTGGAAAATAGATTTTTTGAACGCGGATAAAGTCTTGCGCGCCTTCAATTATAAAGCCCGGGCCGAGGCCGGATACGCGAAGATGCCGGCAGAGGCCAAGAGCCTTCTGGACGCCTATACCGCTGGGATAAACCGTTATTTGCAGGATTCCGGGAACACCATTCCGGTGTATCATTTTCTGCGGACCAAGCCGACGGCCTGGCGTCCGGAGGACAGTTTGATTTGCGCGGATGTTTACGGCCTGGGTATGGTTTATGGGCAACTGGGCACGGAGTATTATTACACCCGGCTGATGCGGGAACTGGGCCCGGAAAAGGCGCGATACATTTTGCCCGAGTATCCCGCGGATGGTCCGGTGGTGATCAATGACCTTCCGGTGGTGAAGAGCGATCCCGTTATGGAAGAGACGCTCAATGCGATGAAGTGGATCCTCAACCTGGGAGCCAACAGCCTGGGGAGCAACAACTGGGTGGTGGCTCCGGAGAAATCAGAGAGCGGATCGCCGATCATCAGCAATGACCCCCATGTTCCGATCTATCCGCTTCCCACCTACTGGTATCTCTGCCAACTCCAGGGAGACAGCTTCAACATTATCGGGATGATGTTTCCGGGCCTGCCCGCGTTCGGGACCGCCTATAATGGAGATATTGCCTGGGCGTTGACCAATGCCAGTATTGACCAGATGGATATTTTCATTGAGAAGGTTAATCCGGAGAATCCGAACCAATACCTTTACCGGGGAGAGTGGACGGATTTCAAAATCCGCAAGGAGGAAATCCCGCTCAAGAACGGAAAATCCTTCAGCCTGGAAATCCGGGAGAGCGTCCACGGCCCGGTGATGGACCAGGCCGTTGTGGGACAAAATCTGCCGATCAAAGACCCGGACCAGGTTTTCACGATCAGGATAGTTGATGTGGAGATGGGGAACTTCTTGCAGGGATATTTGGACATGGCCCGCGCAAAAAACTGGGCGGGGTTTCAGGCCGGTCTGGAAAATATGATTCAGGGGCCGGTGGCCTGGAACCATGTTTTTGCGGACAAAAGCGGAAACATAGGCTACTGGCTGAGCGGCAGGGTCCCGATCCGGCCGGATCGCCGGGGATGGCTGGCCCGCAAGGGCTGGACCGGGGATCAGGATTGGACCGGATATGTCCCGTTCCAGGACCTTCCTCATCTGTTCAATCCCAAGCAAAAATATCTTGCCACTGCCAACAACCGCAACTACCCGGACGGGTATCCTTATTACCTGGGCACCGAATATTACCTCAACCGGATCCAGAGGATTGACGAAGTGCTCCGGAGCAAACAAAAATTCTCCGTCTCGGATATGGAGAAGCTGCAAATGGATACCGTGGTGGTCCCGGCCCGCAAGCTGGTCCCGATCATCTGCAATGATCTCGCCGGCGCCGCCGATAAAAAAACCGCCAAGGCGGTATCATCCCTGACCGAATGGCAGGCCCAGGGATACCAGGCCGGAATAGATTCCATCGGCGCAACCGTCTATGTAATGATCCAGGATCAGATCAACACCCTCACCTATGACGACGATCTGAAAAAAATGTCCACCGGCGCCAACCTGTTCGGCGTCACCGGTTATTCTTTGGAGCGGATTATTTATGAACCCGAAAATCCCTGGTTTGATAATGTCAACACGGAACCGAAAGAAACCCGCCGGGACATCATCCGGGCCGCAACCATCCTGGCGGTCAAGGATTTGGAAAAAAAATTCGGGCCGGACCCGAAAACCTGGCAATGGGGAAAACTCAGCCACTCCTATTTTTACACCCCGATGGGATTTATTCCCGGCACCGGAAAACGGCATCGGATTGGAAAATATCCCCGCGAAGGCCTTTTTGAAACCGTCAACAGCAACGGAGGATTTTTTCTCGGACCCCTCGGATATGTGTTCCTCTCCGGACCAACCACCAGGATGGTCGTGGATTTCGCCGATCCCGGCCATTTCCATTTCAACGCCACCACCGGCAACAGCGAAAACATTGAAAGCGGCCGGATGGGAAACCTCACCCCCTTTTGGGTCAACGGCCAATACCTGACCCTGAGTATGATTCCCGCTGAATACCAGAAAGCCGCGATGGGAAAGCTGGAGTTGAGTCCTTGATTTGAAGGAGTTCAAAATCACCTGTAAAATATGATGATCGTAAAGGAGAGAAAAATGAGCAGAAAAATTGCGATTGCTTTCATTGCTCTCACCTTGTTCAGCGGCCTGATCCTTGCCGGCAACTTTCGGGATCAACGCGACAAGTTCCGGGAGGAGATCAACCTCAAGGTGGAAGAGCCTATTTCCGAGAGCAAGCTTTACAACTCGGTGACCTTCAAGGATGAAAAAGCATGGGACTTCAAGATCACCCCCGAGCAGTCCCAAAAGATCCAGTCCCAGCTCAAGAATTATTTCAGCTTGAACGACCCGAAGATGCTCGGGCAGATGGCAGAGGAGATGAACCGGGGCCGATTTATCGTGTTCAAGGAGTTTTCCTCGGAAGCCGACGGGGTCAACCTCAAGTGCGCGTTCTTAAGCCCGAAAGTCCCGTATTGGGACCAGCTCACCAGCATCAACGACATAGAAAAATTATTTTATGTCTATAATTTCAGCGTGGCCTTCGGCAAGAAGAATCCGACCGATACCTATGTCGTGCTCCAGACCCAGGGAAAATTTTTGGGCTTCACCAAGGCCGTGACCCTGCCCTTGCTGTTCAGCGCGGACTATTCCAACCGGGCCTTGAGCTGGAAAATGCCCTCCCAGCAGGAGTTGAACGAGGCTGCGGCAAAAATGCCGGGGAACGGGACGGTTCAGCAAAAATTTATTGCCCTGGCCAGAACCCATCAATGGTTCCAGGAACAGGACAGCCAGGGGAACAATGTGATCACCGACCAGGACCTGCAGAAAATCGTGGAACAGGCCGTCACCAACAAGGATAAAAAATGCGATGTTTATAAGTGCGCGGGCAAATGGAAAATTGACGAGAATGTTTCCGCCGATTATTACCTGGTCACTTACTCGCTGCTGACCGTGGTCAATATCCAGGCTTTTATCCCGCCCAACATCCCCCTGCTCGGACCGATGTTCAAGAAGATCGCACAATCGGTCTCGGACGAGGTGAGCGCGAAATATCTCCCGCTCTCAATGAAAAATTTCCGGGACCATACCGTAAAATGGGACAAGGAGTCCAAATAGCCAGATGACCGAAATAGACCTCGCGTTCCTCTGGCATATGCACCAGCCCTATTACCCGGACCCGCTGGCCAAGGTATATTCCATGCCCTGGGCAAGGCTCCACGGGGTCAAGGGATACTACGATATGGCCACCTTGCTCCGCGAATTCCCCCATCTCAAATACACCATCAACCTCACCCCCAGCCTGGTCTATCAACTCAAGGAATACCTGGACCTGAAAGTGGAAGACGAATATTACAAGCTCAGCATAAAACCGGCCTCCGAGCTTGCTCCCATTGAAAAATCTTTCCTGCTTAAAAACTTCTTCCTCTGCCGGCGCGAAACCATGATCCAGCCCCACCCGGCTTATTTGAAACTGCTCCATAAGCGGGGCATCCGCGCCGGGATAGACCTGGAAAAATCCGCCAAAGAATTCTCCAACCAGGACTTCCTGGACCTCCAGACCTGGTTCAACCTGGCCTGGTTCGGATTCACCGCCCTGAAAGAATATCCGGAGCTGACCGAGCTGATGAAGAAGGACCATAATTTTTCCGAAGCAGACAAGTTGCGCCTGCTTTCGCTCCAGTCCGAAATCCTGGCCAAGCTCTTCCCGCTCTACCAGGAGCTCTGGACCCAGGGTAAATTGGAAGTGTCCACTACCCCTTTCTATCATCCCATCCTGCCCCTGCTCTGCGATTCCGACATCGCCCGGGAAGCCTTGCCCGGAGTGAAACTGCCCACCCGCTTCTCCTGGCCCGAAGACGCCCGCGGCCAGGTCAAGACCGGCCTGGACTATCTGGAGCAGGTTTTCGGCCGGAGACCGATCGGGATGTGGCCGTCGGAAAACGCGGTCTCGGACTGGGTGCTCCGGATCCTCGCCGAATCCGGATTGCAATGGACCAACACCTGCGAACAACTTTTGAGAAAAAGCCGGCCCAACCGATCCCGCGCCGACTTGATCTATCATCCCTACCGCTTCCAGGACACCAACTTGAGAGTGGTCTTCCGAGACCAGGAGCTTTCCGACCTGATCAGCTTCAGCTATTCCCAGCTTGAGGCCGAAGTCGCGGTCTCCGATTTCATCCGCCGGCTCGACGCGATCCGGAAACAGGCCGAGCGCATCAACCAAGAACGGGCTATGGTCCTGGTCGCCTTGGACGGAGAAAATCCCTGGGAATCCTTCCCCGAAAGCGGCTTCAAATTCCTCAACCTGCTCTTCCAAAAACTTTCGGAACAGCCCGGAATCCGCCTGGCCACCGTGCAGGAAGCGATCTCGGCGCAAAATCCGGAATCGCTTGATCATCTCGCGCCCGGCACCTGGATCCGGGGAGACTTTGATGTCTGGATCGGAGGCTCGGAAGAAAATCACGCCTGGGATTACCTGGGAAGGGTGCGCAAGGACGCCGAGGAAATGTTCAAGACCGCGGATCCGGAGGCGATTAAACTGGCCCGCTCCGAGCTGTTCGCCGCGGAAGGCTCGGACTGGTTCTGGTGGTATGGCGATCATTTTTATTCCGACCTGGATTCAGAGTTTGACGAAATCTTCCGGATGCACCTCCGCAATGTCTATCTCATACTGGGAAAAATACCCCCGCTCTTCCTGGAAGAGCCGGTCAAGTTCGACCACCCGGTCCGGCTCACCAAACAGCCGGTCGGGTTCATCTCCCCCATTATTGACGGACGGGTGAGCAGTTTTTATGAATGGGAGGGCGCCGGTTGCTTTGATGTGATGAAGGTCGCCACCGCCCGTTACACCGAAGACCCCTACTTATCCAAAATCTTCTTCGGATTTGACCGCGATCACCTATTCCTAAGACTCGACCCCCACCGCGCCGAACAGGTGGCCGAAGAACTGACCGTGGAAATCCATTTTGAAAAACCAATTCCCATCAGCATTTGTTTCCCATATCACCTGGAAAAAAATCCCGAGCAAAAATTCCAGATCGCCGGCAACGGCGAAATGGATCAAATCCCTGTGGAAAAAAGCTCCATCCGCAAGGAAAAAGTCTTTGAACTGATGATCCCATTCTCGGATCTCGGTTTCTCTTCCGGGCAGGAAGTCTGGTTCCAGGTCTATATCCTCAAGGACAGCAAAATGGTCGCCCCCTACCCTCGCGACGGCCTGATCTCCTTCAATGTCCCCGACCAGGACTTTGAAAGCAGGATGTGGACCATCTGACCAGTTGGGGTCAGGTCTCAACTTATGACTTGTCGGTTTCAGAATTCTCCAGCGTATTCGTTACGGATTTAATTCAGCTTCAAACTCCCGGGCAAAATGCCGGCGCCCCCACCCAGGATTTTAGTGACCGCCCCTTAAGCTCATAACTCATTCAATTACATCATAAGTCTCAATCCCGAGTCCGCCCTCCAGGATTCCCGCGAACTTTTTCGCCGCGGCCTGGAAATGCGGCGAGGCCAGATGCGCCTTCATCGCGTCGGCCGACCGGTATTTCTCATAGACCAGGAACAGCGAGTGATCGCGCTGTGAACGATGCAGGGTATAATCCAGGGTGTCCTTTTCGTTAGCTTTCACCGCGGCTGTAAGCTCCTTCATCACCGAGATCAACTCTTCCTCCCTGCCCGGCTTTGCCCGTAAAGTGGCGGCAACTACCATCATCTTCAACCTCCCTTTTTCTTGACCGCAATTAATTTTAGAATGTAATCAGTTATGCCTCCCTTTGATCGTTATGTCAAATCCAGCAAGCGGGCAGAGATTTGCTTGATCTTGAACTATTTCACCGCGGACCCGCAAGAATAAAGGGTGAAGAAAGTGGGAAAGGTGAGAAAGGTTGGGAAGGGAGGGACGCGCCTTCACGGAATTTTGTAATCTGAAGCTCAATAAATTGAAAATATCGTTAAGTCTGAC
>CAIYYW010000334.1 GCA_903930515.1 uncultured delta proteobacterium | reverse complement strand
CCATGCTCCGGCTCGGCATTCAGGCGAAAGCGTTTCCGACTACGGACGATCCCGGGGCTTGGCAGGGGCTTAGCGCGGAGCAAATCCAGAAGGTAAAGAAGGGCGGGATCGTGATTATGGATGAGGACACCTCCGCGGGCACGGAGGACCAGAAGCATTTCATCCAGGCCGCGATGATCTTCAACCAGCCGATCGAAAAGGCCTGGCCCCTGATCCGCAAGCCCGAGACCCAGGACCGGTTTATGCCCGATTTGGAATCCCTCCGGCTGATCAACCGGAACCAGACCACCGATGTGATTGAGTTCCATACCAAGGTCGCGATGTTCGCGGTTGACTACCAGCTAATCCTCCAGAACGACGACGCCAACTGTCACCAATGGTATAGCATTGACCCCTCCTATCCCAACGACTTGAAGAGGGACGACGGCTACTGGAAGCTTTACCGGATTGACGAGAAACATACCCTGGCCCGGTTCGGAATCCGCGTCCAGGTTTCGGCATGGATCCCGGAATTCGTGATGAAGCGCCTGACCAAATCCAACCTACCGGTCAATATGAAGGCCTTCTTCAATTATGTTGACTCCGGCGGAACCTACACCAAGCCGGGTTTCAAAGGAAAGCAGCCGGCAGCCTGAAGAAAATATCTCAAGGGATATTTTCCTGATCAAGGCGAGTTCCCGGCTCGTTTTCGGTCCGGGCCGGCCCTAACAATCCGTTTGCTCCCATAAGCCGGATCAGAGTAAGATAGTAGGCGAAATGAAGAGCAAAGCGGTATTCGGAAGGGTGGCAATTTTGGGGATGCTGGTTTGCGCCGGCGGAACCAACACCCGGCAAGCGGTGATTGTTTACGGAGAGAATGCGGGTGTTGCCGAAGTTCATTCCGGATCCGAGTTGGCCGGGGATTTCCAAAAGGTTTACGGATACGCGCCCAAAGTCATCTCCAACTCGGAATGGCAAAAAACGGAAAAGGAGACCGGCGCCTTTCCGGCTATTTTCCTGGTCGGCACAGTTGAGAGCCATTCGGAGATTGCAAAGCTGGTCCAAGCCGGCGCGCTCAAGGTTTCCGCGACCGATCCCGGCCCCGAGGCTTTTGTGATCAAATCTTTCCCGGAACTCCATCTGGTGGTGATTGCCGGATGCGACCCGCGCGGCGCGCTTTACGGAGTATATGAATTTTCCGAAAAATATTTGGGGATAGACCCGCTGGAATTCTGGACCGGGAAGACCCCGGAGCAGCGCAAGGCGGTGGTGATCCCGGAAATTGATCTGCGGGAAAAGCCGCCCGCGTTCAAGCTGCGCGGATATTTTGACAATGACTCGGATCATCTGGCCAATTTCTCCGGCCGGAAACTGATCATTGAGTTTGAGCTCTGGAAGGAGATGATTGATTCGCTGGCGAGGCTCCGCTACAACTATCTGGATCTTTTTGACACGATGGGGCGGGCGGAATTCTGGAACTGGCCGTATTACACGGAGAACTTTCCCGGATATCATACCGACCTCCAACTGGTGGAGATGGTGATGGACTACGCGCACACCAAGGGGATGATGGTCCAGGTTGAGACCAGCCTGGGCTGGGAGTTTTATCATCTGCCTTATGAAAAAAAATGCCTGAGCGAAAATTATTACCAATGGATGGGCGTTTACCGCTACTATCTGGAAAGCACTCCGATCGGCAAGGCGGATCTTTTTATGCACAGCCCGCGCGACCCCTGGTGGGACCGGCCTTATAAATGCCCGCGCGAAAAACTGCTCGGGATCAACCAGCCCGTCCTGCACACCCGGCTGGTCAACGACCTGAACGCCCTGGTCCAGTCGCATAATTCAAACGCCCGGGTGATCGGCATGCTTTGGTCGGACGGCCAGAAGACCTGGCTGAGCGGGGATTATAATCCGGATCAAAGGATTGAGATGATCTGGGCGGATAATGGATATGCCCGGTATCCGGACTGGCCCGGGGATTGGAAAGGACATCAATTCGGAATCTATATTCACGCGGGCTTCTGGAAGAACCAGACGGTCCAGGACCCATACCCGGACCGGATCGGGAAATCCACCCGGGAGGCATATCAGCGCGGGATGACCGCGAACTATCTTGTCAACGGCCAGTCGTTCAAGAATTTCATTCTCAACCTGGAGGCTGCGGGAAGGGCGGCCTGGGACCCGGCGGGGTTTGACGGGGAGAAATTTTATCTGGAATGGGCGGGCAGGTATTTCGGAAAGGAAGCCGCTCCGGAAATAGTCAAGAGCTTGAAAGCGCTCCATTCCGCGAATGAAAAAGCGGCCGGGTACGAAAACCTCACTTCCAATACCAAGGTCCTGCTCAACCTGCTCAGCAAGGGACTGATCCTGGATCCGGGATTCTCCGCCTCTGAGCAATCGCTCTCGGACGCGGAGCGGGCGCTGGCATACGCAAAAGCGGCTGAACCGAAAGTGCCGGAATCCCGCCGGCTGGTTTTTGACGACCAGATCTATTTCCCGGCTTTGATCTATTGCGAAAATTTAAAGCTCAACCGGACGATCGGACAGGTCATCCAGGATCATCAGAAGCTCCGCGGATACTTTCTCTCTCCGGAAGAAAATCAGGCCGCAAGGAACCGGCTGGAGCAGCGCCGGAAAGAAGCGATTGACCATCTGCTCAAGCTCCGGGAACTGCTGGATCGGGGACAGAAATGGGAGAAATGGGACGGCTGGTACCAAGTGGAAAACTTCCGAAAATACACTCCGCCGCCCACGGTCCAAGATCTGGAAAAAGCCTTTGCGGCACTCAGGTGAAATCTGGTCAGGTCTCAACTTATGACTTGTCGAATTCAGGTTTAAGGAGGGTAATGATGGAATCGCGGAAAAAAATCAGGCGCTTCGGGATGGTTTTGATCCTGGCATTGATCTGCTCGGTCTCGGCCTGGGCGGTCAAGACCGTAATTTTTCAGGGTCATCTTAACGGCAGGGTCTCGGGTTATGACAAGACCGATCTGGAGATGTTCAAGGCGCATCCGCAGGACGCCCGTTTTTACACCGAAATCTGGTTCAACGAAATGCAGTTTCCCAAAGAAGGGATCCTCGTGACCGTAACCTACCAACTCCACAACCTGGGTATTTCGCGCAGATACCTGGACACTGGCATAACTGTCTCCGATCCCGCCACCGGCTTGCATTTAGAAAAAATACATTTTGATCCGGACCAGGTCAGGATAGACGCGCAGGGTTTTGGAATCGGCGCCGGCAATGGTCGGATAGAACTGCAAAAAGACCGGTATCGGCTCATGTTCTCCGGCAAGCAGATCCAAGCGGATTTCACCTGTCAAATACTGGCGCCCAGCTTTCAGCAAGGCGACGGCAAGATTGTTTTCCCGGAGAGCGGAGATTTTGTCCGATACAATTTTCCGATCCCCTGGGCGAAGATCACCGGACGGCTCACTTATAACGGCAAGACTTTTGACTTGAGCGGAGTGGGCAGTATGAACCACGACTGGCAGGTGCTATCCCCCACGCGCTACCCGAGCGAATGGCGCGGCTTCTGGATCTATGCGGATACCGCCACCATCAGCATCGTGATGAACTCTTCCAAAGACTTGGCCGAGAAATGGACCCAAAGGCTGATGGTGGCTGAACCCGGCAAGATTTTGTTCTCCTCCCATGAATTCAAATACCGCGAAAGCGAATTACTCCCCGTGCCCGGCGGGCTGGTGCCTTGCCCGCGCAAATTTTTAATTGAAGCGGTCCACGGACAGGACCGTCTGACCGGGGAGATCCGGGTGTCGCAGATCCAGGAAAAATCAAATGTGCTGGCGGCTTACCCCAAGTTGTTCCAGCAATTGTCCAAGCTTTTAGTGGCTGAAACCTGGTCCTACCGCTTCTGGGTGGATTATGAATTCCAATTCACCCAGGACGGAAAAACCCGCGAGATCAAGGGAAGGGGCGCCGGTAATTATATCAGCTCAATAAAAGCGCAGAAAGAAAAATAGCGCGGCCGGGATCAGGAAATAATGTTTCGGCGCGAAAGCGCCTAATTAAAAGTTAAGGGCCTGTTGCCCAAATAGCCCTTGAGTTTCAGATTTGATTCAGAGTTGATCATTTATTTATGGTATCCCGAAAGTCATCCTTCTGGATATAAAAGGACACCATTGCTCCCCTAATGAGTTGCCATTGATTTCTTGGGACACGCAATAGTGGTAGTCGGTGGAATGAACAGGAAAGAAAGGGAAGGAAAGGGGCGCAGGGTAGCTGCAAGCCAGGGTCCCGCCTCGGGCTATATTGACCTGCCCCATTTCGGGTGCGGCAAGACGCTCCTTGACTGCCCCGAACCCCGCTCGGGCCGGCGCTTGACCAGGCTGGCCGTCCCTCTGGTAACCCTGGTGCGATCCAGCTTGCCGACCCACGGCTCATTTTATTGAAGTCACGGCCCGAATCCGAACACATCTACTGGAATATTGCTATCAGTATTTGTCCCATTCCCAAGTGCACCCTCCCCATTACGCCCCCAGCACTTTACTCCGCCGCTGGATATAAGGGCACAGGTATGATAACCCCCAGCCGAGATTGCGCTTACCCCTGAAGACAGGCCGGAAACATCCACCAAAACATAGCTATTGGTATTTGTCCCATTCCCAAGTTGCCCAAAATAATTATACCCCCAGCACTTTACTCCGCCGCCGGAGGTCAGGGCACAGGTATGCGAACCACCAGCAT
>CAIYYW010000333.1 GCA_903930515.1 uncultured delta proteobacterium | reverse complement strand
GAAAGGCTCGGCTCGGCCGCGGGCGCGGCCGGGGTTGACGCCGGAGTAGAGGGCTGGGCCGGGACCAATTCCCAGTGGTCTTTGCTTTGGGCAAGTTGCTGCGGGAGTTGGATGAATTCCGAGCAGGTCTGGGGCCGGTCTTCGGGGTTTTTGGACAACCCTTTGAGGATGGCCTGCATATATTCGGGCTTGATCCCGGAGATCGGCTCCGTGGATTCGTTGATGATCTGGTAGGTGATCTCGCCCTGGTAAAAGGGAGGCCGGCCGCAGAGCAGTTCGTAGGCGACCACGGCCAGGGAATAAACATCGGTAAAGTGGGTCTGGCGCTTGCCGCGGATCTGTTCCGAACTCATATAGCTCAGGGTTCCGGAAACCGGCATATTGCTCAGACGGCTCATGGAATCGCTCACGGTCCGGGCGATGCCGAAGTCGGCCACCTTGATCTCCAGGTCGGCGGGGAATTTCTTTTCCTTCTGATAGGACTCGGCGATTTCCTGGACGGTTTTGGTGGTCTTGAACAGGATGTTGCTCGGCTTGATGTCGCGATGGATCACCTTCCGGGAATGAGCGTAATCCAGCGCGTCGGCCACCGGCTTTAAAATCTCCCAGGCCTCTTCCTCCGAAAGTTTCTCGCGCAGGAACAGGTAATCGGAGAGGTTAAAGCCGGGGATGTATTCCATCACCAACAGCCTTGAGTCCTGGGCCTCCTTTAGGTCGTAGAGACGGACGATCCCGTGATGAGTGAGTTGCATACTCAGTTTGGCTTCCTGCCGAAGCTGGTTCAGACTCCGGACATCTGCGGACAGCTCGGGGGGCAGGCTCTTGATCGCGACATCAATCCCCAGCTCCTTGTCCAGGGCGTGATAGACCACACCCATCCCTCCGCGGCCCAGCAGCTTCTTGACCTTATATCTCCCGGTCGAATTTATCGCTTCCTCAAACCGGTCCTCGGTCTTGTGCAGTTCCACCGTGCCGGGGTCGCGGCGGGTCGTAGATTCCCCGCATTCCGGGCAGAACTTCTTCCCGGTCTGAACCTCTTCCCCGCATTTCGCGCATTTTGCCATTCTTGTTACCTTTGGAAGCCCGGCGCCGGATGGAACCGGGTCATTCTAATAGAATATTATGGCATCCGCGGTTTAAATCAAGCCCCGCGGCGGGCAACGATATGAACGAAGGATGAGCAACGGGGACCGATTAAAGGGGAATGGATCCGTTGCCCGACTGCCCACGGTATTCCCGGCCGAAGCGGGAGCGAAGGCGGGTTCCCGGTTTTCCGTTTCCCGCTTTTATTGTTCCGGCGGGATGCCCACGACCACGGTCTGGGACAGCCTCCAGATCCAGAGCATAATTTGATCCTTTCCAGCCGGCTCCACGGTTTTCCAGAAATCCTGGCTGCTCTTGACAATGGTTTGGTTCACCCGCAAAACCACATCGCCGATCTGGATCCCGGCCTCTTCCGCCCGGCTTCTCTCATCCACCGCGGTAATGACCACGCCCTGCAGTTCGCGGGGAATGCCGAATTGTTCGCGCAAAGTATCATTCAAATCTTCCACCTGCAAGCCCAGGGTGGGAACGATCGCCACTCCCGGTTGAACCATCCCTTCCTCTTTCATCTCCTCTATCTTCGCGCTCAGGGTCAGCTCCTGGCCATTCCGGATCACCTTGAACTCAACCTTATCTCCCGGATGAGTATCGCCGACCAGGTTCTTTAATTCGCTGCCGCTGTTGATGGGCTGGCCGTGATAGCTGCTGATAATATCCCCGGTTTTGATTCCGGCCTTTTGCGCGGGACTCTTTTCCATCACCAACCCCACCAGCGCCCCCTCGCCCTGGTAATTGAGGATTTTTCTGGATTGCGGGTTCAGGTCCTGGATTCCGACCCCGAGCCAGCCGCGCACCACCCTTCCGTATTCAATCAAATTATACATCACGGCCTTGGCCATATTGGAGGGGATGGCGAAGCCGACTCCGACTGAACCCCCGGTCTGGGAAAAGATCACGGTGTTGATCCCGATCAACTCTCCGTCCAAATTCACCAGGGCGCCCCCAGAGTTGCCCGGATTGATTGAGGCGTCGGTCTGGATGAAATCCTCGTAATCCGCGATCTTTAAGTTGGCGCGGCCCTTGGCGCTGACAATCCCCATGGTAACGGTCCCGGAAAGCCCGAAGGGGTCCCCGACCGCGAGCACGAACTGTCCCACCTCCAGCTTGCCGGAATCGCCGAGCGGGAGGGTGGGAAGATCAGTGGTGTCGATCTTGAGCAAAGCCAGGTCGGTTTTGGGGTCCGAGCCCACCACCTTGGCGCTGAACGCGCGTTTGTCCACAAGCGAGACCATAATCACATCCGCTTCCTCAATCACATGGTTATTGGTCAGGATGTATCCGTCCTGGGTGACAATCACGCCCGAGCCCAGGCTCTTCTGAATCTGCTCCCGGGGAGGCGTGTAGAAAAAGGGATTGGATGTCCCCTGAACCATGACCCGCCGCTCGGTGTTGATGTTGACCACAGCCGGCAGAGCCTTGTTCGCCGCCAGCATCACCCGCTGCTCAAATTCCGCCATCCCCTTCGGGATGATCACCTGCTGCGGCAAGACCGTGGCCGGCTTCCCCCCCGCAGGTGTCGGCGTTCCCAGTCGCCAGGGAAAGCGCAAGCCCTGGCTGCTCTTCCCCAGCCAGTATCCCCCGGCAACGCAGACCGCAATCAAAATCAGCGCCCAAAAAACTTTGCTGGTCCTTCGGCTCATTTAATTCAGCCCTCCTGCTTCTGCAAAATATCACCTTTAGCTTTTGATTTCAACCGGAGTCTTTGACCCTTGACCCCGCTCTTTTTACCCCCGCGCAAGCGTCCGGACATTAGGATCTTCCGCAGGCGTAGATTTAGACCCCTTTTCCCGCTTTCTGGTTTCTTTTTTAATCAAGTCCGTTGGAAAGTTGAACTGGGAAACATATGCCGGCCAAAGGCTCCTGGATCCCGGCCGCTAAATGCAAGAGGCTATTTGCCAGGGTCAGCGTATCTTTCCGTTCCCATCCCTTCTCAGCCCCCTGGCGATTCCGCTCAATCTCCCAATGCCGCCCCTGGCAAATAGGCTCCTGTTCAAAAGACAAGTCTTTTCGCTTCTTCCTCCAACTCGTCCCGGTGCAGGTCAATGTAGGTTTCCAGGTCCTGCCGGGTCAGGTTGGACGAGCTTAAAGTGCCTTCCAATAACTCGTCCAGGTGGGCGTCATCAGAGCCTTGGAGTTTGGTGGAAACCTTGAGCATCGCCGGCACATAACAGGGGTCGAGCCGGAAATTGCTCTCCAAAAGCTTGTCAATTTTATCCGCCATCCTTACGCCCCTTAATTTTATTTAATTAAGCACATATTTACCATAATCTTAATCACTTGTCAAGCAAAAAATCAATCTGTAGCGATTTTTTTTCAACTTGCCCTAAATCTGGGGGTTTCGGGGGTAATTCCAGGACTTGGGACTCCAGGATCCAGACTTCAGCCCCCGGACTTCCGGGCCGATGGATTTGACTTAAGCGGGAAATGTGTTAATTTTTGAGTAAGACCTGCCGAAGCGAGAAAGGAGCCGGCCGATGAGCTTAATCATTCACATTGACCGTTTACCGGAAGAGGCCGTCCAGATCAGCGAGGATTTGGAGAGAGGCTGGCTGAGCAACATCCCGGAATACACGACTGAGAATGACCTGTGCTTTGTCAAGGATCGGATCCAGCTTTCCGGGAGCCTGGGCAAGGAAGGCAATACCCTTCATCTGCGCGGGAAGATCCAGTCGCTGCTCCATACCTTCTGCTCGCGCTGCGGACAGGAGATGGATTACCCCCTGGATTCCAGGTTTGAGTTGGTTTTGATGCCGGGCGGGGAAAAGGTTGAGGGGGAGGAGGAACAGGGGTTGCCTCCGGACGACCTTTCTCATCTTTATTATCAGGGACCGGTTTTGGACCTGGCCCCGTATTTCCGGGAACAGTTCTCATTAGATGTTCCGCTCCAGTTTTTGTGCAGCCCTGACTGCAAGGGGGTGTGCCCGGGCTGCTGCGCGAATTTGAATTTGGAGAGCTGTGGTTGCGCGAAGGAATCCGGGGATCTCAGGCTCCGGGTGTTGCGGGAGTTGAAACTAGACAAATAATGGTTTAGACTATCTAAAATTTTTTTTGCGAGGGTAGATTATGCCAGTTCCCAAGAAAAGAACTTCCAAGTCGCGTCGGAATAAAAGACGGGCGCATCACCATTTGATTCCGCCCAGCCTGATCCCCTGTCCGAATTGCGCGGAAAAGATCCTTCCCCACCGGGTGTGCTTGTACTGCGGCTATTACAAAGGCCGGCCGGTGAAAGAGGTTGAGGAAGTCTGAAGAGACGCTCAACCGGTTTGATATTATTTAAGGAGAGGAGATGGGGATAGTCGCGCTGTTCCCCGGACAGGGATCGCAAACGCCGGGAATGGGGAAAGAGTGGTTTCAGGATTTCGCCCAGGCGCGGGAAATATTTCAAGCCGCGGGCGAGGTCTTGGATTTGGAATTCCCGGAACTATGCTTTGCAGGCCCGGAGGATGAGTTGACCCGGACCGAGAACGCCCAGCCCTGTTTGCTGCTGATTTCCTATGTCGGTTTTAAAATCCTGGAGCGCGAGTTCAATTTTGTCCCGTGCGCGGGCGCCGGCCACAGCCTGGGCGAGTACAGCGCGCTGGTTTGCGCCGGGGCTTTGGATTTTTCGGACGGGCTGAGGCTGACTCGCAAGCGCGGGGAGTTGATGGCCGAGGCCGGGAAGGGCGGAGAGGCCGGGATGATCGCGGTTTTGGGATTGGAGCCGGAAGAGGTTGAGAAGGTTTGCCAAGAGGCCGGAGCCGGAGAGGTTTTGGTTTTGGCAAATTTAAACGCGCCTGGACAGGCGGTGATCTCCGGGACCAATGCCGGCCTGATCCGGGCGCAGAAGCTGTTAAAGGAGCGCCGGGTCCGGGGAATCCGGCTCAAGGTCAGCGGCGCGTTCCATTCTCCGATGATGCGGTCCGCTTCGGAAGGGCTGGATCGTCTCCTGGCGGGAATCGGTTTCCATCCCTTAAAGTTCCCGGTGATTTCCAACCTGGAGGCCAAGCCGTATCCGGGACCGGAAGCGGCCCGGGGTATTTTGACCAGGCAGGTGATTTCTCCGGTGCGATGGTCGGAATCCGTCGCGGGATTGACGGAAAAAAAACCGGAGGCCTTTATTGAAATCGGCCCGGGCAGGGTTCTGGCCGGGTTGGTCAAGAAAATCGCGCCGGAGATTCCGGTGTTTAATTTTTCAACCACCGCCGACCTCCAGTCGCTTAGGAGCATCCTCTGATATGGATCCCAAACCACTAACCGGGCAGCGGGCCCTGATCACCGGCGCCGGCCAGGGGATCGGAAGAGAGATCGCCTTCAAGCTCTCAAGCCTGGGGGCGAGCATCGCGGTCAACGATCTGGTCGAGACCGCAGGCAAGGAAACGGTCAATCTGATTGAGGCGAAGGGCGGGAGCGCGGTTTTTTCCGGCTTTTCCGTAACCGATTTTGCCCAGGTCCAGGAAGAAGTGAAAAAGCTGGAGAAGGAATTGGGCGGCCTGGAAATTTTGGTCAATAACGCGGGGATCACCCGGGACCAAATACTTCCGAGGATGAAGTTTGAGGACTGGATGGAAGTGATCGCGGTGAATTTGACCGGGTCTTTCAATTGCGCCCGGGCCGCGAGCCGGGTGATGGTGAAGAAGCATTACGGCCGGATCATCAGCTTAAGCTCGGTGGTGGCATATCTTGGACAGGTCGGCCAGACCAATTATGCGGCGAGCAAGGCCGGCCTGATCGGGCTGACCAGGTCGCTGGCATTGGAACTCGCGCCCTACCGGGTAACGGTGAACGCGCTCGCGCCGGGATTGATTGAGACGGCGATGACCGAAAAAATCCCGGAGGGGAGGCGCCGGGAGATTGTGAAGGCGATCCCGCTCGGACGTCCGGGACGGCCCGAGGAAGTGGCGGAACTGGCCGGATTTTTATGCCTGCCGGGATCGGGCTATATCACCGGACAGGTGATCCATATCAATGGAGGATTGTTTTTAGGATGAAACCTGATAAAATGATAAATAGGCTCGCAGACATAGAGACCAGGGGGTCTGCGCCGCGAGCTTTCCCAAAAAGGTAAATCGGAGGTTAAGATAAAATGCTGGTTAAGGATCGGGTGATCGGGTTGATTCTGGAGCACCTGGAGGTTGATAAAGAAAAGGTGGTGCCGGAGGCTAATTTTATTGAGGACCTGGGGATCAGCTCAATGGACCTGTGGGAGCTGGTGCTGATTATGGAGGATGAGTTCAACCTGGAAGTCCCGGACGAGGACCTGGAAAAAATGCGCACGATCCAAAACACCATTGATTATGTTGAGCAGCGGGTGGGCAAGGAAATCCCGGAATAATTGGGAATTGCAGGGGATAGGCTTTTGCTAATCCCCAACCCCCAACCCACCCTCTAAAGTTTGCCAATCCCCCCTAATAATTGTATAATTACCGTCTTATGAAGAAACTGCTCAATTTTCTGTTCCGTCTTAATTCCCTCCGGATCGGCATCTACCTGACCATCTTGATGGTGATTGTGATCTACCAGCGGCCGATGTTCCTGGAGGCCCTGGAGTCTAAGGCGTATGACCTGCGGTTCCGGATCCGGGGAGAGCAAACGGGCGCGCCGGAGATCGTGCTGGTGGCGATGGACGAGAAGAGCGTGACCAAGCTGGGGAGATGGCCCTGGCCGCGCATTTATTGGGCGCAATTCTTCAAGGCGATTAATAAATACCATCCCAAGATGGTTGCGCTGGATGTGATTTTTTCCGAGCCGGACCAGAACCTCAACCTCCAATTCCTGGAAAAGCTGAAGGAATACTATCTGACCCAAGGCAGCCAAGGCCTTGCCCAAAAAAACCGGGAGGCAGTCCGGCTTTTGGACCAGGAGTTGAAGAGATTGTCCCAGGACAAAGGCCAGGCCGCGGAAGCCGAGCAGGTCCGGAAGGTCAAGGACGCCCTGCTCGGGATGGAAGGGAAAGAGCGGGACGCGTTCCTGGCTTATGTCAATGACCTGGAACAACAGGCCAACACCGATCAGGCCCTGGCGGACGCCCTGGCTGCCGCTGATAATGAGATCCTGGGTTGGATTTTTTATCAGACCGACACCGAGGCCAAACAGGTGAGCGCAGCGGAAAACCTTTCCCGCCTGGAGCAACTTAAGCCATACGCGATCAAGATCGTCAAGTATAAATACGGTTCCAACGCCGGTACCCTGGCCGCGTCAAAAAGCAACCCGCCCCTGAGAGCCGGGGGCGTCACCCCCATCTTCGGGTTCCAGGTCAACCTGCCTATTTTCGCCAGGAACATCAGCGGCACCGGATATTTCTCTTCGGTCGCGGATTCGGACGGAGTGCTCCGCAGCGCGGCCCTGATCGCGGGATGGCCTTTCCTGGAGGATTTAAAAAAACCGGAGGATTATATTTTATTCCCCAGCCTGGCTTTGGAAGCGCTCCGGATCTACGCCGGCAACCAGGACCCGGTGGTGGTGGTCAACGAGTCCGGGGTGGAAAGCGTCCGGGTCGGCGATTACCGGGTCCGGGTGAATGAAGACGGCAAGATGCTGATCAACTATCAGGGCAATCTGAACCGGTTCCAGCTTTACAGCTTTTACGATGTGATCAATGATTTTGCCGAGCAGAGGAAAAGCGGAAAATTCAACCCGGAGCAGGCCTTCAAGGACAAGATCGTTCTGGTCGGACCCACTGCGGTCGGGATTTATGATGTCTGGAACACCCCGTTCGGGACCATGCCGGGGCTGATGAGCCACGCCAATATCATTGACAACGCGCTCCATAACCGCGAACTCTACCGGCCGAACTGGATGTGGGCGTTTGACATCCTGGGGATCGCGGCGCTCGGGATACTGCTCAGTTGGATTTACCCCAAGATCCGTCCGCTCTACAGCGCCGGCCTGATCGCGATCCTGGTGGTCGGATACAGTTGGTTCAATTATTATCTGTTCAACCAACTCCATTATTCCCTGACCCTGCTCTATCCGACCTTGTCATGGGTCCTGATCTATATGGGGATCACCCTCTATCACTACACGATGGAGGAAAAGGAAAAGAGGTTCATCCGCAATACCTTCAGCCTATATTTGTCGCAGGAGGTGATTGAAGAACTGTGCTCCCACCCGGATAAACTCAGGCTGGGCGGGGAAGACAAACGGGTGACCGTGTTCTTCTCGGACATCGCCGGCTTCACCTCCATCAGCGAAAAGCTCCCGACCGAAAAGCTGGTCCACCTGCTGAACCAGTACCTGACCGAGATGAGCGACATCGTGCTCAAGAACCGGGGCACGGTGGACAAATATATCGGAGACGCGGTGATGGCGATCTTCGGGGCGCCGTTTGACTATCCGGATCACGCCCGGATCGCCTGCCTGAGTTCGCTGGAAATGCACCGGAGGCTTAAGGAGCTGAACCAGGAATGGGCCGCGGAGGGATGGCCGGCGATCAATTGCCGGATCGGGCTTAATACCGGTCTGGTCAAGGTCGGGAATATGGGGTCGGCCCGACGGATGGATTACACCGTGATCGGGGACGAGGTCAATTTGGCCAGCAGATTGGAAGGGGCCAACAAGGCCTATGGAACCAACCTGATGATCAGCGAGTCCACTTACCAGGAGGCCAAGGACTCGGTTGAAGTCCGCGAGCTGGACCTGCTGGCCGTGGTGGGGAAGCAGAAGCCGGTCCGGGTTTATCAGTTGCTGGCCAAGAAGGGGGAATTGGATCCGAAGAAAAAAGAAGTGGTGGAAATCTATGCCAAAGCTTTGGAGCTATTTCGGGCGAAAGATTTCGGCCAAGCGGTCTCGCTCTTCAAGAAAGCCCTGGAACTGGACCCGGCGGATTCCCCGAGCAAGGTATATCTCGATCGCTCCCAGGCCTATCTGGAAAACCCGCCTCCCCCGGATTGGGACGGCGTGTTCCGGCTGACTAAAAAATAAGAGGCGGCAATTATGAAGGTTGATGTCAAAAAACTGAAGAGCGAGGCGGAGAAATTCCGCGGCAAGAACAAGCTGGACAAGGCGATCGAGATTTACGGGCAGATCCGGCAGGCCGGGGGAGCGGACGCCAAGACCCTTCAGAAAATGGCTGAAATTTATTTCAAGCTGGACCAGGAGGATCAGGGAGTGAAGGCCTACCGCGAGGCGATGAAGGGATACCTCGACACCGGCTTTCTCGTCCAGGCCATTGCGGTCGGAAAAATTCTCCAGGAGCTTCTCCCGGATGACCAGGAGATCAATAAAGAAATAGAGCAGATGCTGGCCAAAAAGCGCGGACCCATCATCGGAAAGATTGAGCCGAAAAAAATGCTCGCTTCCGAACTCAAGCCGGCCGAGCCCCAACCAGCGGCGCCTAGACCAGCGCCTTTCCCGGCCAAGCCCGCGCCTGAGCCGGAATGGGATTCGGAAACGGCCGAGTCCAAAGAAGCCTTGAAGGAGAGGGGTCCGATTGAAATTCCTGAAGAGCCGGAAGCGCAATCCCCGGCTGAAGGAGAAGTCTCGGAGCCGGAAGTAATAGAAGAATCGGAAGCGGAAAAATCCAGCCTGGATTTCCTGCTATTCTCGGACTTGGCGCCGGAGGAATTCGCCGAGGTTTATCAAAGACTGCGCTCGGTCAAAATCCCGGCCGGGCTCAGGGTCTGCCGGGAAGAGGATGAGGGGGATTCCATCTTCATCATCGCCGAGGGCGAAGTGGAAGTGACCAAGAAAAGCCCCGAAGGACCGGAAAAGCAGGTGGCAAACCTCAAATCCGGGGACTTCTTCGGAGAGTTCGCATATTTCACCGGCGGCAAGAGGCAGGCCACCGTCAAGGCCAAAACCGACCTGGAGTTGTTGGAGATTTCCAAAACCGATATGGACGCGATCCTGGAAAAGTATCCCCAGGTGAAAGAGGCGATGCTCCGGTTTTACAAGGACCGGGTTTTGGACAACCTTTTGGCATTAAGCCCGCTCACCAGCATCCTTCCCCCCGCGGACCGGCAGGAGTTGATTGAAAAATTAGAGTTGAAAGAAGCCGCGCCCGGAGAGACCGTGGTCCGGGAAGGGGACCCCGGGGGTTCAATGTTTTTGATCAAGAGCGGCCGGGTGGAAGTGACCACCCTCGACCCCAAGGACCGCCGGAGATTGACCCTGGCACGGCTCAGCGTCGGGGAATTTTTCGGAGAAGTCAGCCTGATCAAGAACAAGCCCCGGACCGCGACCATCACCGCGCTGACCCCGACCGAACTGCTGGTCCTGGACCGGGCCGGGTTTGACCAGCTTGCAAAGAGCCACCCCGAGATGATCTCGCTCCTGGAACAGACCATTGAAAAGCGGGTGGAGGCAACCATCAAAAAGATTATAGGAGACCAGGGATGAATAAAACCGGAAAGAAAAAACCGAAGCCCAAAGCCCGAAGAGCATCGCCCGGAAATCCGGCAAGGAAATTACGGCAAAAACCAGGCTCCTTCCAGGACCGGCCGCAATCCTCTCAAAAAAACCTGCTGGAAATGCTCGAGCAAGCGCGCCGGATCCTGAAGCTGGACGGTTTCCTGATCTGGCGCCGGGCTAAAGGGAAAGAATTTACCCTGCTCCGGTCCAGCCTGAAAAAATCCGGATGGGTCGCCAAATTCAGTCCTGATGCCGCGGGCCTTTCCGGCTTGCAAAAAAAACCGGGCGAGTTGATCCTCAACTTGGGCGGCCGGAATTTACCGGCCCGGAAATTTTTCTCCCGGGCTTTTCAGTTCCAGCCGAAATCCATCGCCGCGGCGTCTTTCGGCAAGAGAAATCAGATCCTGCTCATCTGTGTTTTGGCTTCAAAAAAACGGGAGCTGTCAAGGAAAGACCTGGGAGCGTTCCAGACCCTTCTGCCGGAACTGACCCTGGCCGCGGAGAACGCGCGGTTGGAGAAGACTCTCCGGGAGGAAGTGGAACAGACCGGGATGCTTTTGGAGATCAACCGGATCCTCAATTCCAGCCTGGAGCCCAAGACCGTGCGCACCCGGGCGATGGAGGCGGTGGTGCGCCTGTTGGATTGCCAGGCCGGGTCGCTCTACCTGATTGACGCGGAACGGGGAGAGCTTTATTTCGAGGTGGTCTTGAGCGAGGTGGCGGACAAGGTGAAGGAAATCCGGCTCAAGATCGGAGAAGGCGTTGCCGGGTGGGTGGCTCAGACCGGGGAGTGCGCCTTGATCGCGGACACGGAAAAGGACCCGAGATGGGCGAGCAAGGTTGACCGGAAATCCAAGTTCCACACCCGCAATATGGTGACCGTGCCGGTGCAGAGCAAGGGCAAAATCATCGGCGTGCTCCAGGCCATCAACAAGCTCGCCGGAAAAGTCTTTGACCGCGAAGACTTGAAGCTGATGACCAGCCTGGCAGACCAGGTGGCGATCGCGCTGGAAAACGCCTTCCTCTACCAGGAACAGCGGGTGACCTTTTTCCAGACCGCGGAAGCCCTGGCCCTGGCCATTGAAAAAAGGGACATCTACACCGGCGGTCATACCAAGCGGGTCCGGGATTTCTCCGTCGCGATCGGCCGCGAACTGGGGCTGACGCCGGAGGAGCGGGAGAAACTGGAGCTGTCCGCGATCCTTCACGACATCGGCAAGATCGGGATTGAGGACCGGGTTTTGCGCAAGCCGGGCAAGCTGGATGATGAGGAGTTCGCCCAGATGCGCACGCATCCGGAGCAGGGCTACGAGATTTTAAGCCACATCAAGAACCTGGAGCAGGTGATCCCCGGAACCAGGTATCATCACGAGCGGCTGGACGGAAGGGGATACCCGCTCAAACTGACCGGAGAACAGATACCCCTGATCGCCAGGATCATCGCCGTGGCCGACACCTGGGACGCGATGACCTCCGACCGGCCCTACCGGGCGGCGCTGGACGAGGAAAAAGCGCTGACGGAGTTGTGGCAGAACCGCGGGAACCAACTGTCGCCCGAGGCGGTGGAAGCCTTTTTTAAGGCTTATCGCCAGAGCCGGATTTACACCCAGCATCGTCCGAAAGGGAGCCCGGCCCCGGAATCGGGATTGGCTCTTTTGACAAGCCTGGATAATCAAAATAAACTAGGAGAACAAACTGGACAAAAAGGAGGCGTTTAAAAATGGGTAACGAGGATGTTCTTTTTCAAAAATTGGGACGGGTATTTCCGCCCGGAACCGTGCTGTTCAAGGAAGGCGAAACCGGCCGGGAGATGTATGTGATCCAATCCGGCAGGATCAGGATTTCCAAAAATGTCCGCGGGGAAGAGCAGGTGCTGGCCACGCTTCCGGCCGGAGAATTCTTCGGAGAGATGGCGATCCTGAACAACAAGCCCCGCAGCGCCACCGCGACCACGGTCGAGGAATGCAAGATGCTGGTGATCGATCCCAAGACCTTTGAACTGATGCTCAAGAACAACATTGAGATCGCGGTCCGGATGATCAAGAAGCTTTCCCAGCGGCTCCAGGAAGCCGATGACCAGATTGAGAGCCTGCTTTACAAGGACGCCAACTCAAGGGTGGTCCACACCCTGACCCGGGCCGCGGACTCTTCCGGCAAGCAGGTTGAGGACGGGATCAAGATAAATATGTCGGTTGAGGACTTGGCCAGCAAGACCGGCCTGGAGCCGGAGCAGGCCCGGGAGATCATCGGCCGTCTGGAAAAAGGGAAACTATTGAAGGTGGTTCCGGACGGGCTGATTATGGCGGACACCAACCGCTTGCGCAAGTACCTGGAATACTTAAGTATGAAAGAGCAGTTTGAAAATATTCAGTAAGAAAGGGTTTAAATGGAGATCAAGGTTTTAGGCGCGTATGGGGGCGAAAGCCCGGGGATGAGGAGTTCTTGCCTGCTGGTCAACAACCGGGTCGCCTTGGATGCAGGCGCTCTCACTTCCGGCTTGAGTCTGACCGATCAGGTCAAGGTGAATGCCATCCTGATCAGCCACACCCACCTGGACCATATCCAGGATTTGGGGTTTATCGCGGATAATGTCTTCGGGAAAAGAAAAGAGCCGATCCTTATCGTTGGTCTGGCCAAGAGCCTCCAGATCATCCAGAAACATATTTTGAACAACCGGATCTGGCCGGATTTTTCCCGGATACCCACCCCGGAAAATCCGGTGCTGGCCTATCATCCGATCAAGATCGGCGAGGAGACCAAAATTGAGGGACTGAGTATCCGGGCCATCCCGGTAAATCATTCGATCCCTTCGTGCGCCTTTATCGTCAGCGACGGCAAAAACTCGTTTATTTATACCGGAGACAGCAGCGTGACCGAGCGGATCTGGAAAGAAGCCGGCAAGATCAACAACCTGCGCCTGGTGGTGATTGAAGTAAGCTTTCCGAACCGGATGCAGAAACTGGCCGAGCTTACCGGCCATTTGACCCCCAAAATGGCCGAGGCCGAGTTGGAAAAAATAGACCGGCAAGGATATCTCGCGCGCGCTTTCCATCTCAAGCCCAATTACCTCTCCGAACTGAAACGCGAACTGGCCAAAACCAAGCCCCGGATCATTCCGCTGGAGCAGGGCGAAATTATTGAGCTCTAGGCCCGGGGATGCTGAGCGCCGTAAAACCAAGCCCGAGCGGCTTCCTGATCTTGCTCTATCTGTTGCTCGCGCTTCCGCTTTTCGCGCAGGACGCTAAAAAGGAACCGGCCGCTCCCGCGCAAATCCCGGTCCAGGCCACCGCCCGGGAATTGACCTATGACCGCGAGAACCAAATCCTCACCCTGACCGGAAATGTGGTGATCGTAAAACCGCCCTTCACCATTTACGGACCGGAAATGCAGATTGATCTCAAAACCAATGTGGTGCGCGCGCTCAAGTCGGTGGAAGTGGTCCGCAACGATCAGGACCGGGAACGGGAAGTGATCGTGGCCGAGAACGCCGAGTTGAATTTGGACACCGATGCCGGCTGGATGATCAACGGAAAAATGACCCTGCCCACTCAGCAGGAACCGGTCAGCGTAACCGGCCAGAAACCGCCGAAACCGGGCGAGGGGCAGATCACCATCAGCGGCGAGCGTCTGGAAAAGATCAACGAGACCCAATACCTGTTCAAGAACGGCAGCCTGACCAGTTGCCAGTGCTCGGGAGGACAAAAGCCCGACTGGGGGCTTGAGGCCAAGGAAATCAACGCCGACACCCAAAGCACGGCCAAGCTACATTCCGCCCGCATCCTGATCCGGGGCGCGAAAATATTTTACCTCCCTTATTGGGAAGTGCCGATCTCCGATCAGAGAAAAAGCGGGCTGCTGCCCCCGGAGTTCGGATACTCCAGCCGCACCGGGTATTACGCCGGAATCCCCTATTACCTGGCGCTGGGCCCGAGCGCGGACCTGACCGTATATCCCACCTGGTATTCGGAGCGGGGGTTGATGGCCGGAGCGGAATTCCGACACAACCTCGGCCCCATCTCCGCCGGGGACCTGGAAGGATACGCGATTGAGGACAGCAAAGAACATCAATGGAGATGGAGCGGGTCGTATCAAGGAGAATCCAGTTGGGGTTCCGGATGGCTGAGAGAGGACCTCCGTATGGTCAGCGACAATGAATACATCCGGGATTTCCCCCAGGAATTGTCCCCGCGTTCCGCCCGCGAACTTGACAGCAAAATCGTGGCCTCCCAATCCCTGCCCTATTCCAGCCTGAGCGGCGAATTGAAATGGGCGGAGGACATTGCCGGATGGGACCTCCGGGAAATCCCGGAGTTCCGGCCGGACCAGGACCAGATGGTGATCCAGCAATTGCCCGCGGTATCGTATCAACTGTTCAACCTACCCATCTACGGCCCGATCGGGTTTGACCTCCGAGGAATGGCCGAGGACTACTGGCACGAGCAGAGCGAATTCGGGAGAGCGGTCCAGGGAGACCTGTTCCCGCGCCTGACCTTTGCCCCATACCTGGCACCGGGCCTCCGGGTATTCTCTTTTGCCGGCTATAAGGTCGGCGCCTTCTCTCCTTATTATTCCGAGGCCGACCCGGAAACAGTGGTCCTGGGCCGGCCGGTTGCCGGAGCGGACCTCAGTCTGGCAATGGAGCGGATTTTCAACCAGGATAAAACCGAGGGCAACAAATACCGCAATCTCCTTGAGCCAGGCCTGGTCGTCCTTTACCAGGGACCGACCGAGAACCCGGACGATCCCTTCCTGCAGAGGCTCACCAACAGCCGCGAAAACGGAATCGTCGGTCTGAAACTGGACAGCCTGCTGTTCCAGAAAAAAATCGCCAAAGGAACCGATTCCCCAAGGGTCCTGAGCGAAATGGAAATAAACCAGTTTTATAGCTGGGTAAACCGGAGATGGCTTGATACCGAATTCAAGGGGTATGTCCAATCCCCCAGAAATTTCGGGGTAGAGACCGACCTGTTCTTCAATCCTGAAAAAGGCCGGTGGCGGCGCGCTTACGCCACCGCCTGGGTGGAAGACCGGAGGAAGGACCGCTTTTTGGCCGGATACATTTACAGCGACCAAGAACTCCGCTCCTACTGGTATTCATATCAGCAGGATTCGGCTCAAAACTGGATGGGGGGAACCGACCTGGTCATAACCGATAACCTCGGGATCAACTACCGGATCAACTACTCGGTGGAATATCAAATGCTGGACTCCCAGAGCCTGATGTTCAATTACCTCGCCCGGCAGAAATGCTGGATGCTCAGCCTCAAAATCTCCGAAGGACTCAATCCCGAACACCCGGATCGCAACCCCGATTTCTCAACCGCAGTTTACTTCCAGCTCCTGACCGGGTCCCAACTCGCCACCGGACCGGAATGGATCAAGCCCAAAGAATCAAGCCCGCCTCCACCAACCCCACAGGACTAAGCGGCTGAACTCCAAACCCGAAACAATGTTTCACCGCACTTTTCCCGTTATTCACCATATTGAATTCACGGGCCAAATCCGATCACATCCAATGGAACATTGCTCGTGGTATTTGTCCCATTCACAAGTTGACCATAAGCATTATCCCCCCAGCACTTTACTCCGCCGCTTACGGCAAGGGCACAGGTATGATTCTCACCAGCATCTATTGCGCTTATCCCTGAAGATAGGCCGGAAACATCCACTGGAACCTTGCTATTGGTAGTTGCCCCATTCCCAAGTTCACCATCGTCATTGGAACCCCAGCACATCATCCCCCCGCCGGAGGTAAGGGCACAGTTAATCTCATCCCCAGCCGAGATTGCGCTTACTCCTGAAGCCAGGCCGGAAACATCCACCGGAACCTTACTATCTGTTTTTGTCCCATTCCCAAGTTCACCAATCCTATTCTGCCCCCAGCACTTTACTCCGCCACCAGAGGTCAGTGCACAGGTATGCCCCCAGCCAGCCGAGATTGCGCTTACTCCTGAAGCT
>CAIYYW010000332.1 GCA_903930515.1 uncultured delta proteobacterium | reverse complement strand
CGCCTTGAAGCGGGACGGAGGATGGTCCGCAGACCTTAAAATTCAATGACTTACGCACGCCGAACTTAGCATACTCCTTCCCCGTCAAACGCCTTGTTGTCAAAAAGCAAAAAATTATTTTTTTGCTTTTGCTGGACCCCTGATGATCGTGTGATGTTGAGTCTGGGTTAATCGTGCTTGCTGGCAGCCTTTTCTGAGATTTGAGCTCAGTAGTGTCCGGTAAAAAATGAGATGGTTTGAGAGTTGTCTCCAAATTCGGTAGATTTTATTTGGCTTTAAAAAGAACCGATAGGAGGCTCTCAAACCATGGGACATGTTAACACGGTCTTCCACCAAATTCTAGCGGAAATCCCCCGGGCACTGGTCGAAAAGGTCTCCCGCAGCCATCGCGCCGATCATTATGTCAAGAGTTTCAGGACCTGGGACCATTTGGTGGCCATGCTTTTCGCTCAAGCCACCGGCAAGGACTCGCTCCGGGACCTGGCCGCCGCCTTCAACGCCATTCCCCATCAACTCTATCACCTCGGGGTCGGCTTGATCTCCAGGTCAACGCTCGCCGACGCCAATACCCGCAGGCCATCCCAACTCTTTGAACAACTCTATCTCCAACTCTTCACCAGGTTCCTCGCCCTGAGGCCCCAGCGCAAATTCAAATTCAAAAACCCCTTTTTCGCCTTTGACTCCACCTTCATTGAACTCTGCCTCGCCGCTTTCCCCTGGGCAAAATTCCGCAAGCGCAAGGGCGCCATCAAACTCCACTTCCGACTCAACCAGGAATCCATCCTCCCCTCCCTCCTGGTCGTCACCCACGGAAAAACCCACGACCTCAAAGCCGCTCCCGAACTCGCCAAAGACCTTCAACCGGACAGCATCGTAACTTTTGATAAAGGCTATATGGACTTCAACTTCCTGTTTTCATTGGAAAACCGCCGCATCACCTTCGTCACCAGGGTCCGGGCGGATCAGGATTACACCGTTACCGGACAGCAGGAAGTTTTGACCAACTAAAAATATCCTCGCCGATCAGATCATTGTCCTCAACGGCCCCAAATCCAAAAAAGCCTATCCCAAAAGCTTGCGCCTGGTGAAAATCTATGATCCGGAAAGGAACCAAACCCTCACCTGCCTCACCAACAACTTCAAGCTCGCCGCCTCCACCATCGCCCAAATTTACAAACTCCGCTGGCAGATCGAAACCTTTTTCAAATGGATCAAGCAGAACCTGAAGATCAAATCCTTCCTGGGGACCTCAAGGAATGCGGTGATGACCCAAATCTGGACGGCCCTGATTTATTACCTGATCCTCAACTTCATCAAGGCCCAGACCAAATATGCCCAATCCCTTCATCTCCTCACCGAAATCTTCTCCCTGAACCTCTTCCAGCGTGTCTCCATCCTCGACCTCCTCTCCCTCGATAAAAACAGCCTCCACCTTCTCGATCCGCCTCCCTCGACTCAACTTAAATTGCCTTTGGCGCTATAATTTTCCCCGGACAGTACTGATATGAGATCTGAGATTTTTTCAGAGGTCCAGCTTCTTCATCGTTCCATTCTCATCCACCTGCTCCACGATGATCCCGCCAAAGGATTTTCCGCCTTCCTTTTTCCGGTCCAGCTTCATCACTTTGGGGACCAGGGCGGGGAAGGCAATAGGATTGAGACAGGCTTTAGAGGTCATCATAGAGCAAAAGTATTTGCGCCCCGAATCGCAGGCAATGCCGCTCGCGGGAGTCAGCCCAGAGCGGTTACTTCCACTTCCAGCTTTTTGGTTTTGGCTTCCTTCACCAGGGTTTCCAGCTTTGCCGCGGTCTTGTCGCTGATCCAGTCGGCGCCGCATTGGGAGCAGACCGATGCCGGCACATGTCTCACCACCACCACTCCAAAGCCAAGCTCCGCGGTGAAGGTAGTGGTCCCGGGCTTCTTCAAGCCCCCACAAAAGGGGCAAAGGTCTTTTCCTTTCTTCTTGGTCATTTCTTCCTCCGAGTTCTCAGGTCCGGCTCAAAATGAGCCAACTCCGGCTCATAGGCCGTGATGATGAAAACCATAATGCGCTCAGCGTTGAATGCCGCCACTACATGCAAAGCCCGGCCCTTGGGCCTGCCCAGGAACAGCGCGCTGGGGAACGGCTGATCTTCCGCATAGTCCTCAATCCGCTCTCCCCGGAGCAGGACTTCCTTTACTTCATCTCTAAATATACCACGCTCCGCCATTCTTTCCAGCGCGTGCCTCTGCCATTCAATCCGGCCGCGCCGGACGGCAAACCTCATTGCCTCCAGATCAAGACGCTTTGCCAAATCCATATCTCCTTAAATCAAGATTTCCTTTGCGTCCTAGATCG
>CAIYYW010000331.1 GCA_903930515.1 uncultured delta proteobacterium | reverse complement strand
CCCTTAAGAGTCGCGGAAGCCTTGCATTTTTTCCAACCCGCATCATCCAGGTTGCATTTGAAGGCGCAAGGGGCCGCGGTGCATTTAAATTTGAAATGAGCCGTGGTTGTGTCTGCGCACAAGGGAGGTCCTGCCGTGATTTTGGTGTTGAGACCTTTGGCATAACTTTCCACGCTGTCAAATCCCGAGATTCCAGAAGATAGGTTGCCCTCTTCCACGCCTGCCTGGCAACCTGCCTGGATCAGGAAAATAGCAAAAAAAAGACTAATTATTGCCATAAACCCAAGTCCATGGTTAACCTCTTTCATATTAGCTTCCTCCCTTTTTAGTTAGTCGTTAAAGCCTGATAAAAGAATCTACCCTTTATGGAACTATTCATTAGTTATCTAACTTTAAGAGCATAAGGAATTTTAAAGCATTGTAAAGAGGGGACCGAAGGGTCAGGGATTGACCATTTAACATAAGGGAAGTCCAGAGATCGCGCCTGACTTGTCCTTTGCAGCTTTAGCGGAGGAGGAAGGCGCTCGCAGCCTTAAAAGGTCTTAGCCCAACAATAAATTTCAGTCTTTCAAAAGGAGAAAAGAGGCGGCGGCGAGCAGATAGCAGGCGCAGGCGATGATGGACACGAGGTTGAACCCGAGACTCATCGCCAGGATCACGGCGAGGATGGAGCTCACGACCGAGGCGGAAATATTGATCGCCCAGGCCCAGGGGATGAGACCGGGCCGGGCTTTTTCCAGCGCGCTGATCCTGGCGGGAAAAGGGATTCCCATAAAAATTCCGAGCGCGGCGACCCAGGAGCCGGCGATCAAGGCGCGGACGGGAAACGATTGCAGGAGGGTTAGGGAAATCAAACCGGGGGCGAGCTTGATTGAGAGCAGGCTGATCAGGACGATGGCGGCGACTGAAATCCAGATCAGGCGGGACCGTGCCGCCGGGAATTGATGAAACATCCAACTGCCCAGTCCGGAAAAGAACAGCAAGACTCCCAGCACCAACGCCAGGGCGTAAGTGGGATGTCCGAGATATAGGGCGAAGCGCTGGATCAGGGGTATTTCAATCATCATATATCCCAGGCCGATCAAGAAGAAAAACCAGATCCGTCTGGTCAGGCCGCCGGTCCTTTTCCTGAGCCAGAGCAGGGGCAGGAGCATGAACAGGCCGGCGAAGACCACGGCTTCCAGGACCTGGGCCCAGAGGATCAGTCCCGCGGAACCTTGCGCGGAGAAGGCAAAAAATGGCCAGTGGTAATACTTGTAAAAAAACGGCCGATTATCATCCACCGGTCTGATGTCAAAGGGATAGGCCTTGATGAAATCATTTGCCCTTCCGGCGCGCGCCGCTTGGAAAAATTGCGCGAATTGATCGTCGGGCCTGCCCATCCCGGGGGCGTACCTGATCCACATCTCCGCAACCTGGTTGAACAAATACCTGAATTCAAAAGTGACCGGATCGCGCGGGTTGTTCCGGTCCAGCTCCGCGCGGTATTTTTCAATTTCCGAAGGCTCGAAAGATTTCTTGCGCGCCAGCATCTGGATATATTGCTGACTCTGGATCAGGATCACCTTGTCCTCCGGATGCTCGATCCCGAGCCTGGTCATCGCTTCCAAAAGGAGCACGCAGGCGTGGAGGATATTCCTGGGCGGCTCAATTTCAATCAGGCCGATGCTCAGGATTCCGTCGGGAGACAGATGCTTCAAGTATTCAAGATAAGACTCGGTGGTATGGATATAGTTTTCCGCATGCAGGTATGCTCCCCATTGCAGGGCGGATAGGGTGTCCACCCCGCTGATCTGGATCACATCGTAGGTTTCCCTGCTCCGCGCCACATAGCTCCTGCCGTCTGACTTGACCAGCTTCACCCGCGGGTCATGCGCGAGCTCGGGCAAAAATATCCCGATCGCATCCAGCTCGGTCCCGTTCACTTCCACCCCGGTCACCTGTTTGGCCCGGGCATTCAATCCGGCCTGAACATCGGGCGCTCCCCCCACTCCGATCACCAGGACCTTTTCCGGGGGCCGTCCGAAAAGAACGAACGCCTGGCCATAGACCGAGCTCCGGAAAAAGGAGGTTTTTTCCAGGTCGTCCTTGAAGCTGATCAGGGCGGTGTCCGCGGTGCCGTCGGTGGTCATCCCGCGATAGAAATATTTCCGCTCAAGAGCCCGGGAGCTGATCCAGCTATGCGAGCTGGAAAAGGCGTCCACCCGCCCGATCGGGTCCCATCGGGAAAACTCCAGGTTGAAATCGGGCCATAATTTCTGGAACTTGCCCATGCTTTTGGTGGAGGTGATGGAGAATTTAAACCAATCTTCCGCCCAGAGAAATCCGCTTGAGCTGAAAAAAATCCAGACCAGGGCGACGGCCGCGAGCCGCTTGCTGGTTCCGAGACTGAACAAAAGTCCCGTGAGCCCGAGCAGGAGGCAGATCAGGATCAAGGCCTTGGGCATCCCCAGCGGTTTCAAAAGAGCAATCGCCAAAATCGCCCCGGCTCCGCTCGCCACCAGGTTCAGGGCATACACCCTTCCGATCATCTCGGCCTGCCCGGAGAACACCCGCACTAGGATCAGGCCCAGGAAGAAGAAGGGAATAAAAATCAACCCCGAACTCAAAACCAAAAATGAAATCCCTTTCCAGCCCCATTCAAATTCCAGGCTTCCCACGATCCGGAATACCAGGAGCAGCGCCGGGCCGCAAAGCAGGGCGAGCGCGGCGGGATTGATCAGTTTTTTTCTTTCCCGGAAAAGGCTGTCCCACACCCCTGCGGCTCCGATCCCGAGCAAGGCCATGCTGATCACCAGGTAGGCGAGATTGTGCCAGATGATCAGCGAAAAAATCCTGGTGACCAGGACCTCCAACCCTAGAAAAATCAGGGAAACCAGGAAAAACGCGGACCAGAAAGGAATGCCTTTTTTCATTATTTCTAAAATTCTAAAGGCCTTCGCCGGGGTTGTCAAACAAAAAAGGAGAGGGCCGTGCCGCAATTCTATTTCCGGGAGGCCGCGGCCCCAGCCGTTTGGGATCGCCCATCTTTCCCGGCGCTTTGCTCCGGCGAGATGCCGCTTGATCCGCGGTCTTTTTTTACAAAGTTTTTTTACCCTTTATAATGGGAAGGCGATGGCGGAAAACAAGATGGGATTATACGAGATCGCCTATCTCAAGTGGCTCTATTACTGGAACCGGGTCTGGTTCGCGAGGCTGCGGCATAACCTGAAAGGCCGGGTGGAATTCGGGGAAGGCTGCGACATCCAGGCGAGGAATTTCCGCTACCGGGGTTATGGACGGGTGGCTTTGGGCAAAGGCTCGGTGATTGAATCCGGAGAATACCCGACCATTTTTGACACTGCGCCGGGGGCCGAGATCCTCCTGGGAGAACGGATTTTTCTCCGATGCAAATATTTATCCAATGTCTTTACCGCATATCGGGACGCCCGGATCGAGATCGGGGACGACTCCGGGTTCAACGGCGTGATCATCACGGCCAAAAACCGGATCCGGCTGGGCAGGAAAGTCTTTCTCGCCTGGGGGGTGAGCATAATGGATTCAGATCTGCACGACCTGTCCAATACCCGAAAGGAGCGGATCCAAACCGTGGAGATCGGGGATTATGTGTTGGCGGGAAATTATGTGACCATCCTCCCCGGGGTCAGGATCGGATCTCATTGCATCATCGGCGCCGGGAGCGTGGTGAGCAAGGACATCCCCGACCATTCCATTGCCGCGGGAGCGCCCGCGCGCGTGATCGGGCAGGTTGACGACCGGGACCGGGCGAGTTAGCCCTAAACAGGATCGCGGCTAAAGTCGTTCGCGGATAAAAAAGCCATAAAGCCCTTTCTTCAAAGGGAGCGAAATCAACTCAGGTATTTATTCTTGTTTTCCAGGATATGCACGCCGGACCGGGTGGCGAGCGCCATAATGGTTTCCTGAGGGTTCACCCCCAAAGAAGTCGGGATGGTCCCGCCGTCCACCACGAACAACTTGGAGCAATCGTTCACCTCCCCCCACTGGTTGACCACTCCCCGGTTCGGGTCCGCGCACATCCGGGTGGTTCCGAAGGCATGCACGGTCAGGGTTTCAATCTCCGCCTTCTTGATCCCGGAGGAGAACACCTTTTTGATGTCATCCATCCCGTTGAGTTCCTGGAGATGGAAGAAGGGGAGCAGGACTTTGCGGGCGCCGGCGGTGAACATAATCTCGCTCATCAGGGCGATCGCCCGGAGCATCCGTTCGTATTCAATATCGTCAATCTGGTACAGGGCGAGCGGCGGCCCCCAGGGAAGACGGATCACCTTTCCGTAAGTGGTGTCGTCAATCAAGGCCCCGGCCACCACCATATGGTTCCAGAGTTCCATCAACTCAATGCTCTGCCGTCCGAACCCGGGAAGACTTAGCGAGACCAAAGAAGGATGCACCCCGCCGAGGGCGAACAACATTCCCTCTTCCAGGAACTCATGCACCTGGTGGGCCTGATGCACCCCGGCCCAGTAATTGATCTGCTGGTCAAAAATTCCCACGATTTTGACATTGGGATGGCAGAGGAAATTCTTGCCCACCTGTTTGGAAGAATTGCCGAGCTTGCTTCCGAGCAACAAAGCCGGGGTCTGGATCGCGCCGCAGGCCACGATCACGAGTTGGGCCTTGATCCGGACCTTGTGCTTCTTCTTCTTGGTCTTGCGGTCAATGATTTGGCCCTCAATCCCGGTGGCTCTTCCGTGCTCGCTGGTGATCTTGGTCACCCGGCAGTCCGCGTAAAGGCGCGCGCCGGCCTGCATCGCCTTGGGAACATAAGTCACCAGGACCGAGCGCTTCCGGTCGGTCGGGCATCCGAACACGCATAATCCCTCGCCGGTGCAATTGAGCTGGTTGCGCTGGTTGCGCCGGATCAGGTACCCGAGCTTGGTGGTGGCGCGGTGGAACATCATCTCCGCCTTGGATAATGATTCCGGAGACTGCGGCGCCACATTGATGATCTTCTCCACCTTCCGGTAATACGGCTCCAGCTCCTTGGGAGTAATGTCCGAGAGACCGAACTCAAGGTTCCAGCGTTTCAAAATCTTCTCCGGAACCCGCCAGCACATCCCGCCGTTGATCACGGTGGATCCCCCCACGCAACAGCCCTCGCTGAAAATAATGCTCGGAGACCCCATAATCACCGAAGTCCCGGCGTCCCGATACAACATCGGGATCATCTTGGACGGGTCCGGAACAAAATCCTTGCTGGTGTAATGCCCGCCTTCCTCCAAAATGATCACATCCACCCCGGCCTCGGACAGCTCCGCCCCGATCGCTCCCCCGGCCGCGCCCGAGCCGATGATCAACACCTGACATTTCTCTTCCAGGTCCTTGCTGACCTGATCTCCCGTAATAATCATCCCTGCTTACTCCTCGTGCCGCAGACATTCGTGTCCGCGCTCATTATTTTTTACCTTTATTCGCGCTCCTCAAAATACTTCTTAGCCTTGCCCGGCAGCCCGTCCACAATCCCCCACTTCCCCAACTTGTCCATCTCCCGGAAATATTTCGCCGCCTCCGCATCGCACGCCACCGCGGGCGGGGTGTTCAGGTCCACCACATTGATCCGTTTCAGGTGTTCCTCAAGGTTGTAGCCGATATGATTCATCACCTCCGGGAACGCGTAATACCCGGTCAAGGCGATCGCCTTCATCCCCTTGATCAAATCCCGGCGCAAGGGAATCTTGCTGTCCATCCAGCCCTTGATATATTGCTCCCGTTTTGACAGGCTCATCCGGGAAAACGGGATCGGGGAGAACGCAAAAATGAGCGTGCCGTATTCCAGGAGCCTTAAGCCGAGCGGGAATAAAATCTTCATATGGCTGGGAAGCGCGCCCAGGAAATCGTCCGCCACCTGGAGCATAAACTCCTCAGCCGCCGGATCAAACCCCGGCTTCCTCGGCTTCAGCGTTTCAATCAAGGCCTTGATGATCCGTTCGGTACCGCGTGAAAGGTTCTGGGACATAATCTCAACTCCTTCTTTTGTTGGAACCTAATTTAGCAAGCAGAGGCGCTGGTGTCAAGGACAGGCCAAACCTTGCCCGCCCCCAAGGCTGCGCGCCGGCCGATATTTCCGACCCTTACGGACACCCTCCGGCGTCCACTTGAAAATTATCCACGCTGAGCGATCCGTAAAACCTCGCGCATAAGCAGGCATACCAATATTTGGCAAAGGTGGAAATCTTGGGATCGGTCAGGCTGACCGCGAACAGGGTGTTGCGGGATTCGTCCAAAATCTTCGCGGTGGCGCGGTCGGTCTTGGTGTTAATGATTAGTTGCAAAAATTTGCCGACCGGGTTTCCCAGTTGATCGGACCTAATATGCTGCTCGGCTTCCTTGCCCACCGCTTCCAACTGCAAGGAATAATTGGCCGGGCCGTCGTGATCATTGTAATAGCTGTTCCGCCAGAGCACGGCCAGGACATAATTAGTGGTATAATTAGTGATATTAACGGGATTAACCGGCCATTCCGAGGAAGCCGCAATGCTCAGTTCATGATGGGAATTGCCGCTCAAATCGTCCGCGCTGTTTAAAAGCGGGCTGGTGATTTTAAATTCCGCGGTGACGATCCCCCCGGTGACCGCGTATTTCAGGCCGGCCATCGCGCAGGTCCGGGCCGTGTCACCGTTCGCCGGAGAATAAAGCTGGTTTCCGTAAATTTGAATATCGTTCAAGACGACGGTCCCGGCCACCGGGTTCTTTTCCCAGTCCGCGCCCAGGTCCGCATTATCCGCCCGATCAAAAGTATCCAAGAAACAGGCCTGGCTCGGCCAACTGCTGATGGTCCAGACATAGGTCGCCGGGGTGGAATCCCAACTGTTGTTGGCCGGATTCTGCGCCTTGACCTTGAAGGTATGCAATCCGTCCGCCAGGCCGACATATCTCTTGCCTGACTTACAATCCGCCCAAGCCTTGGCATCCAGCTTGCACTTATACCCGCAATTCTTCTTGTTGCAGGAAAAACCGAAAGTGGCGGTCCCGGAAACCGTGGGGTCGTCCGGCTGGCTTTCAATCACGGTGTCCACTGCCACGGAGCCGAAGCTGAATTCCAGGCCGGGATCGTTCCCGGTCTGGTCCATCCCCGCTCCGCTCCCGTTATTTTGCGACCCGCACCCGAACAAAAGTATTAGCGACAAAATTCCCAAAGCCAGCCCAAATTTTTTTCTCATCGGATTGTTCT